>CAUJJI010000218.1 GCA_963205265.1 Pseudomonadota bacterium
CTCGTGCATCGCCTGCTCCGCCTGCGTCTCGGTGCGCGTGGTGGCAAGCGAGTTCGCGCCCTCGGCAACGCAGAAGCGCAACCTGAGGCGCAACGACGATCTCGTCGCGACGACCTGCCGGCCCTGGTCGACGGGCGAGCAGTTCGAACTGCTCCAGCGCTACCTCGGCGTGCGCCATCCCGGCGGCGGCATGGCGACGATGGACGAAGTCGATTTCGCCGACATGGTCGAGCATACGCCCGTCACCAGCTACATCATCGAATACCGCGAGCCGTCGCCCGACGGCGAACGGCCCGGCCGGCTGGTCGGCGCCTGCCTGACCGATCGCCAGGCCGACGGGCTGTCGATGATCTACAGCTTCTACGATCCCGACCACGAGTCCCGCAGCGGGCTCGGCAACTACATCATCCTCGATCACATGCGCCGCGCCACCGCCATGGGCCTGGCCTACGTCTACCTCGGCTACTGGGTCGAAGGCTCGACGCGGATGCAGTACAAGGTGCGCTACCGCCCGCTCGAGCGGCTCGGCCGCAACGGCTGGGAGCGCATGCCGGCGGACGAGCAGGACCGCCTCATCGCCGCTGCCGCCAGCGCCTGCCGCGACGAAGTGCCCGCGGTCGACGGCTGCAGCAAGGACGGCGTCCCCGGCGGCCAGGGCCAGTACCGCGTCGCCTAAAGTGATTTCTAGCTGGATGGATTCATCCGGCGACTCGGAAGCATTCTAGGCTTTCCCGGGCACCGGACCGGTGATCAGTCGCGCCGGGCCCGGCGCCCGCGCCCCAACCGCTCGACCAGCCAATGCAGCCAGGCGACGACGACCTGGGCAAAGGTCGTCTGGGTCTCTTCCGACTGGGAGATGCGGGCGCGCAGGTGATGGCCGGCCTTTGCCGCGGGCGGCTGTACGTTCGGGACCGGGGGCGCGGGCGGATCGGATTCCGGGAGTGCGAAATGCACTGCCGGGGGTTCGAACTGCAGCTCGGGCGCTGCCGCTGCCTCGAACGCCGGCTCGGCAATCGGCTCGGCGATCGGTTCGGCGATCGGCTCGGCAATCGGCTCGGCGCCCTGGTCCGCGACCGGCGGCGGTGCCGGCTCGAACAGGGGGGCGGCGATCGGTTCGGGCAGGGGTGTGACGGCGGGTGCTGCCGCTTCCTCGACATCCCAGGCTGCCGGCTCGTCGGGCAGCGCCGGCAAGTCGGCCGGCCTTTCCTCGACAGCGGGCGGCTCGCCCGAAAAGGCGACAGTCGGCTGCTCGTCGGGGGACTCGTCGACCAGCCCGTCGTCGGCCTCGGTCGAGGCCGCCATGCTCTCGAAGTACTCGGCCTCGCCGGCGCTCGCGGCATGCCCGAACGGTTCCTCCGCTTCCGAGGTGTAATAGGTCTCCAGGTCCTTCAGCAGGTTGATCGCCGTATGCTTGGCGACGTCGGTCACCTGGGCCGCGGCGGCAGCGGCCAGTTCTTCCTCGCGGGCCTTGTTGGCGACTTCTGCCGCGTCGAGCACGAGGACCGGCTTCTTCTTGCCCTTGCGGCTGTGGATGCTCAGCAGGCTTTCGTAGTCGCCGTCGGCTATCAGCGCCGTCTCGGCCTCGCCGCTGTCGGCAAGGCGCGTCGGCGCGGCATCGAGAGTGGTCACGGCAAAGTTCTCCCGATACTCTTCACTGCTGATCACCGGCGCGTCGAAATAGGGGTAGACGCCGTTGCTGCCGGCCATGACGCACAGTGCGCGCGGCAGCCCGTCGCTCCTGATCCTGTCGCGCACCGCCTGGTGGATCAGCACCGAGAGGTAGCACGCCCCCACCGAACCTGCGCAGATCTCGTCGATGCTGGGGGCCCGGCTGTTGAGCAGGCGGGCTTCGAGCAGAGCGAGCGCGCCGTAGAGATCGTCGATGCCTTCGACCGCCAGCGTCGAATCGCTCGCCTCGAAATTGCCCTGCCACTCGCAGCCGTAGAGCGAGTAGCCGTCGAGCAGGTCGTTGCGGTCGGCTTCCGAGAACGGATAGGCTTCGTCGCAGTAGAACCCGGTCTCGATCTGCGGCTTCAGGCGACCCTCTTCGTCTGGCCTCGCGACGTGGCCTTCGGGATCGGCGTCGGTCACGGCTATGCTGAGCGCGGAGACGCGGTGCGGCGGCCGGTCGTAGCCGTCGATGCGGTCCGCCAGCCGTTCCCAGCCGGTGATCGTCACGTCGCGCGCGGAGATGCCGAGGAAGCGCGCGGGCAGGATCCCGCCTTCGCCGGCATAGGGTTCGAGCAGCGCGCGCAGCCTCGCGGCCGCGCTGTCGACCTCGCCATGGCGCAGCATGTTCTCGATCGAGCGACGGAATTCGTGCTCGTCCAGGCCGTCGATGGTGATGCTGTCCACCAGCATGTCTCCAGCAGTTTCGGCGGCGAACCTACAGGAGAATGGTTGAGCAGGGGTTTAGAGCCTCGTCTTCGTCGGTCACGCGGTCTTGCGCAGATCGCGCTTTCCAATCCGGCGCGAATGGGGCGATAAGCTGCGGCAACGACAGACAAGGAGAGGATCGTCGATGCCTTCAGGATTTGCCGTCGGCTGGCGCCAGGTCGCCGCCAGCCTGGCGATGATGGCCGCCGCCGCGATGGTCAGCTCGGGCTACAGCGTCATCGCGGTGCCGCTGGGCGCGGAATTCCACCCCAGCCGCATGGTGCTGATGCTGACGATGACGATCATGTCGCTGGTCGCCGGCCTCACGTCGCCGCTGTTCGGCACGCTGATGGACCGCGTCTCGGTACGGCTGCTGATGGCGATCGGCACGGCGCTGATCGTCACCGGCTATGTCGCCCTGTCCTTCGCGACCACCTTCACCCAGGTCCTGGTGATCTACGCGCTGTTCATGGCGCCGGTGAACATCCTCCTCGGCCCCATGGCGGCGACGGTGCTGCTGTCGCGCTGGTTCGTGAAGCGCCGCGGCACGGCGCTCGGCATCGCCATCTCGGGGGTGGCGCTGGGCGGCTTCGTCTATCCGCCGCTGACGCAGCTGCTGCTCGATCATTTCCACTGGCGCGAGGCGATGCGCCTGCTGGCGCTGATCCTGGCGCTGACGACGATCCCCGCGGTGCTGGCCGTGGTCGATCGTCCGGCGCAGCGCGGGCTGCATCCCGACGGGATGGCCATCGGTGCGGAAGGCGCGCGGCCCGAAGCGGCGCCGGTCGCCTTTTCCGCGCGCGAACTGGTTGCCGATCCCGCCTTCTGGATCCTCGGCGCGATCTGCGCCGTGGTCATGTCGGGGATGCTCGGCATGGTGACCAACCTCATGCCGCTGGCGATCGACCAGGGGGTGACGCCGACCAGCGCGTCGCTGCTGATCTCGGTCTATGCCGGCGGCGGCTTCATCGCCAAGCTGGCCTTCGCCGCGATCGCCGACAAGCTCAATCCGCGCAGCCTGATCTTCCTCAGCGTCGCCGGCTTCGCCAGCGGCATGGCCTGCTTGATCGGGGCGGAGCTGGGCTATCCGATGATCTTCCTGGGAGTCGGCCTGATCGGCCTGTTCGGCGGAGTGATGGTGCCGATGCAGGGGCTGCTGATCCCGCGGATCTTCGGCCAGGAGGTCGTCGGCCGGGTTTCGGGGACGCTCAACCTGGTGGTGCTTTCGGCGCTGCTGGCGACGCCGCCGATCTTCGGCCTGATCTTCGACGTGACCGGCAACTACGACGCGATCTTCGTCACCTTCGTCTGCCTCGCCGTGGGGATCATGCTGCTTGTCCCCTATCTGCGGCTGCATCCCAGGGCGGCAAGCGCGGAGCCGACGGCGGTCGCCGCCGCGGCCGAAGTGTGAAGGGGAACGCATGACCGCTGAACCGGTTTCGCCCGAGGACTATGCCGCGATCCTCAACCTGACGGGCACTCCAGCTCCTCCCCCTGCAGGGGAGGTGGCATTCGCGTAGCGAATGACGGAGGGGTGTCAGCGTTGGATCGGAGGGGGACACCCCTCCACCCCCGGCTACGCCGGCGGTCCCCCTCCCCCCATGGGGGAGGATCTTAAGCAGGCACAGCTCAACCCCCGCTGGCGAATGCGGGCTTGCGC
>CAUJJI010000219.1 GCA_963205265.1 Pseudomonadota bacterium
CAGCCCTACGGGCTGCCACCTCCCCTTCCAGGGGAGGATCGGATGTGTGCACAAGACCGAAGGACACCAGTGGGCCGAAGATCCGATCACAGCCGCCCGGAACTGCGCGAGATGATCGTCGCGGAAGGGCATCGCCAGATCAGCGAGGTCGGCTTCGCGCGGTTTTCCGCGCGCGAAGTGGCCAAGCGCATCGGCTATTCGATCGGCACGCTCTACAACGTGTTCGGCACTTACGACCAGCTGGTGCTGGCGATCAACGGCCGCACCCTGGACCTGTGGCTCGACTACCTCGAGAGCCGGCTGCACGAGGCGACGGGCGACCGGCTGCGAATCGCCATCGACGCCTATTTCGAATTCGCCGTGGTCCATCGCCATGCCTGGACCGCGCTCTACGACTTCCGCCTGCCCGACGACGAGCCGCCGCCCGAGGACTACCAGCGCAAGGTCAACGACATCACCGCCGTGGTCGTGCGCGAGATCGCCGCCGCCGTCCGCCCCGAGCACGCCGGAAAGGCCCCTGCCCTCGCCCGTTCGCTGCTGGCGACGGTGCACGGCCACTGCTTCTTCACGTTGAACGGCAGCTTCCGCATCATGGGCGAGACCGATCCGCTCGGCGCCGCGCGGGAGAGAGTGAACGACGCGCTGGCGCAGTATCGACCCTCAAAGCGGGCTTGACCCGGGATGACGTGAGACAAGCACTTGGTGGTTCTACCCAGACGCAAACTCGGCTAGGGAGCCCGCCGGGAGAGGTAAGCGGCCGGCGCTGCCGGACATCGTGAACCCAGGAGTTACAGATATGAAACTGCTTCGCTGGACGTTGGCTGGAGCTTCCTTCTACGTCATGTACAAGTATGCGATCGGCAAGAAGGGCAAGGGCGAAGACGTCTTCGCCGCCCCCGACGACGGCGGCAAGGAGAAGCCGGCGGCCAAGCCCGCAGGCGAGCCGCAGCCCGCCGCGAAGAAGCCTCGCAAGCCGCGGGCCGCCAAGGCGAAAGCGAGCAAGCCGGCAGCGTGACCGATTTCGCCGCTGCCGCATCGGCGATCGTCGAGACCGGCCGGCGCCTGGATGGGCGCGGCCTCGCGCCCGCGACGGCAGGCAACTATTCGGTACTGCTCGGCGACGGCAGCATCGCCATAACCGTCTCGGGCGCGCACAAGGGGCGGCTGACTGCAGGCGAGGTGATGCGCGTTTCGGCGGAGGGCGTGCCGCTCGACGGCAACCGGCCCTCGGCGGAAACGCTGCTGCATTGCCTGGTCTATGCAGTCGATCCCGGCGCCGGGGCAGTGCTGCACACCCATTCGGTCGCCGGCACGGTGCTCAGCCGGGGGCTGGCCGGAGCCGATGCCATCGTCCTGTCTGGCTACGAACTGCTCAAGATCTTCCCCGGAACCGGCACGCACGACACCAGCATCGCCATGCCGCTGGTCGAAAACAGCCAGGACATGCCCGCGCTGGCGGCCAGGCTGCGACCGCTGCTGGCCGGGCAGTCGCCATTGCTGCCCGCCTTCTATATAGCTGGCCACGGCCTCTACGCCTGGGGCCCGACCATCGCAGCGGCGGAGAACGTCGTCGAAGCCTGCGAATTCCTGATCGCCTGCGAATGGGAAGCGATGAAGCTTAGGGGAGTGACAGGATGACGGTGCTGACCTTGTACGACGACGAGGAGCCGTTCGCCGAGGGCGAGACCATCCGCGACCACGCCGCCATCGCCGCGATGCTGAAGCCGGCCGGGGTGACGCTGGAACGCTGGCAGGCCGGCGCAACGCTGCCGGACAGCCCTGAGGACGCCGACATCCTCGCCGCCTATGCCGACGACATCGCCCGGCTCGAAGCCGCCGGCGGCTACAAGTCCTGCGACGTCATCCGCGTCACGCCCGACCACCCCCAGCGCCGCGAGCTGCGCGCGAAGTTCCTGGCCGAGCATACCCACGACGACGACGAGGTCCGCTTCTTCGTCGAAGGTGCCGGACTGTTCTATATCCGCAGCGGCGGCAAAGTGCATGCGCTGGAATGCACGGCCGGCGACCTGATCCTGCTGCCCGCCGGCACGCTCCACTGGTTCGACACCGGTGCGCGGCCGTTCTTCACCGCGATCCGCCTGTTCACCACGCCCGAGGGCTGGGTCGCGCGCTACACCGGCGACGACATCGCCGGAGCCATCCCGCTTTACGAAGGTGCGCAGTGACCGATGCCGCGGCCCCCAGGGCCATCGTTACCGACATAGAAGGCACGACCTCGAGCATCGCATTCGTCCACGAGGTGCTGTTTCCCTATTCGCGGGCGCGCCTTGCCGACTACGTCGCCGCGCATCCCGCCGCCGTGGCGGAGATACTCGCCGCGGTGCGCGCAGAAGCGGGCAGCGGCGACCTCGACACCGCCGGCTGCGTAGCCAAGCTGCTGGAATGGCACGACGCCGACCGCAAGATCGGACCGCTCAAGGACCTGCAGGGCCTGATCTGGGCCGAGGGCTTCGCCGAGGGCGTGCTCAAGGGCCACGTCTATGCCGATGCCGCCGCAGGGCTGAGGCGCTGGCACCACCAGGGCATCCGGCTCTACGTTTATTCCTCCGGCTCCGTCGGCGCGCAGAAGCTGCTGTTCGGCCACAGCGACTTCGGCGACCTCACCCCGCTGTTCTCCGGACATTTCGACACCGCCGTCGGCGGCAAGAAGGAAGCGGCGTCCTATGCCGCGATCGCCAGGGCCATCGACACGGCGCCGGGTGATATCCTGTTCCTGTCCGACGTCGCGGCAGAACTCGCGGCGGCGCGGGCGGCGGGGCTCGACGTGATGCTGCTGGCCCGCGAGGGCATGGCGCACGACGGCACCTTTCCGGCGGTCGACAGCTTCGACGCGATCCTGCCGCAAGGGGTAGCGGCTTGAAGATCGCAGGCGCGCACTGCCGTTCGGTCTGGCTCGAGCCCGACGGCTGGAGCGTCGGCATCTTCGACCAGCGGCACTTGCCCTGGGCGGTCGAGCGGATGACGCTGCGCACGCCGGACGAGGCCGCCCATGCCATCGCCGACATGGCGACTCGGGGCGCTCCCCTGATCGGCGCGGTCGCCGCCTACGGCCTTGCGCTGGCGCTGCGGCACGACGCTTCCAACGAAGGGCTGGACCGTGCGGTCAGCCTGCTGGCCGAAGCCCGTCCCACCGCCGTGAACCTGCGCTGGGCGCTGCAACGGGTACGCGCCGCCGTCGCCCCCCTGGCGCCGGACGCGCGCACCGCCGCCGCCTATGCCGAAGCGGCGGCGATCTGCGACGAGGACGTCGCCATGAACCGGGCGATCGGCGACGCCGGCCTGCCGCTGCTGCAGGCGATCGCCGAGCGCAAGCGCGGAGAGCCGGTGCAGGTGATGACTCACTGCAACGCCGGCTGGCTCGCCACTGTCGACTGGGGCACGGCGACCGCGCCGCTCTATCTCGCGCATGACCGCGGCCTGCCGCTCCACGTCTGGGTCGACGAGACCCGGCCGCGCAACCAGGGTGCACTGACCGCCTTCGAGCTCGATGCCCATGGCGTGCCGCACAGCATGATCGCCGACAATGCCGGCGGCCTGCTGATGCAGCGCGGCGAAGTCGACATGGTCATCGTCGGCACCGACCGGGTCACGGCCAACGGCGATGTCTGCAACAAGATCGGCACCTATCTGAAGGCGCTGGCTGCCAGGGCTCACGGCATCCCGTTCTACGTCGCCCTGCCTTCGAGCACTTACGATCCCGCCACGCCAACCGGAGCCGACGTGCCGATCGAGGAACGGTCGGCCGACGAAGTGCGGCTGGTCAGCGGCCCCGACGAGAGCGGCACGCTGCGCCGCATCGCCGTTACCCGCTCGGCCGCCCGCAATCCCGCCTTCGACATCACCCCGGCCGAACTGGTGACCGGCTACGTCACCGAGGCCGGGCTGCTGGTGGGCGCAACGGCATTGGCGGCAGGGTTAGGCGGATAAGGCCCGGCGGTCGCGCCGTCACAATTTCGAACTGCGCTGCTGCAGCCGTTCGAAGCACCGGGAAATGCGCAGCCACATCTCCACGCCGGCGATATCGTCCTCGATCACCAGTTGACCGATCCGCTCGGCGATGAAGCGCTCGCCGCCCGTGCCGTGGTGCTTTTCCACCAGCAGGGCGGCTGCCCAGTCGACGTGCTCGCGAGTCAGAGCCATCCGTTCGTTCCTGCCTTCCTGGCCGGGCCTGCCCGACCTTCGAGGAGTGGAAGAAGGGACCTCCGCGAGCGAAAGGGGCACAATGCCCGCGGAGGTCTGCAAGGGGACTACCACTTCGATGGTGGCCCGAAGCATGACTCCCAGATGGTTACGATCGTCTTGACGATTGAGCCTGCGAACAGGCGTGACACCGCCCGGACGGCACATCCCGGCGTGAGTCGTGCCCTTGCTGCGACGAGCCGCTCCGGCCCTGCCTTCGATCCCGCCGCGCACGCGATGGCGGCCGACGGCAAGTTCCCCGGCGACGCCTTTCCATCATCGCCCGAAGGCAGCGCTTCCCATCGCCCAGGCGCTGAGATGGGCCAAGCCGCGGCCAAGGGCCACTCAGCGTGCCGCGGCATCTCGCCAGCGCGAGCCGGGCGTGCCAGAAGTAGCGACAAGAACAGACCGGAGGACGCCCTTGAGCAACGGAAGCCATTTCCCGCTGCCGATCGACTTTGCCGAGATCACGCCCGAATGGCTGACGTCGGCTTTGGCGGTACGCCAGCCGGGCGTGACCGTGCGCGGGGTCGAGATCGTCGACATGGTCCGCGGCACGACCACGAAGATCCGGCTAAAGCTCGAGTTCGACGAGCCCGGCAAGGCCGCCGGCCTTCCCGAGATCATGATCCTCAAGGGCGGCTTCGAGCCGCACAGCCGCGCCGTCGGCATGGACCAGATGTTCGAGCGCGAGGCCCGCGCCTATCGCGACGTCTTCCCCGAAATGCCTCTGCCCAGCCCGACCTGCTATTTCGCCGACTACGACGCCGAGCGGAAGCAGGGCATCGTCCTGATGGAGGACCTCAAGCAGCGGGGCGTCACCTTCTGCACCGTGCTGCGCCCCCAGACTCACGAGGAAGTCGCCCGCCGCCTCACCGTCCTGGCCCGCTTCCACGCCAGGAGCTGGAACAGTCCCGAGCTGGCGCCGGGCCGCAAATGGGGCGACCTGTTCGAATTCTTCGGCATCATGCAGCCCTTCTTCGAGCACTACATGGAGCCGGAGAACTGGAGCCGCTTCATCTCCGCACCGCGCGGCGCAGCCTCGTCGGTGCACTTCCACGATCCCGACTGGGTGAAGCGGTCCTGGCGCAAGATGACGGACTTCTCCCGCAGCCTGCCGCAATGCGTCATCCACGGCGATATCCATCTTGGCAATCTCTACGTCTATCCCGACGGCACCCCCGGCTTCTTCGATTCGCTGGCAAGCACCGCGCCGGGCATGCTGGAAGTCGCCTATCACATCTCGGGTTCGCTCGACGCCGGCGACCGGCGCCGCTGGGAAGGCTCGCTGATCCAGGTCTACCTCGACGAGCTGGCGCGCAACGGGGTTGCCGTGCCCTCCTTCGACGAGGCCCTGCGACAGTACACGATCCTGCTGCTCTACGGCCACTTCATCTTCATGACCAACGAGGTCGAGCGCCAGAGCGAGCCACTGAACTGCGCCGTGGTCTCACGCGTGAGCGCGGCGATGGTCGACCTCGATTTCCGAAACGTTATCGAGACCCTGGATTAGCATCGCATCGGAGGACGACATGGGCACGAATGTCAGGATCGAACCGGTAACCCCGGACAGGATGACCGCCGAGGACAAGGCCAGGATCGGACCGTGGAAGGACCTCGTCTTCTCGCAGGTCCTGCTGCGCCACCCGCGCATGTACGACGTGTTCCTGCCCTATCTGAAGGCCGTGGTCGCGGACACGATCCTGCCGCAGCGCGACCGGCAGATCGTCTGCCTCCACATGCTGCAGCTGGGCGACGACACCTACGAGAAGACCCACCATGTCGAGATCTCGCGCAAGGTCGGCATGAACGACGCGGAGATCGCGCAGATACTTGCCGGCGGCGGCGACCTGCTCGACGACTGGGACCGCACGGTGATGACGGCGGTCGAAGAGCTCTACCGCGACCAATGCATCGGCGACGCGACCTGGGCAAAGCTCGGCGAACGCTATTCCGAGCAGCAGCAGATGGAATTCGTCTTCCTGGCCGGCTGCTACGTGACCATGGCGATGCTGACCAAGAGCTTCGGCATGCAGCTCGAGCCCGATCTCGACAGCTTCAACAAGAACCGCGACTATACCGAAGCTGCCGAATAGCCACTGCGCGCGCGGCCTGCGATTGCCGCCGCGCTCTGCGCAGGGTCGGCGGAGGCCGGGCCACGACAAGGGAACCAGGGCGCGACCGGGCTGCCGTAGCCCAGCATCAGCGGGTGCTTCGGCTGGCCACAGCGGGCCGGCTCGCCGATCGCCAGGGGCTTCCGATGCTTCGCCCGGCACATCTCGAGCACTTCGCGCCAGCGCCCGCGATGGAACCTCGGCTGCTTGGCGAGCGGCCCCCAGGCGAGCACGGCGCGGTCGGTATCGGCGAATATCTCGGCCAGGTGACGGTCGTTGTCCGGCCCCACCGGATCGCCCACCCGCCCCAGCTCGCGCACGTCCGTGGCGCGCCAGGCGAACAGGTTGCCGACGATCAGCCTGCCCCAGCCGTGGCGCTCACCGAAGCCGCGCAACTTGCGGATCGTGGCGTCGTCGGTCTCGGCATCGGCAGTCGAGGGATTGACCATGACGATCGCGGTCGCACCCCGGCCGGGCCCGGAGCGTTCGAGGCGATAGCGGTAGTTGCCGCAAGGGGAGAATATGGCGCTCATCACGAATGGCCTCCGCAATCCGGCTGCGCTCTCTGCAGCTGTGATCGAATCAAGAGTTGATAACCCATATGGTTCGTAATGTCAAGCTAAATCGCACCTCGTCGTCCCGGGCGTGTCCCGGGACCGCGGCGGTCTGGGGCGGACGTTCCACCGCCGTGGCCAGGGGTCCCGGGTCGCGCCCGGGACGACGAGCTCTGCCGCGCCGAGTTCCCGAGCGGGTGTTGCTCAGGAACTCACGGCGGAGCGCCGCCGAGGTCCATCTGCGACGGTACGGTCGAGCGTTCGATCATGCCGGTGGTCGTCTCGCCATCCCACCGGTAAGTCGCGTGCGACTGCTGGACGATCGGCCAGTTCGCCGGCGGTTCGAAGCTCGTAGCATTATGGACCGAGCGGCAGTTGACGTAAGTCCGTCCCTCGATGGTTTCTCGCCGGCCGTCGTCGGTTTCGAGCACCAGCCTGAGCGGCTCGTCGCCGACCTGCAGATCCTTCATCCACGGAATCTCGACCGCACGCGCCGGTATCAGCGCACCGCTGCCGTCGAAGATGAAGCCTTCGTTGAAGGTCGCCTCGCCGTCGCCGCGCGGCGGGAATGTGTTGACGCCGAAGCCCTTGCCGCTGGGGAAGATTGCCGACATCCAGCAATGACCCCAGAACCCTTCGAACTTGCGAACCCCCTGGCGCTTGATCCGCAGCAGGTTCGCTTCGAATTCCTGCCGCTTGCCGTCGATCGAAAGCCAGCCCCGGGCACGGCAGAGCTGCTCGTAGCGCGGGCTGATGAATGAACCCTGCTCACCGGACATCATCGCGCGCGAGGCGGCGGTCAGCGTTCCGGAGATCAGCGGGGGGACGGCGGGGAAGAATTCGAATTCGAATGCGACTTCCCGCATCGGCGGCGCCGGGGGGATGTCCTGCATGCGCAGCTGCTGCGTCGTCAGCTCGCGCACCGGGTGTGGATCGAACGTGGCTTGCCAGTGCCGGAACGGCTCGATGCAACGATACTCGAGCGGCCCGCAGCGCTTGCTGCGCGGATCGCCGCCCGGACCCGAAGCGCCGTATTCGCGGCCGCTGATAACGCGCCCGTCGGGAAAGGCGATGTCGAGCCACAGTTCGGGCGTGCCCCATTCCTCGGCGACATGTTCGATGCCGACGCGCATCGCGAAGGTGCCGTTCACGTCCTCGACCCAGACGTTCACGGCATCGCGGACTTCGCGATCGGGCTTCTCGGCGAAAAAGCATTCGCGTTCGGCGGGAAGTCCGCCGGACAGGTTGGTGATCATCGATTCTCTCCCGACCGGCGACCTTGACCGCAAGGCGCCGGACCGCCGCACTCAACCGCAACAGCGGCCCGTGGGCAAGCGGGAACGTATCTAGAGCGGATCGCACTCCATCAGCCCGGTGAGCCGGACCTTGAGTTCTTCCATGCCGATCTCGGCGAGCGCACTCACCGGGCAGTCGGCACGCAGCAGCGCGGCAAGCGAGCGCTGCTTCTGGGCGATCAGGTCGATGGCCTGGAGCTTGGGCAAGTGGCGGCCGACGACCTCGCCGTCGCGGCACAGCGCCTCGCCCATCATCTCGATATCCTCGGCAAGTTCCAGCAGCACGTCGGCCACGGCGAGAAGATGGGCTTTCGGCTCGCCGGGCACTACGGCGGGCGTGGCGGTCATGCCGCCAGCGCCTTCGCCTCGTCGGCGTTGATCGCCGCGAGGTCGAGCACCATCACCATGCGGTCCTCGACCGCGGCAAGGCCCTCGAGGAAGGGGATCACCCCGTCCTGGCCGAGCGTCGGCGGCGGCTGCAGGTCCTCGGCCGCGATGGTGACGATGTCGCTCACCGAATCCACGATCAGCCCGCGCGCCTGGCCGGCGACCTGGGTGACGATGATCGCATGGCGCGGGCTCGCCTGCGTCGCCGCCCAGCCCAGCCGCGCCGCGAGGTCGACGACCGGCAGGATCGTCCCGCGCAGGTTGACGACGCCGGCGACATAGTCCGGCACCCGGGGCAGTGAGGCCGCCGGCGTCCAGGCGCGGATTTCGCGGATGGCCATGATGTCGATGCCGAAGATCTGGCCGGCGACTTCGAAAGTGATCAGTTCGCGTTGCATGATGTCCTGTCCTCGCTTGCGGTCAGTGAGCGACGCGGCGAACCGCGGCGACCAGCTTTTCGGTATCGAACGGCTTGACGATCCACCCGGTGGCCCCCGCCGCCCGCGCCCGCGCCTTCTTCTCGTCGGAGCTTTCGGTGGTGAGCACCAGGATCGGCCGGTCGCAGTGGCGACTGCCGGCGCGCAGCCGCTCGATCAGGCCGAAGCCGTCGAGCCGCGGCATGTTGATGTCGGTGATGACGACGTCGGCATCGTTGCCGGCCAGCCATTCCAGCGCCGCCAGCCCGTCTTCGGCCTGGGCGACTTCGAAGCCGTTGCCGGACAGCGCGTGCAGGAGCAGGGCGCGCATGCTGGCGCTGTCGTCGACCGTGAGAATTCGTGTCATTGTGCTGCTCATCCTGTCGTTTCCCTCAGAATAGTTCGACATCGCCACCGGCCCGCTTCGGCCTGGTCTCCGGCCGCTCCTGCGGCGCCTGCGCGTCTGCGACGGTACGGCAGCGCACCTGGCCCGAGGCGGGCCGGAAATCGACGCGACGCGCCAGCGCACCGCCGAGATCGGAGCGCAGCAGCGGGATCCCCTCCCGCTCCAGGAAAGCCCTGGCGAAGTCGGCGTTGGACGTGCCGATCGCGCCCATGCCGGGTCGAAGGTTGGCGCCGCCGTACAGGTGCGCGCGGATGCGGCTCTTGATCGCGCCGGTGGCGAGCATGCCGTTGATCAGCAGTTCCATCAGGTAGACGCCATAGTGGACGTCGATCTGGCCGGGCCGGTGGCTCGTCGGCGGCTCGGCCAGGAGAAAGTGGTTCATCCCGCCGACGCCTGCCTCGTGGTCGAACAGGCACGAGGCGACGCAGCTGCCGAGGACCGTGCCGAAGATCACGCTCGGTTCGGCGCTGACGCGCGCTTCGCCTTGCAGCACCGGGACGCGCAGTTCGGCGGCGGCGGCTTCGGAGGTGCGCTGGAGCATGGCCCTATGCCGCCTGTCGCAGCGCGTGGCGGGCGATCGCCTCGACCGGCGCGACGAGCTCGGCCGCGCCCAGCTCGATCGCCGCCCGCGGCATGCCGAAGACGGTGCAGCTGGCCTCGTCCTGCGCGATGGTGAGCGCCCCGGCCTGGGCCATCGCCAGCATGCCGCGGGCGCCGTCGCTGCCCATGCCGGTCAACAGGATGCCGACGGCGCAGGCTCCGACGGTCTGGGCGACGGCGCGGAACAGCACGTCGACGCTGGGGACATGGCCGGACACCGCCTCGCCGCGGCGCAGCCGGGCGAAGTAGCGCTCCCTGCCCCCGACCAGCAAGTGGCGGCCGTCGCCCGGCGCAAGGTAGACGTTGCCCGGCTGCAGCGGCAGGTCCGGCTCCGCGACCTGCACCGTCGCCGGCGATGCGGCATCGAGCGTCCGCGCGATCGCCGGGGCGAAGCGGCCATCGACGTGCTGGACGACCAGCGTCGGCGGACAATCGGCGGGAAAGCCGGAAAGCAAGCGCTGCAGCGCGTCGACGCCGCCGGTGGAAGCGCCGACGGCGATCAGCGCGGTATCGCTTCGCGGGGCGGCGGCCTCGCTCCGCGCCGCCCGGCGGATCATGCCGGCCAGCCGGCCGCAGTCGTCGAGCAGCATCCCGGAAGCGCCGTCGCCCTTGGCGTAGCAATCCACCGCGCCCAGCGCCAGCGCGCGGGCAGTCGCCTCGCTACCCTGCTGCGCTGCGCCCGAGACGACGATCACCGGCGTCGGCCGCAGCGTCATGATCTTCTCGAGGAAATCGAGGCCACTCATGCCCGGCATTTCGATGTCGAGCGTCACCACGTCGGGATCGAACAGCTTGATCAGCTCGCGCCCCTCCGCGGCGTCGGAAGCCGTGGCGATGACCGAGATGTCCGGCTCCTCGGCGAGCCGCGACATCAGGATGGCGCGCATCGTGGCGGAATCGTCGATAATCAGCACGCGGATCGTCATGGCTCGTCCTTGCGGTAGATGGTAGGACCGACCTGGTGCAGGCAGCGCGCCGCGGCGCCCGTGACCCGCTCGCTGTGGCCGAGGTAGAGATAGCCGCCCTGCGGCAGCGCCTCGGCGAAGCGCAGGAGCAGCCGCTCCTTCGTCGGAGAGTCGAAGTAGATCATGACATTGCGGCAGAAGATGACGTCGAACTTGCGACGCATCGGCCAGGGGCCGTGCAGGTTCAGGCTGCGGAAGCGCACCACCGACCGGGCGGCCTCGGCGATCTCGGCCGTTTCGCCCGCCACCTTCGTCCAGGCCGCGCCCAGCACCGCCGGCACCGGCCCCAGGTCCGCCGCCGGATAGATGGCCGCCGCCGCCTTGGCCAGGGCATGGGGGGCAATGTCGCTGGCCAGCACGCGCAGGTCGGCGGCGGCGAGGCGACTGCCCTCGCCGCGGTCGCTGCCCAGCAGGGTGAGCACCAGCGACCACACCTCCTCGCCGCTCGAGCAGCCCGCCGACCACAGCCGGGCAGATCCACCCGCCCGCAGCCGACGGACCAGCCCGGGCCGGACCTCTGCGGCGAAGTGCTCGAAATGATGAGATTCGCGATAGAAGAAGGTGTGGTTGGTGGTCAGCGCCGCGACCGCGCGGGCCTGCTCGGCCTCGTCGCGGCGAATCCGCGCCACGTAGTTGGTGAAGGTCCCGCAATTCGCCTCGCGGACCAGCGGCGACAGGCGGGAATAGACCAGCATCGCCTTTTCCGCCGGCAGCACGATGCCGGCGCTGGCATGGGCGATCTCGGCGATCGCCCGGAAATCGGCGTCGCCGAAGACGCCGGGACTGACTCCCGGTATCCGCTCGGCGAAAGCGGCGGCGAGCGTCATGCCGCCTGCCTTTCCGGGCCGGCAGCGATTCCCGCCACCAGACCGTCGACATCGAGGATCAGGGCGACCTTGCCGTCTCCCAGGATCGTCGCGCCGGCGACGCCGGGGACCGAGTGGAAATGGGTGTCGAGGCTCTTGATGACGAACTGCCGCTGGTCGCTGATCTCGTCGACCAGCAGCGCCGCCTTCCCGGCCGCCTCGGTATCGACGACGATCACCACCCCGCCGCCCGCTTCCTCTCCGGCGCCGTCGCCGTGCCGCACCTTGCCCATCGCTTCGCGCACCGAGACGATCGGGATGAAGCGGCCGCGCATGTTGATCATCCTGTCCCTGCCGCAGCCCTGGATCTCGCCGCCCTCGGGCTTGAGGCACTCGACGACGTGGGCCAGCGGCACGACCAGCTTCTCGCCCTCGACGGCAACGATCATGCCGTCGGAAATCGCCAGAGTCAGCGGCAGGGTGAGCGTGAAGGTCGTGCCCTTGCCCGCTTCCGATTCGATGGCGATGCGGCCGCCCAGCTCCTTCACGTTCTGGCGCACCACGTCCATCCCGACACCGCGCCCGGAAACGCTGGTGACGCTGGCCGCGGTCGAGAATCCGGGCGCGAAGATCAGGTTGTCGATCTCTTCGGGCGCAAGCGACGCATCGGCGGGGACCAGCCCGGCCGCCACCGCCTTGGCGAGGACGCGGGCACGGTCGATGCCCTTGCCGTCGTCGGCGATGCGGACGAGGATGCGGCCCGAGCGCTGCTCGGCCGACAGCGTCAGAGTGCCCTCGGCCTCCTTGCCCGCCGCGAGCCGCTCCTCTGCGCTCTCGATTCCGTGGTCGACGGCATTGCGGATGAGATGGGTCAGGGGCTCGCCCAGCCGCTCGATCACCGTCTTGTCGACCTCGGTCGCTTCGCCGGACATCTCGATGCGGACATGCTTGCCCGTCGATGCCGCCAGTTCGCGCAGGATGCGCGGCACCCGGTTGAAGACGTTGCCGATCGGCTGGGCGCGGATCGACATCGCGCTTTCCTGGATGTCGCGCGTCAGCGCCTCGAGCTGGCCCAGTTCCTCGTCGGCCGCACCGCCGGCCTCCATCAGGCGCTGGGTCACCATGGCCTGGGCGATGACCAGCTCGCCGACGGTGTCGATAAGCCGGTCGAGCTTGGCGAGGTCGATGCGGATGGACTGCCCGGCCGCGGCCCCGGTCGAAGCCGCAGGCTGTGCCTCGCCGTTGCCCTGGCTCGACGGCGATAGCGGCGGCGAGGCGACGGGGTCGGGCGCCGCCGGCACGGCGGCCGCGATCCGGCAGGGCGGCATTTCCGCCCCTTCCCCGAATGCGAGGCTGCAGTCTTCGCCGACGAAAGCGAAGACGTCCTCGACCGCGGCGCGATCGACAGCGCCGGGCATGGCGAAAGTCCAGCCGAGATGGCCCTGCGCCGGATCGAGGCTGTCGAGCGGCGGGACTTGCGAGACATCGCAGGCCACGCAGGCGCCGCCGAGGCCCGCCAGTTCGCGCAGCATCAGCATCGGCTCGCTGCCGTTGGCCATGGCGCCGGCATGGGGCCGGACGTGGACCAGCCAGCGTTCGGTCTCGCAAGCGGGCTCGCCGGCTGCGGAATCGCCGAGAGTGCCGAACAGATCGTCGAGCATGGCGTCGAGCGAGGAGCCGGCCTCGGCAACTTCGGGCGCAGCGGCGATCGCGGTGATCCCGGCGCTTTCGCCGGCCTGGACGGCGGTCAGCTCGGCCAGCAGCGCCGCGTCGTCCGGCTGGCCGGAGCCGGCGCGCGCCGCGGCGACGTGATCGCCGAGCAGGTCGAGCGCGCGGAGCAGCAGGTCGACAAGCGCGTCGCTCAGGGCGAGCGAGCCGTCGCGCAGGTCGGACAGCACGGCTTCGAACCCATGGGCATAGGCCTGCAGCGCCGTGAAGCCGAATGCGCCGGCGCCGCCCTTGATCGAATGGACCGCGCGAAACACGGCATTGACCGTGTCGGCATCCTGCGTCCCGGCCATGCATGCCGCCAGGCCGGTCTCGGCAGCCGCGAGCGATTCCTCGCATTCGGCGAAGAATATCTGCTGGATTTCCTCGGCAGTCATGGGCGCACCTCGTCGAACAGCACGGCCGCAAGTCCGGTCAGGCGCGCCGCCTCGGCCAGTGCCGGCGATGCTTCGATCGTCGCGCCGCCGGCGCTGTGCCGGGCGCTGACCAGCAGTTGCAGCAGGGCCTGGCCGACGTGCGTGACCTTGCCGGCGTCGATGACGATTGGGCCGGTGCCGGCCAGGGCCACCAGTTCGGGCAGCAGGGCCTGGACGGTGCCGCGGTCGCAGCGTTCGGGAAGAGTGATGGATGCCATGATCGGAAAACCTCGCTTCGCCGCAGCGATCAGAATTCGCTCCAGTCGTCCCGGTCGATCGGGACCGGCTTGAGCGCCAGGTTGCCTCGCACCGGCTGGCGCACGGCGAGTGGCCGCGCGGCCGGTGCGCGCGCGCGGCGATCGTCGCTGGGCTCGCCGGTCTCGAACGCGGAGACCAGCGAAATCAGGTCCTCGGCCGCGTCGGCAAGGCTTCGCGATGCCGCGGTCGACTGCTCGACCATCGCCGCGTTCTGCTGGGTCATGCGGTCCATCTCGCCGACCGATGCGTTGATGTGCTGCAGGCTGGCCGACTGCGCCGTCGTGTTCTCGGCAATGCCGTTCATCAGGTCGCTGATCTCGCCGACGCTGGCGACGATCTTCTTCAGCACCTCGCCGGTCTCGCCCACCAGCGTCACGCCGTCGCCGACCTGGCGGGTGCTGGCGGTGATCAGCTGCTTGATGTCCCTGGCGGCGTCGGCCGACCGCTGCGCCAGCGCGCGCACCTCGGTGGCGACGACGGCGAAGCCCTTGCCCGCGTCGCCGGCGCGCGCCGCCTCGACGCCGGCGTTGAGCGCCAGCAGGTTGGTCTGGAAGGCGATGCCGTCGATCACGTTGATGATCTGGCCGATTTCGCGTGCCGACCGCTCGATCGCGGCCATGGCATCGATCGCCCTGACGACGACGGCGCCGCCGTCGGTCGCCTCGCCATGCGCCGCGGCGACCGTGCGCCGGGCACCCGTCGCCTTGTCCGCCGCCTGGCGGACATTGGCCGTGACTTCGTTCATCGCCGCGACGGTTTCCTCGAGGCTTGCCGCCTGGCGCTTGTTGCGCGTGGCGAGGTCGTCCAGGGCCGAGCGGATCTCGGAAGCGCCGCCCCTCACGCCCGCCGAACCCTGCCGTACCGCCCGGATCGTCGCGGCGAGCGCCTGCACCGCGGCGTTGAAATCGGCGCGCAGCTCGTCACAGGCGCCCGGGAAAGGCGGGGCGATTGCGCAGTCGAGCCGATTGGCGGCGAGCTTTCTGAGCGCCGTGCCGAGCGCGTCGACGATCTGCCTTTCCTCGGCGGACCTTGCATCCTGCAGCGCGATGGCATTGTCACGGCAGGCCGCCGTGGCCCTCGCCAGGCGGCCGGCGCAGTCGCCGTAGCCGGCATATGCCACCGGGCTCGCCGTGTCGCCTGCGGCCAGGGCTTCCAGACGCATGACCGAGCCGAGGTAAGGGCCGGCGATCAGGCGCGCTGCAAAAGCCGTCGCGGCGAGCGTGGCGGCCAGCGCCGCGACAGCCGGGACCATCAGTGCCGCGCTGCCGCCGGCGAGCCAGGTGGTTGCGACGCAAGCTCCGCACAGGACTGCCTGAACGATCAGCAGCACCTGGAACTTGGTCCTGATCGGCGCCACTCTTGCATACCAATTCAACATGTCACCTCCAGCGTGGCGGCCAGGCAAGCCGCCGCGTTTCGCGGCATCCGGCCTCCCGACCACCGCGCGAGCTGGATTAGGCTCCTTCCGAAAAGACCTTGCTTATGCCGAAATAAGCAATCCGCCCTATCCGCGCTTCCCCGGTTGCTAAGGTTTTTCCGCTAGCCGATCGGTGGTTCAAGCACCGGCGCCGGCAGGCCCGCGAATGGTAAAGGCACGTGATCATGCATGAAGCCAGGGTACTCGTAGTCGACGATTCCGCAGCGATGCGGGCGCTGTTTTCGGACATTCTCGACCAGACCAAGGGAGTCAGCGTCGTCGGCACCGCAGCCAATGCCGCCGAAGCGCTGCAGCAGGTCGAGCAGCTGCGGCCCAATGTCCTGACGCTCGACGTCGAGATGCCGGGGATGAGCGGCATCGAGCTGCTGGAGGAGATCATGAGCACCCGGCCGATGCCGGTGGTCATGCTGTCGAGCCTTACCCAAAGCGGCACGGAGACCTCGCTCAAGGCCTACGATCTCGGCGCCGTCGAATGCTTTCCCAAGCCGCTGAAAGTCACGCCCGAGCAATTCGGCAAGAGCGTCGCCAAGCTCGGCAAGATCGTGCTCGCCGCGGCGAACTGCAACGTCCGCGAGCGCCGGCGCCATGCCGCCGCGAGCCACGCCGAGGTCCCCTTCGAATGGAATGGGCACATCCTGGCGATGAGTGCGTCGATGGGTGGCATCGAGGCTCTTTCGGTCCTGCTCGCCGGATTTCCCGCCAACTGCCCGCCGACCGTGATCGTGCTGCAGGCCGAGCCCGAGCTGGCCGAGACTTTCGTCAAGCGGCTCGACGGCGAGCTGCGCTGCGCGGTGCGCGCCGCCAGGGACGGCGCACGGCTTACCCAGGGCACCATCCATATCGCTGCCGATCCCACCCGGCACGTGGTCTTCGAGGCCGGTCAGCCGCCGTGCCTGCGGCTGGTCGAGCGCGAACCGATCGACGGTGCCCGGCCCTCGGCGAATCTGCTTTACGGCACTTTCGCGCGAACCGGTACGCCGGCCGTGGGCATCGTGCTTTCGGGCCTCGGCGAGGACGGTGCGAAAGGATTGAAGCTGATGCGCGAAGCCGATTGCCGGACTTTCGCCCAGGCGCGCAACAGCGCGGTCGTCGCCGAGGCTCCGGCTGCCGCCATCGCCGCCGATGCCGTGGAATCGGAGCTGCCGATCGAGGAATTGGCCGCCGCAGCGCTCGCCGCCTGCAGTCGCCGCTAACCGGTACTGCGCGAGCGTCGTCGCAAACGATGCCGGTCCGGTGGTATCGGACGGCGTTCGCGTATTGAAAAAATGCATGATGTATCAAGGGCGATAATCTCTCAATATTATCGCAGATTTCCAGCATTGTTGTCGAATTTTCGCCAATATGCGAAGTTACATATCCAGCCTACCGAAAGTCTAAATCCAATTCTCCTATCTAGTCTCCAGAGTATTCAGGAGACTGTGCAATGCAGGACAGGAAAACGGCTTCATCGGTCCAGGATCGTATTGAATTCTTCAACATCGCCGAAAGCGACTATGCGCTCTTCGGCCGGATATCACGATCGCTGGAAAGCGCTGCGCCCGCCGCGCTGGACAAGCTCTACGGCAAAGTGCAGCGCACTCCGAACACGGCGCGCTTCTTCTCGTCGCAGCAGGCGATCGAACACGCCAAGAGCAAGCAGATCGCCCATTGGACCGGCCTGTTCTCGGGACGCGTCGATGCGAACTACGTCGCCAAGGCGGAGAAGATCGGCCAGGTTCACGCCCAGATCGGCCTCGAGCCCACCTGGTACATCGGTGGCTATGCGATGGTGCTCGAGGAGATCATCAAGGCGCTGAGCGCCGGCGGCAGCGGTTCGCTCGCCGGCCTGCTGGGCGGCAAGGCCAACGGCGCCGTCATCGCGACGCTGGTGAAACTCGCCCTGCTCGACATGGACATTGCCCTGTCGGCCTATTTCAAGGCCGAGGAAGAATCGCGGCAGGCTGTGGTCGATCGCCTCGGCGTGGCCCTGGCCGAAGTCGCCACCGGCAATTTCGCGGTCCGCCTGACGGGACTTCCCGCAGCCTACGGACGTATCGAGGAAGACTTCGAACGGATGCGGCTAGGCATTGCCGAGGCCCTCAAGTCGGTCGCCGACGGTGCCGCGACGATCAACACCGGCGCGGCGGAGATCCGCCAGGCGTCGGACGACCTCGCTCTCCGCACCGAGCGGCAGGCGGCCTCGCTCGAAGAGACCGCGGCGGCCATGGAGAAGCTCACACTCGGCGTCCGCGAGGCTGCCGACGGCGCGCTCCACATGACCACCGTGGTGGGCGAAACCAACACCGATACCCGCGCCGGCGGCGAGGTCGTGGCCGAGGCGGTCGTCGCCATGGACCGCATCCAGCGCTCGGCCAGCGAGATCAGCAAGATCATAGACGTCATCGACGGCATCGCTTTCCAGACCAACCTGCTGGCGCTCAATGCCGGCGTCGAGGCGGCGCGTGCCGGTGATGCCGGCAAGGGCTTCGCCGTCGTCGCCAACGAGGTGCGCGTGCTCGCCCAGCGATCGGCCGAGGCCGCCAAGGACATCAAGCAGCTGATCAACAGCAGCGCCGAGCAGGTCGAGCTCGGCGTCACGCTTGTCGGCAAGTCGGGTCAAGTCTTCGATGCCATCGCCACCAAGATCGACGATATCGACAAGCTGGCGGGCGGCATCGCCGAACTCTCGCAGACCCAGGCGGTGAACCTGCAGCAGGTCAACGGCGCCGTGCGCGAGATGGACCAGATGACCCAGCACAATGCCGCCATGGTCGAGCAGTCGAACGCAGCTTCGCGCAGCCTGGCCGTCGAGGCCGAGGAACTCGCGTCGCTGGTGACCCGGTTCACCCTTGCCGCCCGGGACGACCAAGCAAAGGTGACCGCGATCGCGGCGCACCAGCACCGTACGGCAAGCAAGATCCGCGCCGCCGGCGGCGCCGCCGCGATCACCGGCAATGTCGCCCTGGCCGACGACTGGACCGAGTTCTGAAAACCCCGCCCCTCCGCGCCGGCAGCACCGACGCCACACCCGCTTTTGGGGATAGAGCACACATTTCAGGCGTTCAAGGTGCCGGCTACAGGATTCGAACCCGTGGCCCCCTGATTACAAATCAGGTGCTCTACCAACTGAGCTAAGCCGGCACGGGTCTGGCCATACTATCAGGCCGCGCCGAAGGTCCAGCCTTCAGTGCGCGCGACGAGGTCGGTCAGGCCGGGAGGTTGCCAGAGTTGCGGCCGATAGGCGGCCTGGCGGAGCCAGGCGGCGGTGAGGAGGGCGTCGCTGCGGTGATCGTCGATCGCACCGGCGCCGGCGATTGCGCCGGAGCCCAGCCTCGCAAGAGCGTGGTTGAGTTCCTCGATCGTGCGGATCTTCGAGCGGCCGGCGCTTCGTCCGGCGGCGATCGCGGCGATCGTCGTATAGATCTCGACCACCACCGAGCCCCGCGCCGGCAAGGGATCGACCGGCCAGACGGGCAGGCGCCCGCCCAGGCGGTGGAGCAGGCGCATGCCGGTCAGGCCCGACTTCCCGACCTGGGCGGCCCCGACCAGGTTGAAATTGCTGTAGGGCTTGCAGCCCATCGCCTGCTGCGCCAGCTCGGTCGCCCGGAAGCGGCCGCGCCCGCCGCCGAACAGGTCGCCCTCGCGCCCGCCGTGCCGGCGGAAGTGGCGGGCGATCTCGGGGTGATCGACGAAGCTGGCAACGGCGAGATGGGGGTCCTCGCTCGCCAGCTGCTCGACCAGGGCCCACAGGCCCCGCGCATCGCGGGGGCTGGCGCTCCACCCGGGGAAGAAGGCCCCGCGGTCGAGGAAGGCCAGCGACAGGCTGAGATCGAAGCCGGCGAGCGTATCCGCCGGCATCTCGTCGACGAGCCAGGCCAGGACCTCGGCGCGCGACCAGCGGTGCCCCGGCCGCACGAGATGAGGCGCCTCGGCGCCTTCGCCGCACAGGGCGACGGCGATGCCGGCCTGGCGCTCGCCCGAGGCACCCGACCAGTCGATCGCGGCGAAATGGCGGAAGCGCGGCGTCACGAGCCCGCGCGAGGCCGCATCACTTGCCCTTCTTCACCGGCGGGCAACCGTCGCTCGAAGGGGTTACGGCCCAGCGATTGCCGCTAGGCCGGGCGATGTAACGGTCGCGCTTGAGCTTCGACAGCCTGGCCTTGGGGCCTGGAATGCGGTCGTAGGGAATGCCCGACAGGTTGACGCAGTCGTCGCCCGACCAGCCGTCGATGCGCCAGTCCATCAGCGAGGGTATGTCCTGCAGCAGCGCGAGCTCGCGCAGGCCCACCACGCCCACTTGCCAGACGCCGAAGCCTTCGAGCGAGCCGAAAGCGGCCTCGCTTTGCTGGACCGCGGCGAAGCGGCGGTGCGACGGCGACGAGACCGGCGAGACGCCCGTGTCGATCACCTGCCCCTTGCCGGTGCGGTCGACGACGATGTGCCCGTCGGCCTCGTAGCCGGTCCAGTCGAATTCGAGGAAGCGCCGGTCGTCGCTGAGGGTGAAGGCGCTGGCCTTGAGCATCGGCCGCGTATCGACGCAGACGGTGCCGCCGTAGATCGTCGCCACGGCAAACTGCTCCCGCCCGGAACTGACGAGCATGGCGAAGGACGCTGGCACGGGCAGCGGCCGGGTGCGATCGTTCAGCGGCTCCTCCAGCGGCTCGAGCCGGGGGCAGCGCGCCAGTTCCGGAGCAGCGGGAGGAGCCGCCACGGCAGGCTCGGCTGCCGCGAGACCCAGAGTCAGAACCAGTGCCGCCAACGATCCGCGCATCCCGTCACCCTTCGCGCCGCTTTGCCTTCAGCTTTTCCCAATAGGCGATGCGTTCGATCACCTGCCGTTCGAAGCCGCGCTCCACCGGCCGGTAGTAGGTCTGCGGGACCATACCCTCCGGCCAGTAGTCGGCGCCCGAGAACTCCTCGTCGGCGTCGTGATCGTATGCATAGTTCGCGCCGTAGCCAATGTCCTTCATCAGCTGGGTCGGTGCGTTGAGGATATGCTGCGGCGGCATGAGCGAGCCGGTCTCCCGCGCGCTCTTCCAGGCGGCCTTCTGCGCGACGTAGGCGGCATTGGATTTCGGCGCCGTCGCGCAGTAGAGGCAGGCCTGGACGATGGCGAGTTCCCCCTCGGGACTGCCGAGGAAATCGTAGGCGTCCTTCGCTGCGAGGCACTGGCTCAGCGCCTGGGGATCGGCGAGGCCGATGTCTTCCGAAGCGAAGCGCGTCAGCCGGCGCAGGACGTAGAGCGGTTCCTCGCCGGCGGTGAGCATCCGCGCGAGATAGTAGAGCGAAGCCTGCGCATCCGACCCGCGGAGCGCCTTGTGCAGCGCCGAAATGAGATTGTAGTGCCCCTCGCGATCCTTGTCGTAGACGGCGACCCGGCGCTGGAGGAACTTGCCCAGCGCCGCCGGGTCCAGCGGCTCCGGCAGGCCGGCGGCATAGAGCGTTTCCGCCTGGTTGAGGAGGAAGCGCCCGTCGCCGTCGGCCGAGGCCAGCAAGGCGTCGCGGGCCGCGGGCGTGAGCGGCAGCGGCCCTTCGAGAGCCTCGGCCCGCTCCAGCAACCGCTCCAGCGCCTCGCCGTCGAGGCGATCGAGGACGAGCACCTGGGCCCGGCTGAGCAGCGCCGCGTTGAGCTCGAAGCTGGGGTTTTCCGTCGTCGCGCCGACGAGCGTCACCGTCCCCTTCTCGACATAGGGCAGGAAGCCGTCCTGCTGGGCGCGATTGAAGCGGTGGATCTCGTCGACGAAGAGCAGTGTCCGCTGCCCTGCCCTGGCGGCGACTTCGGCCTCGGCAAAGGCCTTCTTGAGATCGGCGACGCCGGAAAACACCGCGCTGACTGCGACGAAGCGCATGCCCACCGCATCGGCCAGCAGCCGGGCGATGCTGGTCTTGCCGGTGCCCGGCGGTCCCCACAGGATCATCGACGAGAGCCGCCCGGCCGCGACCATCCGCCCGATCGCCCCTTCGGCACCGGTGAGGTGCTCCTGCCCGACGATCTCGTCCAGCGAACGCGGCCGCAAGCGGTCGGCAAGCGGCGCATCGGCACGCGGCGCATCGCGATCGGGCTGCGGCGGGATGTCGTCGGCGAAGAGGTCGGCCATGTCCGAGGAGATAGTGGCTCGGCCGGATTTTGCACGCGCGGATTGTGCGGCGAGGAGTCGTTGAGGCGGCGCTCGCCCACGCGGAACGCTGGTTGCACGAGCCGAGCCCGTGAGCGCCGTCAGCCCCCCGGCCCGCGCCGCTGCCGGATCAGCCGCAGGTAGGTGTCGGCCACCGCCTGGTTGATCCGATCCCACGAGAACTCCCTCGCCCGCACTTCGCCCGCTGCGCCGTGGCGCGCGCGCAAGGCGGGATCCTCGACATAGGCTTTCAGCGCCTCGGCGAACTGGTGGACGGCACCCGGCCGGACCAGGCGGCCCGAGGCGTGGTCGTCGACCAGGCTCTCGCTGCCGGTCGCGGCGGCGGCCACCACCGGCAGACCGCAAGCCATGGCTTCCAGCGTCACGTTGCCGAATGTCTCGGTGACCGAAGGATTGAACAGCACGTCCATCGAGGCGACCGCGCGGCCCAGCTCGGCGCCGACCTGGAGGCCGGTGAACCCGGCATCGGGCAGGCGCGCCTCGAACCAGCCGCGCGCCGGGCCATCGCCGACGACCAGCACCTTGTGAGGGATGTCGCGCCGGCGCAGCTCGTCGATGGTGTCGGAGAAGACGTCGAGCCCCTTTTCCATCACCAGCCGGCCGAGGAACCCGACGACCATGTCCTGGTCACCCAGGCCCAGTTGGCGGCGCCACTCGAGCGAGCGGCGCTCGGGATGGAAGACGGTGCGATCGACGCCGCGCGACCAGATGCCGATATCGTAGTTCATGCGCTGGTCGCGCAGCAGCTGCGCCATGCTTTCCGACGGCGCGACCAGGGCGTCGCAGCGGCGGTAGAAGCGCCGCATCAGCGCCTCGATGGCAGGTTCTATCCAGGCCAGGTTGTAATAGCGGAAGTAGGTTTCGAACCGGGTATGCACCGAAGCCAGGATCGGCAGGTTGCGGTCCCGCGCCCAGGTCACCGCGCGGTGGCCGGTGACGTCGGGCGAGGAGACGTGCACCACATTGGGCCCGAAAGCCGCGAGGTCGCGGCGAGCGGAGCGCGGCAGGGAAATGGGAATGCGGTATTCCTTGCGGCCCGGTATCGCCAGCGCCGGCACGCCGAACAGGTCCCCGGTCGGCGGAAATGCGGGGACTTCGACTGTCGGCGAATAGACCCGCACGGCCGCACCCCGGCTGAGCAGGTAGCCGACGAGCCGGTTCAGCGCCTGGTTGGCGCCGTCGCGGACGTAATTGTAGTTGCCGGAAAACAGGGCAACACGGAGATCGGCGGTCTGCATGCAACCGCGCCCATAGCGGCGCGGGATGCAATTGAATAGGGCGCAGGCCCGGCCTGCGCCCTACCCGCCCATGGGCCGTCCAGGGGATGACGGCCCCGGTTTGGCGTCAGTAGCGGTAGTGGCGGCGATAATGGCTGTCGTCGTCCCGCCAGTTGCGCCCGCCCCAGCTGCGGCCGCCGCGCCAGTCGTTGCGATGGGAGCGACGATAATACCGCCGATGGTCACGATAATAGTGGTTACGATAGCGCGGATAGCTGTCGTAATAGTAGTAATTGGGGTAGGAGCGGTAATATCCGCCGTCGTAATAGCCGCCCCGATAGTAGCGATCCCTGCGGTTATCGCTGGCAATCGCCGCGCCGATGGCAAGGCCGATGATACCGGCGCCGACGGCTATCGCCGCATCGTCGCCGCCGCCGCGATGATAGCGGTCGCGAGCCTCGGCGGGAGCCGCAACGCCGACCATGCCGGTAGCCGCAAGCGCGACTGCAAGCATCATCTTCTTCATTCTCTCCAACATGAACATGTCTCCCTTCCGGGCCTGCCGTACGGCGAAAACGGAGGACACCATCGGACATCAACCAGTTTCGGGCTGAACCCGCTCTGAACGCTTCATCGCTGCCTGGGGCCGTCCGGGCCGGCGGTTGTGACATTTCTGCTCCAGTCGGCCGCTATTCGGAGCCGCTTCGTCGCCTGCGGGAAACCCTGACCCCGGATGGACGGTTACTCAGCGCGATGGCGACGCCCATCGCGCCTGATGCATAAATGAAGGAAATTCCCCATGAATTTTAATCGCACGACCACCGCAATGGTGCTGGGACTGGCCGTGGCGGCAAGCCCGGCCCTGGCCCAGGACGGGTCGAACCGGGACAGCCATTTCGACGGGCCCTATATTTCCGGGTTCTTCGGCTTCGGCGCCCAGACCAACGACAACGGCGAGACGATCCGCTTCGACACCAACGGCGACGGCAAGTACAACGACAACGTCACCACCGGCGCCGGGGCCAATGCCTTCAGCACCGGCTTCTGCCACGGCGAGGCGCGCAGCGAGCTCTTCTCGGGCGGCTGCGCCAGCGACAAGGACGGCATCGACTACGGCGGCCGCATCGGCTGGGACAGCCGGATGGGCGGCAACCTCGTCGTCGGCGGCCTCGTGGAATTCAACAAGAACCAGTCCAAGGACGGCACCAGCGCCTTCAGCACCACGCCGGCAAGCTACGGCATCGTCCGCAAGCTGGACTATGCGGTTTCGGCACGGGCCCGCGCCGGCTTCACGCCCGGCGGCGGCGCGCTGTTCTACGTCACCGGCGGCGGCAGCTATGCCAGGATCAACCACCGGTTCTTCACCACCAACCAGGTCAATGCCTTTGATGAGCGGCGCGACAACAAGATGGTCTGGGGCTGGCAGGCCGGCGGCGGCGGCGAGGTCATGCTGACCGACAACGTCAGCCTGGGCATGGAGTATCTCTACAACCGCTACCGCGACAACAAGTACAGCGTCGCGGTAACGCGGGGCTCAGCCCCGGCGACCAATCCGTTTATCCTGCAGTCCGGCCAGACCAACCTGCGGATGGGCGACCGCACGTTCGAACTGCACACCATGCGGGCGACCGTCAGCTACCAGTTCTAAGGCTCAAGACAGCGCGACATCCGCAAGCGGGCGGCGTCGAAAGGCGTCGCCCGCGACCGTTTTGGATAAATGTCTTGACATCTATAACCACACTGGTTATAAGTCCCGTCATCAGCTATCGGCTGATCCACGGGAACCGGGGGCGAGAACGTGTCGCCTTTCGTCCCCTTGGCCGGCGCCTGTCCAGGCGACCAGACCCGGATGCGGGGATGAAACCCGGGGTATGCCCCGGAGGCCGGCGGCAGCGGTGCGAGCCCGATCCGCCACCGCCCCGCACACAGGGCCGAGCAGGTGAGTTTTCGCGCGTGTCCTCACCGCCGTTCGCAAGATACACGCCAAGCCAAGCCTGTCGCGCCAGGCATCCAGGCGCCGGCTCTCCCGTGCGTTGAGCAATCCCCTCGGCGTTAGACCGCATTCGCCAGCGGAGGGCGAGGTGCGCCCGGTTCCTCCCCGTGCCGGGGAGGGGGACCGCAACGGCGCAGCCGGCGTGGTGGAGGGGCACCCTCCTGGTTTCGGAAAATCCGTATGTCAGGGCACTTCAATCGGCCGCTCGGAGAACCCGCGCGTGCCCTTCAGCATGCTGCGCATGGTCCCCCTCCCCCGGTGGGGGAGGAGCCGTCGCGATTCCCCGGGAACTAGGCCGCCTCTTTCCGCCGTGACGCCTTCTTGCGCTCGTGCGGGCAGAGGATCGCCTTCCTCAGGCGGATCGACTTGGGCGTCACTTCGACCATCTCGTCGTCGTCGATATAGGCGATCGCCTGCTCGAGCGTCATGATCCGCGGCGGGGTCAGGCGGATCGCGTCGTCCTTGCCCGACGAGCGGAAGTTGGTCAGCTGCTTCGACTTCAGCGGATTGACTTCGAGGTCCTCGGGCTTGGCGTTCTCGCCGATCACCATGCCTTCGTAGACCTTGTCCTGCGGGCTGACGAACAGCACGCCGCGATCCTCCAGCGCGTTGAGCGCATAGGCCACGGCCTCGCCGGTGCAGTTGGAGATCAGCACGCCGTTGATCCGCCCTTCGATCGGGCCCTTGTAGGGGCCGTACTTCTCGAACAGCCGGTTCATGATGCCGGTGCCGCGGGTGTCCGACAGGAACTCGCCATGGTAGCCGATGAGGCCGCGCGACGGGGCCGAGAAGATGATGCGGGTCTTGCCGCCGCCCGAGGGGCGCATCTCGGTGAGGTCGGCCTTGCGGCGCTGCATCTTCTCGACGACCGTTCCGGTGAACTCGTCGTCGACGTCGACGACGACCGTCTCGTAGGGCTCCTCGCGGCCCTCGGGGCCGTCGCGGAACAGCACGCGCGGGCGGCTGATGCCGAGCTCGAAGCCTTCGCGGCGCATCGTCTCGATCAGCACGCCCAATTGCAGCTCGCCGCGGCCGGCGACTTCGAAGCTGTCCTTGTCGGCGCTCTCGGTGACGCGGATCGCGACGTTGCTTTCGGATTCGCGCATCAGGCGGTCGCGGATCATGCGGCTGGTCACCTTGTCGCCTTCGCGGCCGGCGAACGGACTGTCGTTGACTGCAAAGCGCATCGCCAGAGTCGGCGGGTCGATCGGCTGGGCGGCGATCGGCTCGGTCACCGAGGGATCGGCGATGGTATTGGCGACCGTGGCGTTGGTCAGCCCGGCGATGGCGACGATGTCGCCCGCGCGCGCTTCCTCCACCGGCACCCGCTCAAGCCCGTGGAATGCGAGCAGCTTCGACGCGCGGCCGGTCTCGATCACCTTGCCGTCGCTGTCGAGCGCGTGGATCGGCTGGTTGACCTTGAGCGTGCCCGACTGCACCCGCCCGGTCAGCACGCGGCCGAGGAAATTGTCGCGGTCGAGCAGCGTTGCCAGGAACGTGAACGGGCCCTCGTCGTCGAGCGCCGGCGGCGCGACATGATCGACGATCTTGCGGAACAGCGGCGTCAGGTCGCCCGAGCGCGCTTCCTGGTCCTCGCTGGCATAGCCGTTGCGGCCCGAGGCGTAGAGCACCGGGAAGTCGAGCTGCTCGTCGTTGGCGTCGAGATTGACGAACAGGTCGAAGACCTCGTCCAGCACTTCCTGCGGGCGGCCGTCGGGACGATCGATCTTGTTGACCACGACGATCGGCTTGAGGCCCAGCGCCAGCGCCTTGCCGGTGACGAACTTGGTCTGCGGCATCGCCCCTTCGGAGCTGTCGACAAGCAGGATGACGCCGTCGACCATCGCCAGGATCCGCTCCACCTCGCCGCCGAAGTCGGCGTGGCCGGGCGTATCGACGATGTTGATCCGCGTCGGCCCGTGGATCGGGTCGGGCCATTCGACCGAAGTGCACTTCGCCAGGATGGTGATCCCGCGCTCCTTCTCGAGGTCGTTGGAATCCATCGCCCGTTCCTCGACGCGCTGGTTGTCGCGGAACGTGCCGGACTGGCGGAAAAGCTGGTCGACCAGCGTGGTCTTGCCGTGGTCGACGTGCGCAATGATGGCGATGTTGCGCAGGGGGGCGGGGCCGGACATCTTTTGTCTTTCACTCGAGGAGGTTGGCGGTTTTGTGCACCGCAGCATTGGCGCGCCTTTACTCGAATCCGGCGATGTCGGCAAGCGCGATTAGTGCTGGCGCTGCCCTCCGCTTCGTGACAATCTGCTGCACAGAACAAGAACCGGGCACCGGCGCCAAGGGCGCATCCCCGTGGCGACTGCCCGCACCAGAGAGGCATGTCGCACGATGATTGTCCGCAGCACTCGTATGAGTCCCGTCCGCGTCGCCCTGCGCGGCGCCACCGCTTCGCTGGCCCTGGCGCTTCCGGCCGTATCATACGCCCAGGATACCCCACCCGCCGACGACTATGCCGACGGCAACGAGATCGTCGTCACCGCCACCAAGCGCGAGCAGACGCTGCAGGACGTGCCGGTCGCCGTCTCGGTGACGACCGGCGAGACCATCGAGCGCGCACAGATCCGCGACATCAAGGATCTCGCCTCGGTCGTGCCCTCGCTGCGGGTCAACCAGCTGCAGAGTTCGGCCAACACCAACTTCTACATCCGCGGCTTCGGCAACGGCGCCAACAATGCCGGCATCGAGCCTTCGGTCGGCCTGTTCATCGACAACGTCTATCGCTCGCGCTCGGCCTCGATGATCGCCGACCTGCCCGACGTCGAGCGCATCGAAGTGCTGCGCGGCCCGCAGTCGACCCTGTTCGGCAAGAACGCATCGGCCGGCGTCATCTCGATCGTCACCAAGCGGCCGCAGTTCACCTTCGGCGGCAATGTCGAGGCATCCTACGGCAATCTCGACGCGCTGGTGCTCAAGGGCGTCGTCACCGGCCCGCTCGGCGAAACCATCGCCGCCAGCCTGGCCGGCGGCTACAACCGCCGCGATGGCTATGCCCGCGACGTCAACACCGGCGATCGCACCAACGAGCGCAACCGCTGGTTCGTGCGCGGCCAGCTGCTGTTCGAGCCGGGCAACGACCTCAGCCTGCGGCTGATCGGCGACTACGGCAAGATCGACGAGAACTGCTGCGCCGTCGTCAACCTGCGCTCGGCAGCGCCGACCCAGGCGATCCTGGCGGTCGGCGGCAGAGTCAACCCGGCGACCGAACCGTTCGGCGACAAGGTCTACAACAACTTCAATTCGACCAACAAGATCGAGAACTGGGGGCTTTCCGGCCAGGTCGACTACGAGTTCGGCGACTTCAAGCTGGCCTCGATCACGTCCTACCGCCGCACCGACGCAGTGACCAACCAGGATTCCGACTTCACCAGCGCCGACCTGCTCAGCCGCAATTTCCAGGATGTCGGCTTCAAGACCTTCACTCAGGAGTTCCGCGTCACCGGCACGATCCTCGACCGGGTGACCGCCCTGCTCGGCGCCTACTATTTCAACGAGAAGATCGGCCAGTCGAACGAGCTGTTCCTCGGCACGCAGTTCCGGCCCTATGCCGACCTGCTGATCCGCGGCCAGTCGAACAACGCCTTCAACGTCGCCGCGGTGGAGACGCTGCTCGGCGCGCTGTCGGGCAATCCCGCGCTCTACAGCGGCAGGTTCTTCGGCAACGGCCAGGGCCTCAGCGAAAACTACCGGCTCAAGAACGAGGCCTACTCGCTGTTCGCCCAGTTCGACGTCGAGATCGTCGACCGGCTGACGCTGACCGCCGGCATCAACTACACCCACGACAAGAAGCGCTTCGCCACCAACACGTCCTCGACCGACGTGTTCTCGGGCGTGCCGCTGGCGAATTTCGTGGCGCCGGCGACCAACCTGTTCATCGCCCAGACCGTCGGCGGACTGCTGCAGGTGCCCGGCGGCATCGCCAGCGCGGCGCAGGTGCAGGGCTTCGCCGCGGCCAATCCGGCGGCCTTCGCGCAAATCCAGACGGGATCGTCGAATACCGCCCAGCAGCTGCTGGCGCTGCGTGCGCTGCAGTTCCTGCCGCCGTTCCTGAACGTGCCCAACGCCGTCGAATCCGGCAAGGTGAGCGACGGCGACTTTTCCTACACGCTGCGGCTCGCCTATGATCTCAACGACCGCATCAACCTCTACGCCAGCTATGCGACGGGCTTCAAGGCGGCCTCGATCAATCTCTCGCGCGACAGCCGGCCGACGCCCGCGGACTTCGCCACGATCACCCAGCGCGGCATCGGCGTCGCCAACCTGACCGCCGGCAGCCGCTTTGCCGGGCCGGAGAACTCGACGGTCTACGAAGCGGGCCTCAAGGCCAACTGGGGCATGGCTTCGGCCAATGTCGCGGTGTTCAAGCAGGTCATCCGCGGCTTCCAGTCGAACATCTTCACCGGCACCGGCTTCTTCCTCGCCAATGCCGGCAAGCAATCGGCCTTCGGCATCGAGTTCGAAGGCATGGTCAAGCCGGTCAAGCCGCTGACGCTCAATCTCGCGGTCACCTGGCTCGATCCCAAGTACGATACGTTCGTGCTGTCGGCCTTCGGCGATCTCAGCGGCACCAAGCCGGGCGGCGTGGCGCCGTTATCGGCGACGATCGGCGGGCAGTACGATTTCGAGCTGGCCAACGGCAACCGCCTGATCCTGCGCGGCGACTACCACTACGAATCCAGCTTCAAGCTGGTCGAGGGCCTGCCCGGCCTGGTGGTCAAGAATCCGATCACCGGCCAGGTGCTCAGCGTCGCCGACGCGCTCGCCGCCGCGCGCCAGTTCAAGCAGAACATCAACGACGTCAACGCCTCGCTCAGCTACGTCATGCAGAACGGACTCGAAGTCAGCCTGTGGGGCCGCAACCTGCTCGACGACCGCACGATCCTGCAGATCTTCGATTCCCCGGCACAGTCCGGCTCGATCTCGGGCTACCCCAGCCAGCCGCGGACCTACGGCGTTTCGGCGAGATTCCGCTGGTGAGGTAGCGACTTAACTTCGGCGAAGTCGGGAGGCCATGCCGGCCTCCCTTTTTCGTTTGCCTGCACCGCATTTTTGTGATGGTCTCCCCTCCCTCTCTAGGAGAAACTGGGAAGAGGGGGAAAACATGCTGCAGTGGATGCTTCTGCCGTTTAAGCGCTATGCCGAGTTTTCCGGTCGTTCGCGCCGGATGGAATACTGGTCATTCATTCTCCTGAACGTGATTGTCTATATCGTGCTGGGCGGCATCATGGTCGCCGGCGGTTTCAATCTTGCCACCATGACCAATCCTGCGGCCATGTCCGATCCGGCCGTCGTGTCGGAAGGTCCCGGCGCGGTGTTCTACCTTGGTGCCGGCCTGCTGGGGCTCTATGCCCTCGCCATCCTGGTCCCCAGCATCGCGGTGGTCGTCCGCCGGCTGCACGACCGCGACATGTCGGGCTGGTGGTACCTGGGCGTCATCGTCGCCTCGATGATCCCCTTCGTGGGCTTCATCGCCGGCATCGCCTTCCTGGTCCTGATGTTCCTGCCCGGCACGCCCGGCCCGAACCGCTTCGGACCGGACCCCAAGGACCCGGCCAGCGCCGAGGTCTTTGCCTGAACTTGGTTGGGGGGAGTTCGGCGGCGCCGGACTTCCTCCCCTGTCCGACGGGGATTGAGCTGCGTCCAAGATCCTCCCCCATAGGAGGAGGGGGACAACCGGGCGCAGCCCGGTGGTGGAGGGGTGTCCCCCTCCGATCCAACGCTGACACCCCTCCGTCATTCGCTACGCGAATGCCACCTCCCCTTCCAGGGGAGGATCTTTTGGTTCCTACCCCTTAGGGGGGAGGAACCTCCTCACAGCTCCCGCAGCGCTTCCGCCGGCCTGGCGCGCAGCAGCGGCAGCGAGCCGGCCAGTGCGAAGCCCAGCACCAGCGCCACGCCGGCGGCGAGGACTGCCAGGACGCGCGGCCAGTCGGGCAGCCAGTCGAACTCGAACAGCTCGACGATCACCAGCCAGGCGATGCCGCTGCCCAAAGCGAGCGAGACCAGCGCCAGCACCCCGGCGAGCAGCCCGTATTCGGCCAGCTGCAGCATCAGCAATTGTCGGCGGCTGGCGCCCAGCACGCGCAGCACGACATTGTCGTAGGTGCGGCTGGCCCGGGCCGCGGCGATCGCGCCGAGCAGCACGGCCAGCCCCGCCAGCACGGCCACCGAGGCGGCGGCGAGGATCGCGGTCGACATCTGCGACAGCAGCGCACGCGCGTCGCGCAGCAGCCCGCCGGTCTCGATCACCGAGCTCGACGGGAAGGCTTTCACCAGCCGCGGCAGCAGCCCGCTGCGCCGCGCGCCGGGCGGCAGGTCGATCGTCGCGGCAAGGTTGTGCGGCGCATCGGCCAGCGTGTTGGGCGAGAACACCAGCACGTAGTTGAAGCCCATGCTGTCCCAGTCGATCCGGCGGAACGAGGCGATGCGGGCCGTGCGCTCGACGCCGAGCACGCCGACGGTGACCCGGTCGCCGATGCGCAGGCCCAGCGCCTCGGCCAGCTTGTCCTCGACCGAGACCAGCGGCTCGCCGCGATAGCCCGCCGGCCACCATTCGCCGGCGGTGACGCTGTTGCCCTCGGGCACCGCGTCGGCATAGGTCAGGCCGCGCTCGCCGCGCAGCGCCCAGGCGCCGTCGGGAATCTCGCCGAGCTGCGACACCCGGGTCATGGCGCCTTCCGGACCATAGGCCAGGATCTTGCCGCGCAGGGCCGGGACCGTCCGCACGGTCGCGCCGGGCGCGGTCTCGGCGACGGCGCGGCGGAACTCGCCCTCGCCGGCGCGCGGTACGTCGAGCACGAAGTAGTCCGGCGCGCGGCTGGGCACGCGGGCCATGATGTTCGCTTCGAGGCTGGTCTGCGTCGCCGCCAGCAGGACGAAGGCGGACAGGCCGAAGCCCAGCGCTGTCACAAGCGCGCCGGTCTGCGCACCGGGGCGGTGGAGATTGGCGAGGGCGGCGCGCAGCAGCGGATCGCGCGGCCGGGGCAGGATCGCGGCGCCGCGCGCGATGCTCCAGCCGAGCGCGGCCAGCAGCACCAGCATGACGACGGCACCGGCCAGGAACAGCGCCGTGACCCGCACCTGCGCCGCATTGGCGAGCGCCAGCCCGGCGATCGCCACCAGCCCCAGGCCGACCGGCAGCAGCAGCTGGCGCCGGGGAACGGCGAGCGCGGAAACGCGCGCCCGCATCAGCGCCATGGCCGGGAACGCCCGCGCACGGATCAGCGGCGGCATGGCGAAGACGAAGGCCACCAGCAGGCCGTAGAGCGCGGCGCGCAGCAGCGCCCCCGGGTCCAAGACGAAGCCGCTGCTGACCGGCAGCAGACTGCCCAGCGCCGCAGCCAGCAGCGGCGTCACCAGCACGCCGGCGACCAGTCCGGCGACGCTGCCGACCAGCGCGGCGGCGCCGATCTGCAACAGGTAGATGCGCGAGATGTCGGCGCTGCCGGCGCCCAGGACTTTCAGCGTGGCGATGCCGCTCCGTCGCGCTTCGAGGTACGACGCAACGCCGCCGCCGATACCGATCCCGGCGATGACCAGCGAGGCGAGCCCTACGAGCACCAGGAACTCGCCCATCCGCGCGACGAAGCGCTCTGCCCCCGGCGCTGCCCTGTCGCGGGTGCGATAGGTGAAGCCGGCGTCGGGGAAATACTTCTGCAGCCCGTCGACAGTGCGCTGGACGTCGCGCCCGGGCGGCAGCAGCACTCTGATCTTGGTGCGGTACATCGCCCCCGGCGCGGTCAGGCCAGCGCGGGGCGGCACGTCGCTGCCCACGATCGCCACCGCGCCCAGCGCGAAGCCCTCGCTGAGCTGGTCGGGCTCCTCGCCGACGATCCCGGCGACGGTCAGCTGCTGGCCGCCGACGGCAAAGCTATCGCCCGGCCCTACCTGCAACCGTTCGGCAGCGCCTTCGGCCAGCCAGGCGCCGCCGCGAGGCGGAGCGCCGACCTCGCGCCCGTCGCGCAGCTTGAGGCGGCCGACCATCGGCCAATTGGCGGCGACCGCTTTCAGGGCCACCGGCGCGGAACGGCCGTTCGCCGTCGCCATGGCCTGCATGCGCAGGCCGACCGAAGTCTCTCCCAGCGCGGTGAAAGCGCGCAATTCCTGCGCGCTGGGCCCGCGCTGCCAGACCTCGGCCTCGAGGTCGCCGCCGAGGATCTCGCGCCCCCGGCTCGACAGTTCGCGCTCGATCGAGCCGGTCAGAGTGCCGATCGCCGCGATCGCGCCGACGCCCAGGAACAGGCAGACCAGCAGCAGCCGCAAGCCGCGGAAGCGCGCCGAAAGATCGCGCCGCGCGAGGCGCCAGGCAGTCGACCAGGGGATGGCCTGCATCAGCTCCTCCCCGGAATGGGGAGGGGGACCGCCCTACCCACCACAGTCGCTCGCGATCCTGCCGTCCGCCAGCGTGACGATCCGCTCGCAGCGCGCCGCCAGTTCGGCGTCGTGGGTGATGATCAAGAGCGTCGCCCCGGTTTCCTCGCGCCGCGCAAACAGCAGCTCGACGATCCCGGCCCCGGTCGCGGCATCGAGATTGCCGGTCGGCTCGTCGGCGAAGATCAGGCTCGGCCGCGGCGCCGTGGCGCGGGCGATGGCGACGCGCTGCTGCTCGCCGCCGGAAAGCTGCGCCGGATAGTGCGACAGGCGATGGCCCAGCCCCACGGCCTCGAGCTCGGCGGCGGCCCGCTCCTCCGCGCCTGGCATGCCGGCGAGTTCCATCGGCGTCGCCACGTTCTCGAGCGCGGTCATCGTCGGCAGGAGGTGGAAAGCCTGGAGGACGATGCCGATGCGGCCCCTTCGCGCCTGCGCCAGCCCGTCCTCGTCGAGCGCCGCGAAATCGGCGCCGGCGACGGTCAAGCCGCCGGAACTCGCGCGTTCCAGCCCGCTCAGGACCGCCATCAGCGAGCTCTTGCCCGAGCCGGACGGTCCGAGCAGGGCCACGGTCTGCCCTTGATCGACGGTCAGGTCGATGCCGCGCAGGATGTGCACGGCACCATCGCCGCTTCCCAGGGTCAGATGCAGATCTTGCGCGGAGATGACCGGGAAACGACTTGCCACGCGGCGGAGATGGCATAGCTATCGGGGGCGCGGCAAGGAGGCATGTGTATGAAATTGTATTTCGTGGCCCTGGCGGGAGTCCTGCTGCTGGCCGGCTGCGGCAAGGAGCAACCGCCGGCCCCCGCTCCCAGCAACCGTGCCGAAGCGCCGCCGGAAGTGCCGGTCATGGGGGCCGAAGTGACGGTGCTGGCGCTCGGCGACAGCCTGTTCACCGGCTACGGCCTGGGCGAAGGCGACAGCTACCCGGCGCGGCTGGAGCGGGCACTGCGCGCGCGCGGGATCAACGCGCGGATCGCCAATGCCGGGGTATCCGGAGACACCAGCGCCGGCGGCTTGCAGCGCCTGGCCTTCACCCTGTCCAGCCAGCCGCGCAAGCCCGACCTCGTGCTGATCAGCCTGGGCGGGAACGACATGCTGCGCGGACTGCCGCCGGAACAGACCCGCGCGAATCTCGCGGCGATCCTCGCCGAACTGGACCGCCAGGGCATCGCGGCGGTGCTCCTCGGCATGCTGGCGCCGCCGAACCTGGGCGCGGACTTTCGCGGCAAGTTCGACCCGATCTACCCCGCGCTGGCCAGGAAGCACGGCGCGGTGCTGGTTCCCTTCTTCCTGCAGCCGCTGATGAACCGGCCCGACCTTGTCCAGCAGGACCATATCCATCCGACCGTCCAGGGGATCGAGGCCCTGGTGGCCGAGACGGTGGATGAAGTCGCCGGGGCCTTGGGCAGGGATGGTGGGACGTGATCCTCCCCTGGAAGGGGTGGTGGCAGCCCTGCAAGGGCTGACGGAGGGGTGTAGCCGTCTGCGGGGACACCCCTCCACCACCGGCTTCGCCGGCGGTCCCACTCCCCCTATGGAGGAGGATCGTTGTGCAGATTTGCGCTGGTCCTACCCCACGCGCTCCACGCTGCCTTCGCTGACTCGCCAGACCGCCGCTTCGCGCTCGATCGCCGCGAAGGGCGCCAGTTCCGTCCCGGTCAGCCAGGTCTGAGCCCCGCCACCGCGCAGGCGGTCGAACAGGGCCTCGCGCCGCAGCGGGTCAAGGTGGGCCGCGACTTCGTCGAGCAGCAGCAGCCGGGGGCGCTCGTCGCCGAGCAGGCCGGCGTGAGCCAGGGTGATCGCGATCAGCATCGCCTTCTGCTCGCCGGTCGAGCATTCGGCGGCGGGCTGGCCCTTGCCCGACATCGCCACCGCCAGTTCGTCGCGGTGCGGACCGATGAGCGTGCGCTGCGCCGCGCGGTCGCGGCGGCGGTTGCCGGCGAGAGCGGCGGCAAGCTCATCGCGCGCCACCGGGCCGCCCGGCACGTAGGCGAGCGCCGGCCGCGCGAAAGGCGCCTCGGGCAAGGCCGCAAGCCGCGCCGACAGTTCCGCGACCATGTGCGCCCGCGCCCGGGCCACGGCAGCGCCGGCTTCGGCCAGCTGCGCCTCGATCGCCTCGAGCCAGGCCGGGTCCGGTTCGCGCGTCTCGGCCAGCAGGCGGTTGCGCTCGCGCAGCGCGGTTTCCAGCCGCGTCGCCTGCCGGGCATGGCCGGGCTCGAGGGCGAGCACCAGGCGGTCGAGGAAGCGCCGCCGGGCGCCCGCGCCTTCGGAGAACAGGCGGTCCATCGCCGGGGTCAGCCAGCCGATGCTCAGCCATTCGGCAAGCCGCAGCGCCGGAGCATCGGCCTGGTTGACCTGGACGATGCGCCGCCCCGGCCGCTCAGCCGAAACGCCCGTGCCGAGCCGCACCGCATCGCGTCCCAGCTCGGCGCTGATGGCAAAGCCGCCCGCGCCGCCCTGGGCCGGCATGTCCGCCAGCGCCGCCCGCCGCAGGCCGCGGCCCGGCGCGAACAGCGAGATGGCTTCGAGCACGTTGGTCTTGCCCGCCCCGTTCTCGCCGACCAGCAGGTTGAACCGGGACGTGCCCTCGATGGCGGTCCGCCGGTGATTGCGGAAGTCGCTCAGCAGGATACGGTCTAGCGCCATGGCGGCGGGCCGCAGATCGCCGTCAGACCGATTCCGCCTTGGCGAAGGGCGAGAATTCGGTTCCGGTGTCGAACACGTCGACTCCCTCGCGCCCTTTCAGCCAGCCGACCACGGCATAGGTCACCGGCGTCAGCACGACTTCCCAGGCGACCTTCATGCCCCAGTTGGTGACCAGCACCAGCAGCACGTCGTGCGTCTCCCAGACGCCAAGGAAGGCGATCGGATAGAAGATCGCGCTGTCCACCGCCTGCCCGAACACCGTCGAGCCGATCGTCCGCATCCACAGGTGCTTGCCCTCGGTCATCAGCTTCATCTTGGCGAGGACGAAGGCGTTGACGAATTCGCCCGCCCAGAAGGCGCAGACCGAAGCGATGACGATGCGCCAGGTACTGCCGAACACCGACACGTAGGTCGACTGGCAGACCGCCCCGGCGCTGTGCTGCTTGACGAGGTCGGCATAGAGCGGATCGCCGCTGGACGCGCAGCCCCAGCCCGGCGAGGGCGGCATCGCCACGACGACGTAGCTCATGAACGCCATGAACAGCAGCGCGAAGAAGCCCGCCCAGACGCAGCGGCGGGCATTGGCATAGCCGTAGACTTCGGTCAGCACGTCGCCGAGCACGTAGGACACCGGGAAGAACAGGATGCCCGCGCCGAAAGTGACGCCGGCGACCGTCGAAAGCTTGGCCGCGCCGATCAGGTTCGACAGCAGGAGAATGGCGACGAAGGCCGCCATCATGTAGTCGAAATAGCGGAAGTGCCGGCGTGCGCCGGCGCTGCCGTCGATCCGGTTCAGCGCTTGGTCCATTGCCGCTGCCTAGCCCGGATTCGTGCCGTCGCAAAGCATGCTCGCGAAGCCGCGTAGATCGTCGACGAAAAGGTCGGGCACTTCGACCGCGGCGAAGTGGCCGCCGCGGTCGTATTCGGTCCAGCGCACGACGTGGTAATGCCGTTCGGCCCACGGCCGCGGAACGATGACGGTCTCGCGCGCGAAATGCGCGACCGCCGTCGGCACCGTGACGAAGCGCTCCGGCGCCGGGTCGAGCAATGCCTCGCGGTAAAGCATGTGCGACGAGGCGACCGAGCCGGTGAACCAGTAGAGCGCGACGGTCGCGACTATCCAGTCGGGTGCGAGGCCGGGGTTGTCCGGCATGGTCGTATCGGCCCAGTCGCGCAGCTTCTCGCCGATCCAGGCGGCAAGCCCGGCGGGAGAATCGTTCAGCGCATGCGCGATGCTCAGCGGTGCCTGGGTCAGCAGGTTGAAATGCGGGTGGGAAAGCAGAGTCTCGTAGACGTCGGCCAGAGCCTGGTCCCGGCTCGACAGCTTCACTCCGGCCTCAGCCGGCGGCGGACTGCCGTTCACCGAATTGAGATGCAGGCCGATGACGCGCTCGGGGAATTGCCGGGCCATCTCGGTGCCGATCCCGCTGCCCCAGTTCCCGCCCTGGACGATGAAGCGGTCGTGGCCGAGCCGATGCATCAAGGCGGCGAATATCGCGGCGATGCGGCGCGGCGATATCCCGGGCCGGGTGGTCGAGAAGCCGTAGCCGGGAAGCGACGGCGCGACGACATGGAACGCGGGTCCTTCGCCCTCGGGCTCGGCCAGCGCCGGGCAGACGTCGAGGAACTCGAGGAATGAGCTCGGCCAGCCGTGGACCAGCAGCAGCGGCACCGCATCGGCACGCGACGATCGCTGCACCAGGGCGTGAATCTCCAGCCCCTCGATGTCGACGATCACGTTGTCGTGGCGATTGATGCGATCCTCGAGGGCCCGCCAGTCGAAGCGATGGCGCCAATGCTCGCACAGGCTCCGCGCGAAGCCCAGCGTCGCGCCGGAAGCCGGCGGCGCCGGGCGATCGTCGAGCCAGCGCGTCGCTGCCAGGCGCCTTGCCGTGTCCTCCAGCGCGGCATCGTCGATCCGGACGGTAAACGGCCGCAACTGCTCCTCCCCTCTGCTCCATCTGTGGAGTCGATGCTTACCCGGTTTGCGCCGCGGACGAAGCAGGCTTATGAGACGCAGCCACGCGCCCGTAGCTCAGCTGGATAGAGCACGAGCCTTCTAAGCTTGGGGTCGCAGGTTCGAACCCTGCCGGGCGCGCCAGATTTCCTAGGGTTGTATCAGTTACCTAGTTAAGCCGCGTCGGAACTAGGCATCGCATAGGAAACTCCGAGTTGTAGGCGCGGTACCACCTGCCCCACCGAGTGGTCCAGCACCAGGCGGACTGCCCAAACCACGAACCTCAGAGGCAAACGTGCTCGTTGTCCTGCTCATCGCCGAACCTACTTCTCAGGCGGCAGAGCCTCCGGCAATCCCGAGCCGGTTCACATGCTTAAATATAGGCATGTGCAGCTCACCGAACCTGGACTTCTTCAGTGCGCTTCCAATACCCGCTTGTCATTGGCACCGGCAGATGTTCCATGCCTAGCACGCCGCAAGGAACGAGGCGCTGCTTCAGATCCCCGGCAAAAGCTTGGGCAACGAGCTGTGCGTTCCAGTGATCTCGCCTGACGGAAGGCAAGAGCAACGCGGGATGGGTATACAGCTGCAGTTCTCCCTTGTCGATGCGGACAAGCTGCCCGTTAATTTCTGAAGCTTCGTCAGAAAGCAGATATTCGACTACAGGCGAATTTTCGTCGGGAGACTGAATTTCGACCGTTTGGACTGGGATTTCAACATCCTTTACGCCTGCATCATAGCGCTCGTTGAGTGCGCGATTAGAATTAGGAAGGATATCGGTCGCTCCGAATGGGGACAGTCCGTTTATGCGCACGCCGCTGCCCTCCAGCTCCATCGCCCATGTATAGACCATGGATGCTATTGCACCCTTGGTAGCACCGTAGATTCCCATTCCGGGCATGCCCATATGCGCTCCGGAAACTACGCAAACGATAGAGCCACTGCCCTGGTCGAGCATTTGCTTGGCAGCGTGACCGATGCAATACATCGGCCCCAGGACATTGACCTCGACCAAGGCCCTGGCGACCTTCGGATTGAATTCGTCTACGCCCCCGATGTGGTAGAGGGCGGCATTGTTCACTAGTCCGTCGACCTTCCCATACGCCTTGACGCAGGCATCAATCAAAGCGCCGGCTTGCGCCCAATCACTGATGTCTGCAACGCAACTGGTGGCCACGCCACCTTCTGCCTCGATTGCGGCAACCGTATCCGAAGCTGCATCGATATCGACGTCGTTGACGATAACCCTGGCACCTTGTCGCGCAACTCCTCGCGCGCATGCCGCGCCAATTCCCCGACCCGATCCGGTAATGACAATCGCCTTTCCTGCGAGCATAGCCTCCTCCTTCGCCTTTGATTACTTGGATTGTTCACGGCCCATGTGTGCGATCACCAGGTCGACAAAATCTTCAATCGCTTTACTTTCGCGGTCCGCGTTCCACATCGCTGCCAAGTTCAACTCAATGTCGAGATCGTCGATCATGAGATAGGATACGCCCTCGGCCAGACGGCGTGCGCTCATGGGGCCATTGAAGAATGCCACTGCCATCCCTTCGGCAACCATGTTGATCATGGTTTCGACACTCTCGAGCTCAAGTAGGATCCGAGGGGAAAGGCCACCTTTCAGACATGCGGCCATCAACTCGTCATAGGTAATCGGGCGGGCAGCTCGTGAGATAAAGATCAGAGGCTCGTTCGAAAGGTCGGTCAGCTTGAGCTTTCCCAACCGGGTTAAACGGTGGCCATCAGGCACCGCCAACACGTAATTGTCTACGCGCAGGTCCCGATACCTCATGTTGACCGGCAGCGGATCGCGCCGATATAACAAGCCTATATCCAGATCACCCTTCTGCAGAGCCGGCAGTTGATCGTCAGAGGTGACGACGCTGAGCCGGCAATCGAGTTCGGGATGCATCCGGCCGATATCGGCGACTGCGGAAATTACGAAGCGCATTTCAGCGACCACAGTGGTCAGTCCTATCCGCAAGGTACCAAACTGGCCTGCGGCTGCACGGCGAGTCATCTTTTTGGCCTGTTCGATTTGCGGCAACAGGCGTTCTACTTCCGCCAGCAGCACTTCCCCTGCCGGAGACAATGACACCCCTCTCGACGACCGCACGAACAGGTCGACGCCAATCTCCTCTTCGAGATCTCGAATCTGGCGCGACAATGCGGGTTGCGCAACATATAGCTTTGCTGACGCCCGGTGGAAACTTCCCTCCGTGGCCACCACTGCGAAGTACTTTAGTTTCTTCAAGTCCATTTTGTCGCACACTGCTATGTTTGCCGAGTAGGCTTCAACCCGATCGTTAGGTACTATTGAATTCGATTGCCGACGATATCATACCGGCATCGCTGCTGGCGCCCACGATCAATGATCAGCATGTAGTGGCCATCATAGCGGCTGCTTTCGCGTGAATTTACACGAAACTTGCCTCTTTGGCATCAAAGTCGCAGTCGTGATGCCCTTTTTGTATCACCTCGAAAAGAAAACGGCATTTGCTCCGCAGGTTGCCTGAAATCATAAGATTGGCAGCCCCCGGAGAAGGTTCATGAGGTCTGCAGAGCCAAGAGATCGAGCGGCACCCGAAGAAGTCTCGCTTGACGCCGAAATCGCAGAATTTGTCAGGGCAACGGCGCAATCCTCCAATTTGAACCTCGGAGCCATGGCCCTTGCGGAAGCGCTGAACTTCGCCAGGCCGGCTCTCGACAACACACCACTGCCTGTCGGTTGCGAGGATCGGTGGGTAGATATCGGGCGTGCGCGCGACATTCGCGTGCGCCTCTATTTTCCCACTGAGAGGAACGGTGCGCTCCCCGTACTGATGCACCTGCACGGCGGGGGTTTCGTTGGTGGAACTGTCGAGATGGACGACGCCCGCTGCATCGCCTTTGCAGAACAGTCACAGTGCCTGGTTGCTTCCGTCGATTATCCGCTCGCGCCAGAACACCGCTTGCCCGAAGCAATCGAACAAGCATTCTCCGTCTGGCAATGGATAGGCGCATCAGCGACCGAACTTGGCATCGACCCAGGTCGAATGGCGGTCAGCGGATCAAGCGCAGGCGGACACTTGGCGATCGGCCTTTGCCTGCTTGCTCGCGAACACGGGGCGCCTCAGCCAATCCTGCAATTGCTGACGTACCCTGTTGTCGATCCCAAGATGGACAGCGGATCGTACGTAGATTTCGCGAATGGTCCCTTCCTTACGCGTTCGCGGATGGCGTGGTATTGGGAGCAATACGTCGGGGCGGCACAACCCCCTGGGCAATTGCTCTCGCCGCTTTCAGGCTCTCTGGCCGGGCTTCCGCCCGCACTGGTCATCACTGCCCAGTATGACGTGCTGCGGGACGAGGGCGAATCCTATGCAAAAGCTCTGGACCAAGCTGGTGTCAGAGCCAGCGTCTTCCGGCATGGCGGCATGATCCACGGATTTCTGGCAGTGACTCCCTGTCACAGGGAAGCAGTTTCGGCACTGGCAGAATGCACGGAAGCTCTGAAGCATGCATTTGCTGGCTCAGCTGGAAAGCTCGGAAAAGGACTCGAGAAGTGAGCGATGAGAAATTCGATATTGCAGTGATCGGCGCTGGGTTCGGCGGAGTTTACGCTGCCCACCGCTTTCGCGAGGCCAGCCTGTCTGTAGTCGGAATTGACGGAGCATCGGGATTCGGCGGGACATGGTATCATAACACTTACCCCGGCTCGCGCGTCGATACCGACAGCGTCGACATGTACAGCTACCTGTTCTCGCGCGAAATCTATGAGGGCTGGGTGTGGAGGGAGCGCTATGCCACCGCACAGGAGCTAATGGAGCACATCAACTGGGTGGCCGATAAGCTCGATGTGCGTCGTCTGTTTCGCTTCGACACCTGGCTGCGCGAGGCACAATGGTCGCCCGAAAACGGGCGTTGGCACCTAGAAACCGACAAGGGCGATGTCATATCTTGCCGCTTCCTGGTGATGTGCACGGGCAATCTTTCCGAGCCCAAGCCTGTCCCTTTCCCTGGACTCGATCGCTTCAAAGGCGAATGGTACACAAGCAACAGATGGCCGCACCGCGAAATATCCTTCAAAAATAAACGGGTCGCAATCGTTGGCACTGGTGCCTCGGGAGTCCAAGCCGTACCCGTCGTCGCGCAAGACGCTAGTCACTTATTTGTCTTCCAGCGTACGGCGCACTATGCCGTTCCTGCCCGAAATGGACCGCACAACATTGAGTTGCAGCGCAAGATCGCCGCTAACCTGGCAGACTACAAAGAAAGCGTCCTTGCCAGAGCTACGCTTCCTACGGGGCAGGAAGACCGCAAGAAGGCGTTGGAATATACGCCCGACGAACGACGCGCGCGAATGGAGAAGCAGTGGGCCTATGGCGGCCACGGCATGGCATATGTCTTCGAAGACATTGGCACGAATTATGAGTCCAACGAGATTGCGGCTGAATTCGTAAGAAAAAAGATTCGAGAGCAGGTTCGCGACCCCGAAATCGCGGAAAAGCTCTGCCCCGATTATCCGCTGGGTACGCGCAGGCTGATACTCGAAATCGATTACTACGATTGCTTCAACCGCGACAACGTCACGCTTGTCGATGTGAAATGCAATCCGATCGAGGAGATCACGGAAACCGGAATTCTCACCAGGGACGGCACTCTCTATCCCGTCGACATCATCATCTTCGCCTTGGGTTTCAAGGCGTTTCTTGGTGCGATCGACAAGGCGGGCGTGATCAACGAAAAGGGACAGACACCGCGCGACATATGGGCCCGGGGCCCGCGCACGGTTTTCGGACTCATGACCCCGGGCTTCCCCAACCTATTCCACACCACCAATGCCGGCAGCCCCTCGGTACTCGGGCCGCTGATCGTGCAAAACGAATTCCACTGTGACTGGATCGCAGATTGCATCGCGCACATGGAACGTGAGGGCTACGCCACCGTCGAGGCGACCGACGAGGGCGCGGACATCTGGAGCGGAAAATCTGCCGCGGTGTCGGAAAACATGATCCGCCGCCAGGTCGACAACTACATGGTACACGTCAATGCCGACGACGGGTCCCGAATTTTCCAACCTTGGGGAGCGGGCATGTCGACCTACGTACCCGAAGTGAGGGCGATGACCGCGCGGAACTACGAAGGCTTCGCCTTCAAATCGCCGCCAGCCCAGTAGGAAAGGACGACTGCCAATCGACTTAACTAGCGATTGTCGTCATTGACGGCCTACCGCAGGATCGGGCCATTCGGGATATCTGCCCAGCGAAAGCAAAAGCGGTATGGCGGCCAGCATGGAGGCGATCGAGATCGTCAGGGCCGCATCATAGCTACCGGTGCGATCGAAGTTCAGCCCGTACATCAGCGGGCTGGTCATGCCTCCCACCGCGAACAGTCCAAACAGCCAGCCGAAGATAGTCCCATAGGCGCGCCTTCCGAAATAACGCGCGGTGATGTATCCTGCGACGTCGAGCTCGGTAGCGAAGGCCAGTCCGACAGCCAGCACTGCCACCGCCGCGAACACGTATCCGGGCTGCATGAGCCCGCCGATCCCGAGCACCGACAGCAAGACAAAGCACGTCGCCAGCAACGGGGCGAAGACCCAGTCCAGCAGGTAGCCGGCAATGAGCCGTCCGGCGAACACCGCAAAGCCGAACAGCGCCGCGATGTTCGCGACATCCGCTGGATCGAGTCCCCGGTCGGTCAAGAGCGGGATAAGGTGCGCATAAAGGCCGCCCAGGCCGAAACCCATTAGGACGAAAGCGGCGGCCTGCCGCCAGAACAGTCCGGTCGCCAGCGCCTCCCTTGCTGTCAGGCCCGGCAGCTCCACCTGAGGCGGTTCGGCATACCCGCCCTCGTCCCCCGGCTCCTGCGTCGCGGAAGGGGGCCGCCGCGCGCCCATCAGGATCAGCGGTAGGGAAAGCAGCATGGTCAACGCGATCGCCCGGTATCCCGCGCGCCATCCCTCGGCCGCGATGTAGGGGATGATGAGCTTCGGCACGATCATGGCGCAGACACCGGAGCCCGACATGATGATCCCGATTGCAAGGCCTCTCGCCCGGTCGAACCACAGGTTTACCAGGGTGACGTAGGTAATGATCGAAGTCCCGGCGCCGGCGACGGCCGTCAGCGCCACCAGGCCGAGGAACAGCGCAAGACTTCCCGTCATCAGCGAGATGAGGCCGAACCCCGAAGCACACGCGAGGATCGCAACCGAAGCTACCGCGCGCGGTCCGAAGCGGTCGACGATCCTGCCCACTAGTGGGCTGGACGCGGCGCCGATGACGGCAACGATCGTCTGGGCCAGCGAGTATTGCGCACGGCTCCAGCCGAAGCTTTCGCTGACCGGGAGGAAGAAGGCGCCGAAGCTATGCGACATGAGCGCGGCGAAGCCGGCGGCGACGCCGAGAAACCCCGTCACCAGCGGCAGCCAAGCGCGCAGAATCTCGCCCCGGCGCGTTGCCAAATCGGCGCCCGCTGCTGGCCCGCGCATCTCTTCAGGACTTCGCGAAGGCTTCGAAGCGGATGTCCTCGAGGTTGTCCTCCAGTTCCATGCCGGTCGACTTCATGAACATTGCGATCAGATCGTAGTTGCCCACCACATGGATCAGCTCGATCAGTTGTTTCACATCAAGATGCGCCGCCAGTCCGTTCCAGGTCTCGTTGGAAAGGCAGGCATCTTCAAGCAGCTCTCCCGTTGCCCGGATCGCGAATGCATCGGCGGATTCCCATTGGTCGGGATCGAAAGGGCCGGCGATCCTGCGGATCTCGTCGTCAGAAACTCCCTCGCCGCGGGCGATCAGGACATGTTGGGTCCATTCGTATTCTGCTTGCCGCAGCCACGCCACGCGAAGGATTGCCAGTTCCCGGTATCGTCCCGGAAGCGTTCCGCCCCACAGCAGGAACTGCAGGAACGGAAAATAGCTCTTCATCAATTCCGGGTGATGGAGCTGCGTGCTCGGCAAATTGTGCACATGTGTGTCGTCTGCGGGATCGAGCCCGATCTTGGCCGCTGCCTCGGACAAAATGGAAATCGCGTCGCGGGCTGCCTGGCTCCATTGCCGCGCCGGGATGGGCGGCAGCCGGGGTTTGTCGCTCATTCACCTCTCCCTTGGTCCAAGGCCTGCCCAGGCTAAGGCGCTCAGGCCGCAACCGCGACATCGCCGAAAGTCGCAAGCTCCATCAGTTCGGAAACATCGGCAACGTTCTCCAATCCGAGCACGAGATCGACAGAGCGCTGGATCTGCTTGGGCGACAGCACGTCTCGGGCAAGCGATTCATGCCGGGCGATAAGCTCGTCCCGGGTGAATGGATTGGACGGCCAGCCCTTCGGATCCTCATTCAAGGTCTCGCGTCCTCCGGAGAAGCTGCGCCCGTCTTTGAGGTTGACCACCACGCGACCTTCGCCGATGCCCTCGCCGACCACCACCCTTATCTTGTCACGCGCCTCGAGATATCTCGGCGCCGACGCGCCGACGTCGGTGAACGCCCGGAAAGATGTGCCGCCGTCCGCGAGCACCACAGCGTGCGAATGATGGACGCTGAATCTCGTTTCGGCTCCGTCCTTCGGGTTGATGCTGCTGGGAAGGTCGGGCCGCAGGAGATTGGCGGTGTGCTTGCTGATGTGTATCTCAACATTGTCGACGTCCTCGAAGCGCACGCCGTTGTCCCGCAGCAGCCGGGTCAGGACTTCGATCGTCAGGTGCTGCGCAGCGCAGCAACTGTGCTGCTTCATCCTGATACCCGGCGAGTGGATTAGGAAGGGGTTGCCGAGCCCCTCGGTCATAAGATCGAGGTTGTAGTCGCCAGGCGAGAACAACTCGCAGAAGCCCCATTCGCCCTCGATCAGGTTGGGATCGGCAGTGATGCCCTCCTGGGCAAGCAGCGCCGCGGTAACGCCGTTGCGCGCCCCGATGCCAGCCTCGAGATAATGGAGCATAGTGCCCATCTGCCGGAAGAATCCACTGGACCAGGACATCGCCCCGCCGGCGGCCATCCTTGCCTGGCCCTTGCTCAACCCCATCATCTTCGATGCCATGACGGCGATGGCCGGCGGGCCGTAAAGCGAGAGCGGGCAAAAGCCACGCATCATTGGACCGACGCAACCGCGCGAAAAGCGGGCCTGGAACTCCACTCCCAGGGCGATGGCCTCGATGATCCGCTTGCCCGATAGGTTGAGCTTGTCGCCGATGCTAAGCGCGGCGGCGATGATGTGCTGGGGGTTTCCGAAACCGGGAGGGTCGATCCCGAACACGCCGATCGCCTCGAGTTCGGCGCTGTGAGTCAAAGTCCCGTTAACGAAGGCCGCATTTTCCAGCGAGGTCTTGAAGCCGCCGGCGACCACGCCGACCTCTGGCGTTCCGCCGCTCGCCCTAGCATAACGGATGACCATCTGGCTGGCTTCCTCGCGCACGCCGAACAGCATCGCGCCGAGGCAGTCGAGCAGCAGGTCCTTGGTCGCACCGGCAACCCCTTCCGGTAAATCGTCATAATCCGTGTCCATCACGAAATTCACGAGGGTTTCTGTGGTACCCATGGCTATCCTCCTTTCCGGGGTCCGCTGATGTCCTGAGCGGACCCCGCGGCATTCGTGCGCCGACGCGTTAAGTCAGAACTCGATCACGAGATCACCGCCAATCGTTCGCGGCGCTCCGGTAAAGCGGCCTTCTATGCCGAGGCTGCTGACCAGATTGTAGCCGCTCTGATAGTAGAGCTTGTTCGTGATGTTCTTGGCCCAGAACGCGAGGGACATCTTGCGGTCGCCGGCAAGATGAACGTCCTCAAGAGCGATACGTCCGTTCAAGAGACCATAACCGATCGTCTCGTTGCCTGGCGAGGAGAGGATCGAGTATTTGGACCGCCACGAATAATCGGCACGGAACACGAGATCGCCGTCCGAGGCGACGTCCGGCACGACATATCGGCCGTACACGTTCACCGTATGCTTTGGCGCTTGAGCGAACTTGTTGATCTTGGACAGGTCCTGCTTTGTAACGGGATCAATATACTCGTTGTATTTCGTGTCCAGATAGCCCCATCCTCCGCCTAATTCCAGGTTTGCAGTGGGCCTGATCTGGACCTCAAGCTCAGCGCCCTTGATCTTCGCCTTGGCCGCATTGACCAGATTGTTCCGCGTCGTTGCAGGATCCAGAACGGTAACCTGCAGATCCTTGTAGTCATTGTAGAACAAGGCGCCGTTGATCAGCAGTTTGCGGTCAAGCCAAGTCGTCTTCCAGCCAAATTCGTATGTGTATACCGTCTCCGCATCATAGCCAGTCTGAAACGTGGCTGCAGAGGGTGAACGTAGATTGAATCCGCCGCTGGCATACCCTTTCGAGAATTTGAGATAAGTCATAACGTCGTCGGTCCAAGAGTAGCTCAACGACGCCGTTCCGGAAACGTCGGTGAATTTCTTCGGACCGGCATTAGGAAGAACTATGATGGAGTTGTTTTGGGGCAAGTTGACGAACAAGGTCGAGTCCGTCCGCGACATCCTTCTATTTTCATGCGTGTATCTTAGGCCGCCGGTCAAATCGAGCTGGTCGGTTATATGGAAGGTGCCCTGGGCGAAGACGGCCCAAATCTTGTTCCTCGCAGTGCCATCGACATTCGAGTAAAGTCCGCCTGCATTGGGAAGGAAGTTGTGGGAATAAGCTTCCTTGATCTTCTCATCCATATAGAAGGCACCGGCCACATACTCGAACCGCGAATTCGCGAGGTCACCGACGGCGCGCAGTTCCTGCGTGAACGTCTCGGCAGTATCGCCCGCATCGGTGTTGATGACCCACACCGGGGTCCCGTCCGCATCCTGCGAGCTGTCATAAGTCAGTTTTCTCAGCGCAGTGATCGAAACCAGCGAAAGCGTATCGCTCGGATCCCACTCGGCGGTGAGGCTGTGACCCTCGACCTTGCCCTTCACGCCCATACCGTAGTCGATATAGCGGTGCTTCTTTTGCCTGCTTGGGCTGAGAACGTAAGGTGCCAGATTGGGTCTCGTGGTCGCATTGAAGCGCGTCAGGGCCGGTGCCGGGTTGATCTCGTCGACCCAGGTCTTGTCGAAGGCGTAGAGGAACGACACGTCCTCAGACGGGTCCCATTGCGCTTGCACGTGAGCAACGGTGCGATTGCTGTTGCCAAAGCGTCTGTTCGGACCTGCCGCAAATAGGTTGCGATGATACCCATGGCGATCGAGGCTTCCGACCGTCGCACGCAGGTTGAGCGCCGAGTCCCCGGACGAGCCGAACAGTGGCACATTCAATGTTGCCTTGAAATCTTTCTGGCCAAAGTCGCCAATCGTCAAACTCAGCTTGCCCTCGAGCTCGCTCGTGGGTCTCTTTGTGATCAGATTGACGGCACCGCCAACGGTATTGCGGCCATACAGGGTACCCTGGGGACCGCGGAGAACTTCGATCCGCTCAAGATCCAGAACGCTGAATGCCGAACCAGCGTTCTTGGCGATCAGGACGCCATCCAGATACAGGGCCACTTTCGGCTCGAAAGTCGAAATAGTCTCGCCGTTGCGGAAGCCACGAATACCGATCGTACCCCCGAAGCTGGTCGGGATGTCCTGCATCGAGACGTTCGGAGCGTAATTAGCAATACTTGTGTATTCGGTAATGCCCAGTTCTTGGACGGACTGGGCGTCCATCACGGTAATAGAGATCTTGGTTTCCTGAAGATTTTCCTCGCGGCGCTCCGCGGTGACGACAATTTCCCCAACCTGGGCATAGGCTTCGCCCGCGCCAGTGATTGCAAGTCCGATTGCCACGGGCGCCGTGGAAAGCAAAAGTTTGATTTTCATGAGGCCCTCCCTTGAATTGTTCAAACTAGCTTTGGAAATCGATACAAACTTCATATCTTCCTCCCTGTTTTCTGCCACTCGACGGTAGTGGCGAATCCATCCCTTCGCCCCCAATTCCGGACCCTGTTACCGCTCCACGCGTGGTCTCAGAGGCCGCCTCCTGCCTTGGCACGCAACTCGTGGTGGCGCGCCAGGAACGACTTCGCCTTTGCCGCGATGTCAGCAGGAGGATCGGGATAGTTCGCCTCACCGTGCTTGCGCGAAGGCAGGGCGACGGTGGCGAACGATTCCATGGTGGTCTCCCCACGCTGGCTGACGAGGTCCACTTTCACGTCGGCCACTGCGCGTCCTTCTTCGATGCGCCGGTCCACAACTTGTCCGGTGATCTTCTGGAAATCGCCCAGATAGTTGAACTTGCGGGTCACGTTCTTCATGCGCAGCACGATCGCGTCGTCACCGCACCAGTCGGTCAGGAACTGATAGGCCCAGCATTCGCGCTGGAAGCCATAATCATAGGCCATCGGACTGCCGACCGCGCGCGCCCAGTCGTCGTCCCAATGCATGCGCATGATCGTATCGGGGATGCCGCGCTCGTTCTTCACGAAGGACGCGGGCATCTTCTGACGGCGCTTGTAAGCGACGCGGCTGGTGGCCGGGCCGAATGGCAGCAGTGCGAAACCCGTCGAATGAAGGCAGATGATATCGCTTACCGTCAGCGGCCCTTTGGCCATCTCGCCCATCGAATCCTCGATTGCGACGTCTTCCCAGTAGCGCGGCTGCGCGCCCCTGACCTGCTCGGCGGCATAGATGGCATCAATCGCCGCCAGATCTTCGTCGCTGTATCGCGCCGGCTCGATCGCCATGTACTTGCCGCGCTTGGCCGCGGTCGACCGGCCGCTGTGGATGAGCAGCAGGCGCTGGATGCAGACCACGTCGCCGTCCTGGTTGAACGCGACATTGCGCGACACGCGCAGTACCGAAGTGCCGGCGAATTCCGACTTCTTGACCTCTACGCTTTCCTCTCCGCCAAAGCGATAGATCCGGTCGCCCGGCCTGACGGGCCGGTACCATTCCCAAGCCGTCGAAGAATGGATCTGGTGTATCCGCTGGAACAGCCCTTTCTTGGCGCGCGCGATCTCCGCTGGGCGCTGATCGCCCAGCAGCGGCGAACAAATGAGTAGAGCCATCGTACCTGGCGCGATCACGCCGCCCCAGCGCGTCGAACTGGCGTAGTCGGCATCGCAGTGAAGCGGATTGTCGTCACCGTAGGACAGCGCATAAGCGCGAATATGGTCCTCGCTCGCGACCGACATGTTCTCCCGCCGGGAAAGGGCCTCATCGTAGCCGACGAGGAAGCGGGCGCGGGCAATATGCTCTTCCGAGATCTGCGCGTCGGTCGCCTCGCTCCAGTCCACATCCTTTCCCTTGTGCGCCATCTCCTGCGTTCCCTCGATAAAGCTATGAGTTGCTCGTCCAGCCGTCTCCGCCGCCCCGCGCCAACCCGCCGAAGCCCAGTTCGGCTTCGATCTCATCGTTGTGTTCGCCCAACTGCGGCGCCGGCCCAGGCTCGGGCTCGGGCAGCGCCGAGAACCTCACAGCAGGACGCAGATCGAGGAACCGCCCCTCGGTCGGGTGGACCCGCTCCCTGAAGAACCCCACCGCATTGAGCTGGGGGTCATGAAGAAGGTCCTCGAGCGAATTGAACCGGGTCGCCGGAATGTCTGCCTCACGCATGATCCCGATCCATTCGGCAGTGCTGCGCTCGGGCGTGACCTTCTCGACTTCCGCATAGATGAGGTCGCTGTTCTTTTTTCGCAGCCACGGAGTGCTCAATCGCTCGTCCTCGAGCACGTCGGACCGGCCAATGATCTCGAAGAAGCGCTCCCAGCGATCACGGTTGTAGGGGGCGAGACAGATATAGCCGTCGGCCGTGCGACAGGGGCGGCGGGCGTCGGCAGTGTGTCGGTAGCCGATCGGCTTGTCCTCGTCGGGAAACACTGCACCAGCAAAATTTTCAAGTAGGTGGAACGCGGTGAGCGATTCGAACATCGGCGCTTCGACGAACTGCCCCTTGCCGAAGCGCAGCTTGTGGATGATCGCGCCTAGAACGCCCTGGAGCGCGTAAAGGCCCGCCACCTTGTCTGCAATCGCCAGCGGTATATAGGCTGGCTCGGACCGTCCGTCGGCTTCGGTGAAGAGGCCGGCGATACCGCATGCGCCCTGGATGATATCGTCGTAGGCGGGCATGCCCGCGTCCGGGCCGTTCGAATCGAAACCCGTGCAGTGGACGTAGACGATCTCGGGGGCGAAGGAGCGTACCGCTTCATAGTCGAAGCCAAGCCTTGCGATCGAATCACCGCGCACGTTGTGGATGAAGACGTCGCTGTCCGAAATCAGCCTGCGCAGCCTTTCGCGGCCTTCCTCTGTCTTGATATCCCAGCTGACCGATCGCTTGCCGCGGTTGATGGTCATGTGCAGCTTACCCATGCCGGGCGTCTTCGCAGGCCGGCCGAGCATGCGCAGCGTATCTCCGCCGGGCGGCTCGACCTTGATTACGTCCGCGCCCAGCTCCACGAGCATCTGCGTACAGTAGGGACCAAATATGACGCTCGTCATATCGGCGATCCTGATCCCTTCGAGCATCGCAGTGCCGGAACTCACAAGCCCTCCCCTATTCCTGGAACTCAAACCGCGCCCGAGGCGCGCAATTCGGCAATCTTCGCTTCGTCGTAGCCGAGCCAGGTCGACAACACGTCGTCGGTGCCCTCGCCCATGGGCGGCGGGCAGCTGTAATGCTCGATCGGAGTAGCCGAGAAGCGCATCGGACTGGCGACGACATCGACCGAACCGCCCCCGGGATGGGGTATGTTGACCCGCATCCCGCGTGACTGGACCTGGGGATCAGCAAAACACTGGGCAACGTCGTAGATCGGCGCGACGATGAGTCCCGCTTCGCTAAGCAGGTCGAACCACTCCCTGCCCGTGCGGGTCAGGAAGGCACGCTCGAGCGCTTCGCCAAGCACATCGACATTAGACTGCCGCAATTGAAGGTTCGCGAAGCGCGGGTCGCCAGCGATGTCCGGACGGTCGAGGATGCCGCACAACGTGGCGAACATCTGGTCAGATCCTGCCTGGACCATGATGTGGCCGTCCGAGCAGCGGAATGCCTGGCCTGGCGCCGTGCCCGGCGTGCGATTGCCGATCCGGCTAGGGATGGTGCCGTCGATCAGATACTCGCTGGACCGCGGCGCAAGAAAGGCGATCGAGCAATCCAGCAGCGACAGGTCGATGTGCTGGCCCTCGCCGTGCAGGTCGCGGTGCCTAAGCGCCGCCATTACCGATAGCGCTCCGAAAAGACCGCCGATATAGTCGGACGCGGGGGCGCCGATCTTCTGCGGTTGGCCTTCAGGCTCCCCGTTGACATCCCACAGCCCGCTCATCGCCTGGAAGGCGGAATCGGTTGCGGCCTTGCGGGCATAGGGCCCAGCCTGGCCAAATCCGCTGATGGCGAGATAGATCACACCGGGATTGGCGGCGCGCACCGAAGCATAGTCGAGCTCGAACCGGTCGAGAGCGCCGACTTTGAAATTCTCGATGAAGATGTCGCATTCGCGGGCAAGGCTGCGCACGATCCGCTGACCGTCAGGATTGGCCAGATCGACTTCGACCGAGCGCTTGTTGCGGTTCGCTGAGACATAGGGCGCCGATTCCTTGGTGGGATTGCCATCCCGATCCCGGACGAACGTGCGCCCGTATTGCCGGAACTCGTCACCGAACCCGCGACGCTCGATCTTGACCACTTCCGCGCCGAGATCGCCTAGCAGTTGGCCGACCAGCGGTGCGGCAAGGTAGCGCCCAAGTTCGAGCACGCGGATACCGCTGAGAGGCAGGCGCTCCCCTCCGGATTTGAGCACACGATCACCTTCCGCGCGATCACTCATCCCGGCCCCTGGCTCCTCATCGTTCATCGGGGGGCGATGCCCAACCGATGCGGCTTCCGTCCTCGCGAAGGCCGTTTTTTTCAATAGGCCCGCCACTCAGCTGGAGTCAATGTAATTGTAATTTCATTTCTAATTTGTAGGATGCCTGCGGTGTCTTGCTTTGCAAACTTTCGTTGCAGTGTTATGGGCGCCGCCTTGGCAGGAGAGGGGCAGATGACCTTCCACGCAATTTCGCGAGAGGGTAAGGTCCGTCCTAGCCGGGCAAGAGGTGCGGCCTGATGTCCGATGAAACGCCGCGCAATCGCGCCGCGGCCCGCATATACTCAAAGTCGATAGAAAAACGGCAGCGTATCCTTGACGCGGCTGCAAAGGCGTTGGCGATGCAGGGCTATTCGGAAGCCAAGCTCTCGGACATCGCGCGCGAGGCCGGCACTCATGCCGGAAGCCTTTATTACTATTTCCCTTCGCGCGACAGCCTAATGAAGGAAGTGATGAACATCGCCGCCAGCCGCATGTTCGTCGAATCCGATGCGCTGAGCGATGACGACACTTCACTTTCGCCGATCCATCACGTGCGTTCGTTCATCCGAAAGATGATCGAACAGCGGATTTCTATGAAGAGTGATTACTACCTGCGGGCGTTCCTGCTGAACTACGGGCAGGTTCCCGACCACATCCGCAAGAAGTTGAGAGCAAAGCCGCGCCGTACGCGCAGGATTCTGACCGGATTGATGGACAAGGCCCAGGCGGCCGGCGAGATTCCTGAGCATGTCGATACCAGCGCCGCCACCCAGTTCATCTTCGGCGCGACAAGCTGGCTGACGATGTGGTACGAACCGTCCGGCCCAACCTCTCCCGCCAAATTGACCGAGAGCTTTCTCGACCTCATGCTCCACGGGCTGATCGCGGCGCGCATGCCGCAGTCGGATGTCGTTAGGGAACTTCCCGCCCCGGCAAAGCAGCGCAAGCGTCGCGCCGTTCGGACCGGCTAAACTGCTTCCGGCTTTGATTGCATCAAAGCCAGCGCTCTAGAACCTTGTTTTACCGTGATTTCCGAGTCGCCAGATGATTCCATCTGGCTCGAAATCACTCCAGGCACTGTCGAGGATCAGAAATCTCCTCCGAACACAAATTGTAATTCCAATTGTATTTAGAACCA
>CAUJJI010000220.1 GCA_963205265.1 Pseudomonadota bacterium
TTTACTCCATGAGTGTCAGTTGAGAGCATGTCGGGGACTATCTCAGTACTGTTGTTCATCAACAGGTCAAAGATGTAATGGGATTCATGCTCATTGGCCCCGATTACCCGGGCATTGATGGCCATATGATTGGCATTCAGACTGACCGCGGACACGCCTTTGCTGGTCCCGAAGTATTTTGAGGAGTACCGCGTGCGGAATGTCTCGCGTTTGGCTTCGAACTTCTGACCATCGGCACTGGCGTGCAGAATATCTTCCTGAATGTTGTAGTGCTTGAAGATACTCAGTCGTGTAGTGGCGTTGTTGATGCGGTCATTGGACGCATTCAGGGTTTCCAACCGAAGGTAGTTCGCTTGGATAGTGCTGAGTTGTTCATAGGTGCAGTCAGAAATCTGCGCGATGCCATAGATGCCCTGATTAGTGGCATTGGCAATCAGTATCGCCAGCAGATCCACTTCGTACTGACGGCTTTTCGAGCTCAAGCCCAGCACATGTTGGAAGTCGTCAATGAACCCGGTATCCCGATCCACTACGCGCAATACATCGGCGATGCTGACCGCTTTCATTTGCTGGAAGAACGGGTTATTCACTAGGTGCTTCTTGCTGGCTGTAGGCAGCCGCCAGTGATGTTTGCCGTCTTTCGGTCGCAAAATTACGTCCCTGGTATCTGAACGCTCCAAATAGTGGCTGACTTCGTGCAACCGAAGGGTCAGCTCATCCGCCATGCGTGGAATCAGACGTTTCGGATCCTCGCTGATATTGGGTTGCTGAGTGCCCTCCACCAAGGACCCCTTCTGGTTTTTCCAGATCTCTGGCTTCACGAGATCATCCTCTAACGCCCGATATCGAATGACTTCCGGCAGCGTCAACTGGCCGTTTAAGCGGTTGGGTATCTGCAGATACAAAAACCATTCATACTTGGATTTGTCTATACTGCCATCGGGTTTCGACAGCAATGGCCGTGTGGCTTTCGGTAGTAAACGCTGATCAATGCTGACATCGCCGAGCCTATTACCGGCGACCAAATCCAACCGAGCTTGGGCCAGGGCCCCGGCTAACCGCCGCGTTTTGTCGGTACCGTCAAAACGCAGACAGCAAAAGAGCGAACGCAACAGTCCGGCTCGCAATGTGGACTCCGTATCCAGGTGCTGCCAAAATGCCTCCTCCGCCGACTGTTTCTGATTACTCAGGTATCGGCAGACTGAGTTCAGGTCGCTGACATTGAGAAACTGGAACGCCCGTTGCTGTACAGCTTGAAACGACGTATCAGGATCGATGCTGTCATCAACGAACAGGTGTAAGATATCAGCAGCTTTGCTCACATTGCGAGCTGCCTTTTGCCAATCCCGATAGACCCGTTCTTGGGCCATTTGATGCGCACGTTGTTTCACTTGCCGGAGGTGATGTATGAACCCTTCCGCAATACGTTCCAGGCCCTGCTGGTGCCGCGACTGCAGATAGCACAGCAAGTACAGGCGCTGGTTAGCAAGCGATTGACGTTTAAGTTTGGCTCCGTAGTAGTCAACCCGTTCGGCATAGTGTTGCTGGTTTTTCTGAGAGAGAGAAAGTGACTCGAGTACAGTCGTCACATCCGTCATCCACGGCTGAATATGGTGATACACGGCTATTTCTTTTTGCAACTCGGTGCCGGTAAAATTGCGGGCGCTCTGGCGTAGTTGCTGGAATGTAAACTGGCCTTCACCGGAAACCAGTGTGAGCAACATAGTTGATAGACCTTGGCTGCAAGCGGCGTCGATCTGGTCATGCAATCGTTTCTGGTGCTGGCCAATAACCTGACTGACGATCTTCTGCAGCGTACTATAGGCGGGAATTGCGATTTTCTGGCGAGCCAAATATTCGATTGCAGCGTCAAAGACTGCTCGGGGCTCCACCCAGCTTTCAGCACAGGTACACAAGTGCTCGACAAGCTGTGGCTGATGTCTTTTATCGTTCCAGTTGCTGACGCCGACGATCGATAGAACACGCGCATAGATACGGGATTTTTGGTCAGGTTTCAGGCTAAAACGCCTGAAGGTAAGGTCCCTATAGTGAAATCGGGCTATGAATACCAAGTCGTCCTGCATTGATTTGTACCTTGGGTTAAGCAGGACCGGTTTGCATTTGAAGTAGCCCAGCAAAGCAATCGCCACACAACGATATTTGCGTTGCCTTATTCTCGATATCTCCGCTAGTTCTTTGTCATTCAGCATAAAGTAGAATCGCTGGTATGACTCATTGAAGGATGGGACGCCATATAGATCCTCGACCTCGGCAGCAGTGAGGATTGATAGCCGCTTGTTTCTGCTCATTCTTTGACCTAAAGGTCGAAGAAGATACCGAATTTCTCAGCGCATTAGAAACTAATAGCCCCCTGCAGCCCACGGATGGCGGGGCCTCCGGCGGTTTTTGCAATATTTGGAGGCAAAATCCCTAGGACCCCAATAGCGCATCGAGGATCTCGATAAGACGACAGAACACCTCACCTGCCTGCATAGACATCACGGTACTGTCGGGGGCCGCAGTGACCCACTCCGCAATCTGCGCCGCTGATCGATCCAGCTCGGTCGCCAAATCGGAGATCAACGAAATCGGCAGGCCCGCCAGCACGGCGACGTGCAGGTAGTAGTGGCCTTTCGACAAACCCAGTTTTTCGCGGAGTCTTCCCATAACTGCCTCCAGGATAATTGGCCATTTGATAATGTCATCTTGGCCCCGAGTTTGTGCATGATGGTTTCGAACCATCCGCACCGTAGTTTCGAGAGAGACCGAATGAACATTACTTGAAGGCTACTCGGCAGTGCGAGAGGGCTTTGGCAGTGACGCTTTGATCGGTGTTATTATTGAAACCTGCCCAAGAGCTTCCTCTCCCGGGTACGTGTACCGGTGATGAAACTTGGTTTGAGGCGGTCTCGTTGAGGCCGCCTTTGTCGCTTCTGGGAGAGCCCCCAGTGCTAAGCAGCCATATGCGTCGAAGCGCAAAGCATCGACCGAAACTGTTCGGGGCCCTCTACGTCGGCATTTTCTCCAATCCCATGATCTCGTGCTGACCACCGACTGCGAGAATTATCTGCAATTATCTCGACATAGATAATTGATCAATTATTAACCGCCCGTCACAAAAAAGTTGTGAGTCGTGCCGACGCTCTCTTGCGAGTTCAACCAAACGGCTGATCCATCCTTTTTCTGGATGGCTGGAAGCGACCTTTACTTGAGCAGCGCTTCTTTGAGCTATTCCTTTGGATACAGCAAGTTACAGGGCAAATGTCCTAATTTTTGCCTTATCTCGGAATGCCCCTGACCCGGTTGCGTTCTGAAAAACCCCATAGGAAACATGCGGATAGGAGAGAAGTGAGTGAATTTTCCCTTTATCTCGGCATGACCCCAATTGCGCCCGCGTGACGCCAAAGACGGCCTGTGAAGGCGCCGCACCGACGAAAATCAGCAGATCAGCCCCCGAAACCGAGGCTCATACTTCCCTCTTGAGCCTTCAAGGGGGCGTTTGCGGGAGGGGGCGGAATCCTACGCCAAGCTCGCCCAGATAGCCGGCGCGAGATCTTACTTGTTGCTGCCTTCTACGGTCGCGCCAGAAAGGCGACGGCTCAGTTCTATCCGGCGATGGCTACGCATTTTGAAGGTGTCTGGCCCAACGCGCCGATACTCAATGAAGCCGAGAGAACGCCAAAATCGCTCTGCCGCTTCATTCGCTTCCAGCACGGCCAACCGAATCTCTGTGGCACCTCTCGCAGCGGCCCAGCTTTCGACCGTCGAGTAAATTGAGCGTCCGACGCCACGACCACGCTGTGCGGCATCTACGATCATGAAGCCGAGATACCATGTGCCATCACGCGGATAATCGCGGAGGATGGCCGCGATTGCATATAGGCCGCCAGGCCCCTTCCATCCCAGGACAGCTTGATTGTGGGCGCTCTTTTCGGGCGGCACATCGGAGAAAAGCTCGCGAGCATCGTCCAGCGTGGGCGCGGCCCCGTCCTGCAACAGGAAATAGTCGCTGCAACGGTTGTACAGGTCTGCAACGTCTGCGGCGTCCGCTTGGGTAAGTTTGATCGGGGCTCCCGTCATCATCATCGCGTTTTGGCAGCAAGCACGCGCTGACCGTAATCCCGGAGTTCCCCGTTGGGACCGACATAGCGGTAGAGAGTGACGCGCTCGATCCCGAGTTCCTTGCAGAGGTCGGAAACGGACGTGTCGCGTTGGGCCATAGCAGCCTGAGCGAGCCGCACCTGGGCCTTGGAGAGGGCGAACTTGCGGCCACCCTTGCGTCCCCGCGCGCGGGCAGCGGCCAGGCCAGCCATGGTGCGCTCGCGGATCATATCCCGCTCAAACTCCGCCAGTGTGGCAAAAATGCCGAACACCATCCGGCCCGATGGCGTCGTGGTGTCGATCTGCGCGCCCTTGCCGGTGAGCACCCGCAGACCGATACCGCGATCCGACAGATTCTGCACCGTGCTGACCAGGTGGGTGAGCGTTCGGCCGAGCCGGTCGAGCTTCCAAACGATGAGGACATCGCCGTCGCGCAACGATTTCAGGCAGGCGGCAAGACCGGGGCGATCATCACGGCTACCGGATGCACGATCATCATAGATATTGCCTGGCTCGACACCGGCAGCGCGAAGGGCATCGTGCTGCAGGTCGAGCGACTGCGAGCCGTCGGCTTTGGACACGCGGGCGTAGCCGATCAGCATGGATCACAAACGAAGGTTTGAGGCGGTGACGAACATGAGCACATAAGATTGGGCTATTGTGTATCTTAACCAGCATCTCAATCAAGCTATCTCAAACCGTAGCTCGGAAAGAATAAGGAGCATGTATGCCGCGTCGCGTGACCCTGACCGATCGACAGCGCGAGGCGCTGCTTCACTTGCCGGTCGATCAAGGTGAGCTGCTGCGGCACTATACCCTCAGCGATGAGGATCTCGGGCATATCCGCCAGCGCCGGCGCGCCCACAATCGTTTTGGCTTCGCGCTGCAACTGTGCGTCCTGCGCTACCCGGGCCGGGTGCTCGCTCCTGGCGAGTTGATCCCGGCGCAGGTATCGGATTTCATCGCGGCCCAGCTCGGCCTGACCAGCGACGATCTACTCCTCTATGCCGCGCGCGAGGAGACCCGGCACGAGCATCTGGCGGACCTTCGCCGAATCTACGGCTATCGCTCCTTTTCGGGGCGGGGCGCACGGGATTTGCGCGAATGGATCGCTCGGGAAGCCGAGGCGGCGACATCGAATGAGGATCTTGCCCGTCGCTTCGTTGCGGAGTGTCGCCGCACCCGCACGATCCTTCCCGGCTCCTCGACGATCGAGCGCCTTTGCGCCGATGCGCTGGTTGAGGCCGAGCGCCGGATCGAGGATCTTATCGCCCATCGCATCACGCCAACCCTGAGCGAGAATTTGGCTCACCTGTTGGAGGATACGGTGGATGGTCGCGTCACGCGCTTCGTATGGCTGCGACAGTTCGAGGTTGGCGCAAATTCAGCAGCCGCTAACCGGCTGATGGATCGACTGGAATATCTTCAAAGGTTCGATCTTCCGGCGGATTTGCTGGACGGCGTGCCGGCGCATCGTGTGACCCGGCTTCGCCGGCAGGGCGAGCGCTATTACGCCGACGGCATGCGTGATCTGCCCGAAGACAGGCGGCTTGCGATCCTCGCTGTCTGCACCCTGGAATGGCGGTCATCGCTGGCCGATGTCATCGTGGAGACCCACGATCGCATCGTAGGCCGTCTCTATCGGGCCTCCGAACGCCTTTGCAACACCAGGATCGCCGACGAAAAGGCGGCCGTTCGGGACACGCTGAAGTCCTTTGCCGAAATCGGTGGTGCTTTGCTTGGAGCGCAGGACGATGGCACGGCCCTGGACGGGATAATCGCCACCGGGCCTGGCTGGGAACGGTTCAGAACCCTTGTCGCCACGGCCTCCGCGCTGACCAACGTGCTCGCGGCCGACCCGCTCAGCCGTGTGCTGGACGGCTATCACCGTTTCCGCCTCTACGCGCCCAGGATGCTGCGCCTGCTCGACATGCAGGCGGCGCCGATCGCCACGCCTCTTCTGGCGGCCGTTGCGATGCTGCGTAACGGGATCAAGGTCGATCCGCCGGTGGATTTTCTACGTCCCAACTCGAAATGGCATCGTCATCTTCGCGCTGAGCCCAGCGGCGACCACCGGCTTTGGGAAATCGCGGTGCTGTTCCACATCCGCGACGCCTTCCGGTCCGGTGACATATGGTTGGCGGGATCGCGCCGCTATGGCGACCTCAAGCAGCTTCTGGTCCCGCCACAGGCGATAGAGCAGACCGCGCGGCTCGCCGTGCCGCTGCGACCCGGCGAATGGCTGGCCGAGCGCAGGGCTCGACTGGATACACGGCTGAAGGAGTTTGGCCGCGCGGCGCGAACCGGCACGATCCCAGGCGGCATCATCGAGAACGGCAAGCTGCACATCGACAAGCTGAGGGCCGACACGCCCGAAGGGGCCGAGGATCTCGTGCTCGATCTCTATCAACAGCTCCCGCCCGCGAGGATCACCGATCTGTTGCTGGAAGTCGATGAGCGAACCGGATTTTCCGAGGCGTTCACGCATCTGCGCACCGGCGCGCCCTGCAGCGACCGGATCGGCCTGATGAACGTGTTGCTGGCGGAAGGCGTCAATCTCGGTTTGCGCAAGATGGCGGCGGCGACCAACACGCACAGCTTCTGGGAATTGCTGCGGATCGCGCGCTGGCATGTCGAAGGCAGCGCCTATGATCGGGCGCTCGCCATGATCGTGGAGGCCCACGCCGCCCTGCCCATGGCCGCCTTCTGGGGACAAGGGCAATCGGCATCCAGCGACGGGCAGTTCTTCCTTGCTACCGAGCAGGGCGAGGCGATGAATCTGATCAACGCGAAATATGGCAACGTCCCGGGCCTCAAGGGATACAGCCATGTGTCCGATCAATATGCGCCGTTCGCAACCCAGGTGATCCCGGCAACGGTCAGCGAGGCTCCCTATATCCTGGACGGGCTGCTCATGAATGACGCGGGCCGCCGCGTTCGCCAGCATTTTGCCGACACGGGCGGCTTCACCGATCATGTGTTCGCCGCCTGCGCCTTGCTCGGCTACAGGTTCGCCCCCCGTATCCGCGATCTCCCTCAGAAAAGACTCTATGCCTTCACGCCCAACGCGACGCCGGCCAATGTGCGAGCGCTGGTCGGAGGTAAGATCAATGAACCGCTCATCGAGCGCAACTGGCCCGACATCCTGCGCATCATGGCGACGATCGCAGCGGGGATCGTCGCCCCCAGCCAGATTCTTCGCAAGCTCGCCTCTTACCCGCGCCAGAATGAGCTGGCCCTCGCATTGCGAGAGGTGGGCCGCATCGAGCGAACCCTGTTCATGATCGACTGGATTCTTGATGCCGGCCTCCAGCGCCAGGCTCAGATCGGCCTCAACAAGGGTGAGGCCCACCACGCCCTAAAGCGCGCCATCAGCTTCCACCGCCGAGGTGAAATCCGGGATCGATCCGGCGAAGGCCAGCACTATCGCATCGCCGGAATGAACCTGCTCGCCGCCATCATCATATTCTGGAACACCATGAAGCTCGGCGAGGTCGTCAATACCCGGGCCGCCAGCGGTACCCATATCGCGCCTGATCTACTCGCCCACGTCTCGCCGTTGGGATGGGAACACATCAATCTAACCGGGGAATATCGCTGGCCCAAATCCTTAGCGTAGGATTCCGCCCCCTCCCGCAAACGCCCCCTTCAAGCCGCCATCATGCCGAAATCAGACGGTTCTTCGAGGTGTCCAGTTTTGGGGTAGGGCCTCACCTTTGGGCCGCTGGCGCGCTGAAATCCACCAGCACCGGCATTTCGGGTATGTCTCCGCGCAGCTTCGCCCGCCGCACAATGCTATGCTGGTCGATCAGGTTTTGCGCGTCGCGACGGCCGCTCATGGTCTTGGGAAGCCACATCATCGAAACCCGCTCGACCTTGCGGCCCTTCTTGATCGGGGTGAACTCGACCCAGAAGGGGCAGAGCTTGTTGATTTCCTCTTGAGCGACCTTGAGGCAGTATTTGTTGAAATCGGCGAAGCGTTCCAACTTGCCTTCCGGCACGTTGAGCAGGCCGCGCAGCTCCGCGATAGTGAACTCCTCGCTTTGCTTGTATTCGAGGCCGATACGGCGCTCGATCATTTCATAGAGGCAGAGCGCGTATTTCGACTCGAAACAATACATCACTTGCGTCTTGAGGCGGGCATAGACCTCGCTGTTACGCAAAATCTCAATCAGTTCTTCGGGGATGCGGTAATGCAGGAACCCGTCTTTTTCGAGGCTTTCATCGCTGGGGCCGAGAAGCTGGACGCGGCGCTTAAAGCTCTTGCCGCCCTTGCGGATCGTGACGATCGCGATGGTGCCCATCAGGCGCAGCAGCGAGCTTTCTATGCGCTCATTGCCCTGGTGCGTGCCTTTGAGCGCGCTTTTCGGGATGCGGTGGATGACCGGCTCGCCGATCCGCTCCCAGGCGTTGGCGATCAGCAGGTTATAGATTCGCCGATCGGCGAGGGTGAGGGGGGACAGCTCGACAATATCGACCAGCTCGCCGGGTTTGACAATTTCTCCATAATTGGCGGGATCAAAGGGATTGCCGCGTCCCTTTTGCGCGAGGGTCAGAGCGGTGTCGCCGTCCAGGGCAACCTTTGCCTTTCCGCCATTTACAGGTGAGGTTGCATGATTCATGCGCTCACCTTAGCAATTAAAGTGAGCTAGGCAATTCTTAAAGCTCGCCGTTCGACCATAGGGAGGGGATACCCCAAAACTCACCGATGAAAATGCCCATACCCCAACACTCACCGGACTCGACCCCAACACTCACCTTTACCGACCCCAAAGCTCACCGAAGGCTACCCGAAAACTCACGCGACTCGACCCCAACACTCACTTTTCGAGGCCATTTCTCTAGGTTTTCTGCGGGTTTGAGGCACCCTGAATCTTGAATCTAAGAAGAATCTTTGAATCAGAACGCGAACGGTGAGCTTTGGGGTAGGTTCGTCTGTGGATAACTCGCCACGCTATCCCGCGCCGCTGCTGAAGAAGAAGAAAAGCGCCGCCTCTTGGGGGCTTCGCCCCCGCCGGCTCGCGGCCTTCGGCCGCCCCGGATGGCTAAAGCCATCCTCCCACCCGGCATCCCCCATGATGAGCCGGCTTCGCCGGCACGCTTTTAATTATAAAGGGAGATTAGTCGCACCGTAGCGCCCAACCTTCCAGCACCGCGCCCAGCTCCACTGTCGCAATTGGCTTTCCAGAAAAGCCAGGCGGATAGGGCAGCGATCTATTCGAGAGGGCAGGGCAGGCGGAAACGTCGCTACTGGTGCGATTTCCGGGCCGCTGGACGGCATTTCGGGCGTTCGATAGGTCGGGGAGAGTCGAACGTGCTAAGCCGCTCTATGGGCGTCCCAGGGCAGGATTTTTCTGAAAGTAGATCCTTGTCGCCTCGCCGCGCCGACCCGCGAAAAGTGAGCCGATACCCCAAAACTCACCTTTCGCGCGGCAGCGGTAGATTTTCAACGCTTTCGGACGATTTCACGGATGCCGATATATGGCGGAACGCCATCGGTTAGATATACAAATGATATTATGATGCTTGCGCTTGAAGCCGTTTAAACGGGCTGCACCGGATCGAACCGTCCCGCGAACTCGCGATCGACATAATAGGCGAGCTTGGTGGCGACGATCGGGCGCTGGCCGGCGAGGAACAGGAGCTGCAAATCGGGCTGCAGGGTGCGGACTTCATCGGGGGTCAGCAGCGGGCGGCCGACATGTTGCACGCCGAACGAGATTCCGGTTTCGTCGGCATCGAGAGCGCGGCTCATCGTCTCGAACATCACCGTTTCCTGGCCGAGCAGATCGGAGACGAGCTTGGCGCTGTCATGGTCGTTGACGCCGAATATCTGTAACGCCCCGGCATTGGAGAAGAAGGTGCCGGCGCGCTCGCGGTAGAGCGTGCGGAGCTGGTGAATATCTTGGCAAATCGGCCAGAGCTGGACGCCGTAGCCGGCCATCAGGCCCATAGCGCGTTCGACCGGATCGAGGCGGCCGAGCGCGGCAAATTCATCGAGCAGGAACAGGACGGGGCGGGCAGGGACCGCGCCGCGCGACAGATCGGTGAGGGCTTGCGCGATCATCAGGCGCAGCCAGCGGGCATAGGCGGCGATGCGATCGGGCGGCAGGACGAGGAAGATTGTCGCCGGCGACGCCTTCATGTCGGCGAACGCGAAATCCGAGCGGCCGAGAACCCGGCCCATGCGTGGGGAATCGAGGAAATGGGTATGGCGCTGCGCGGCCGACAGCACGCCGGAGGCTTCCTTGTCGGACTTGCCGAGATGGCGATTGGCGGCGCGCGCGACCAGGCCGCCGCAGCCTTGCATGTCGGAGAGCAGGGCGGCGAAGGCTTGCGGGGCGAGCGTCAGATGATCGCGCAGCGTGGCGAGGGTGCGGGTCGCGGGCGGCTCGCTGGCGACGATATGGAGGATCAGGCCGGCGATCAGCGCCTTGGCTTCGTCGTTCCAATGCGCCTCGCCCGCTTCGCCGGGAGCGTCATAGACCAGCGCGTCGGCGAGCGTCATGGCGTCGTCGGCGAGATCGAGACCGGCGGGGTCGATCCGATCCAGCGGATTGAAGGCGGCCGAGGGCAGGCCGGTGATGCCGAACGGATCGAGGATATGGACCGGACCGAACCTGGCGCGCTCGCGCGCGGTGACGATGGCGTTCTCGCCCTTGGGGTCGATGCACACGACCGGGCCGGGATAGTCGATCAGGTTGGGAATGATCGTGCCCACCCCCTTGCCGGTGCGCGTCGGCGCGATCGTCAGCAGATGGGCGGGGCCGGGATAGCGCAGCAGCTTGCGGGTTTTCATGTCGCGGCCGATCAGCAGGCCGGTATCGGCGCGGGCGAGGGCGCGCGTCTCGTTCGCCGTGGCGAAGCGGGCCGAGCCGTGCGTGTCGTCGCCGTCAAGGCCACCATAGCGCAGGATTAGCGGTTGAAAGAGGGCGCGCAGGACGATGAGGATGACGACTAGGCCCGTCAGCATCATCAATGCCTGGTAGATCAGGGAATCGCGGGGCAGGCCGAGCAGCTTTTCCGCGATGAGCGGCATCCCCAGCCCCAGCACCAGGGCGACGATCAGGAACAGGGCCGCGACGCGCAGCAGATGGCGAATGAGGGCGATCGGGCTAAGGGTCAGCGCCGTGATCGCCCATATTGGATTGCGGCGCGACAGGCGGGCGACGTTGCGGAGCGCGCGGCCGAGCTGGCGGAACCATTCCATGTCAGGCCGTTCCTTTTCCGTTGCCGGCGAGGTGTTCCGCGCAGATCGCGGCTGCGATCGCGTGGAGATGCTTCACGCGGTAGATGATCCACGCCAGTTCGTCGGGGGTGATTTCATAGGCCGGGGAATAGCGTGCCTCGACATAGGCGCGCTGGAGCTGCGCGAAGGCGCGGCGAGCGGCGCGGGTGTCGCGCGGCCAGGCTTCGATCAGCCGGGGGTCTAGGTTTTCGGCGAGCGAGCGCAGGACGGTCAGGCGGTGCGACTTGGGGCTGTAGAGCGTCAGGACGAGCAGGAGGCCATGATAGGCGCGCTCGACGGCCTGGTGGAGCATGAAGGCGGCATGGTTGGTCTTGCCGTCGCGGATCGCATATTCGGCGAGCGTCAGGCAGTAAGCGGCATCGGGGAGCCACTTGTCATAGTGCGCCATGGCTTCGGCGTGGCGTTCCTCCGCGTAGAGCTGGCGGGGCGCAGCGAGGCGCTGTCCCGGCGCTTCGTAGAGGGCGATGCCGTCGCGGGCTATGTCGGCGAAGAAGGGACGGCCGCGCGCGAGCTGGTCGTTCACGTCCATCAGCGAATGAACGATGAAATTGACGGGGGTGGCGAGGTGCCTGGTGACGGTCAGCTCGCGCACCAGATGATCGTCAGCGGCCGCCCACCATGTTTGCAGATCGGTGAAGGTGTCGGAGTTGACGACGATGAGCAGGTCATAGTCGGAAATATAGCCGCTGGCGCGATCCTCGACCCAATCGCCGCGCGCATAGGAGCCGAACAGGATCAGCTTGAGGATGCGGCCGCCCTTGCGCTTGTCGGAGAGCTTGGTTTTGACAGCATCCTCAAATTCATCGAACAGGACGCGGGCGACCCGTTCCAGCTCGCGGCGCTTGACGGCGGGAAGATGATCGAGGCCGTCGCGCATCATGTCGGACCCGCCCCGGCGTTCGCCTCCGCGTCAAACGCTCGCTTGCCGCGCCGCTTCCAGAGCGCCAGCATATTGCTGGCGTCGTCACCCTGGACACGCGCGGCGAGGTCGAGCATCGCACCGTAAAGGGTGGCGCGGTCGTCGTCGGTCAGATCGACAAGGCCGGCTTTCTGGACGAGGCCGCCCAGCTCTATGAGATGGCGGGTGCGTTCGCGGCGGGCCACGACCCATCCCCTCGTATCGGTGCGGCGCTGCGCGGCTTCAACGCGGCGTCTCGCCTGCGCCAGTCTCGTGTCCGCCTTGAGTGTTGCCGCCAGCGCGTCGGGAAGCCTTGCGCCCGCGTCCCTGAAAGAAGGCCGCGCCCTTCACGCGCCACGCCTCCCTTTCGTCCGCGTTGGCGCTTTCGGTAGCAGCGAGTAGCGCGCCCGCCAGCGTGTCGGGGTCGAGTGCGTCGGCCCCGGTGGACGTGACTAGCTCGCCGAGCTGCTGAACCTTCTTCGCCTTGAGCGCGCGCGCCTTGTCGTTCAGCGCCCGCAGCTCCGCGTCATAGTCGCGCACCTTCCGCATATCCTCTCCCTCGCGCCCAGGATCAGGGACGCAGCGTAGCACGATCGCGCGCGCGAGGAACGCCCCCGGCAGAAAAAATGCGGCGAAGTCAATCACGCGAACGTCAGAGAGTGTGAGTGCGCGCTTATACGTCGTTGCCGACGTGCGCTAAGAAAGGCAATATAGCGGCCGTCATGGCGATCTACCATTTCTCGGCCAAGGTCATCAGTCGCGCCAACGGATCGAGCGCCGTTGCCAGCGCGGCCTATCGCGCGGCGGAACGGCTGCACGATGACCGACTCGGGCGCGACCATGATTTCTCGAACAAGGCCGGAGTCGTCCATTCGGAAATCATGCTGCCCGAAGGTGCGCCGGAGCGTTTAAACGATCGCGCGACCTTGTGGAACGAGGTCGAGGCGGGAGAGAAACGCAAGGACGCCCAGCTTGCCCGCGAGATCGAGTTTTCGATTCCGCGCGAGTTGAACCAGGCGCAGGGTGTCGCGCTCGCCTGCGAGTTTGTCGAAAAGCAGTTCGTCGAACGCGGCATGGTCGCAGACATGAACGTGCATTGGGACAGGGGGAAGGACGGCCAGCCCAAACCGCACGCGCATGTCATGTTGTCGATGCGCGAGGTTGGCCCCGAGGGCTTCGGCCAGAAGGTGCGCGAGTGGAACTCGACGCAGCTTTTGCAGGAGTGGCGCGAGGCGTGGGCGGACCATGTGAATGAGCGCCTAGCCGAGCTGGATATTGATGCTCGCATAGATCACCGGACCCTGGCGGCGCAGGGCATCGACCTTGAGCCGCAGCACAAGATCGGGCCGGCGGCGTCGCGTATGCCCGAACAGGGGCTTGAGGCCGAACGGGTCGAGGACCATGCCCGGATCGCGCGCGAGAATGGCGAGAAGATCATCGCCAGTCCCGAAATCGCGCTCGACGCCATCACCCGGCAGCAGGCGACGTTCACGCGCCGCGACCTGGCGCAGTTCGCGTTCCGGCACAGCGACGGCAAGGATCAGTTCGACCAGGTGATGAGCGCGGTGCGATCCTCGCCCGAGCTGGTGGCGCTGGGGCGGGACGGGAAGGGCGAGGATCGGTTCACGTCGCGCGACATGATCGCGGCCGAGCAGCGGTTGGAACGCGCCGCCGAAGGGCTGGCGATCGACCGGGGGCATGGCGTCGCCGATGCCCATGTGACCCGCGCGCTGGCGTCGGCCGAGGGCAGGGGGCTGGACCTGTCGGCCGAGCAGCGCGGGGCGTTGGCGCATATCACCGGCGACAAGGGCCTGGCGTCGGTCGTCGGCTATGCCGGCAGCGGCAAGTCGGCGATGCTGGGGGTGGCGCGCGAGGCGTGGGAGGCACAGGGCTACACGGTGCGGGGCGCGGCGCTGTCGGGCATCGCGGCCGAGAATCTGGAAGGCGGGTCCGCCATCGCGTCGCGGACGATCGCCAGCCTTGAATATCAATGGGAGCAGGGCCGCGAGCTGCTAGGCCCCCGCGACGTGCTGGTGATCGACGAGGCCGGCATGATCGGCACGCGCCAGATGGAGCGCGTGCTGTCCCATGCCGAGCAGGCCGGGGCGAAGGTCGTTCTTGTCGGCGACCCCGAGCAGTTGCAGGCGATCGAGGCCGGCGCGGCGTTCCGGGCCGTGACCGAGCGCCACGGTTGGGCCGAGATCACCGAGATACGCCGGCAGCGCGAGGACTGGCAGCGCGACGCGACCAGGGCGCTGGCGACGGGCAGGGCGGGCGAGGCGATCCATGCCTATGAGGCGCATGGAATGGTGCAGGCGGCCGAGACGCGCAGCCAAGCCCGCGCCGACCTTGTGGACCGCTGGGATGCCGAGCGCATCGCCGCGCCGGAGCAAACCCGGATCATCCTCACCCATACCAATGCCGAGGTGCGCGATTTGAACCTAGCCGCGCGCGATCGGCTGCGCGACGGTGGCGAGCTGGGGCCGGACGTGCGCGTGTCGGCCGAGCGGGGCGCGCGGGCGTTCGCGAACGGCGACCGCATCATGTTCCTGAAAAACGAGCGCGGGCTAGGGGTGAAGAACGGCACGCTGGGGAAGGTCGAGCAGGTCAGCCCCGAGCGCATGGCCGTTCGCCTTGATGACGGCCGCAGCGTCGCGTTCGACCTGAAAGATTATGCCCATGTCGATCACGGCTATGCCGCCACCATCCATAAATCGCAGGGCGTGACGGTCGATCGGGCGCATGTGCTGGCGACCCCCGGCATGGACCGTCATTCCGCCTATGTGGCGCTGTCGCGGCACCGCGACGGGGTGCAGCTCCATTATGGCCGCGACGACTTCGCCGATTATCGCCGGCTTGTCCGCACGCTGTCGCGCGAGCGGGCGAAGGATATGGCGTCGGATTATGGCCGTGCCCCTGATAGTCGTGATCGCGACGCCGAAGCGCGGGCCTTCGCCGATCGGCGGGGCCTCTCGGGCGAGATCCGCTTGCCGGATGCGCCCCGCGAGGCAGGGCGAGGATCTTCCGCAGCGGCCGAACAGACGCCGCGGCGCGGCATGTTCGACGGGTTGAAGCTGTCGGCCG
>CAUJJI010000221.1 GCA_963205265.1 Pseudomonadota bacterium
CTTGCTGGGGCCGAGCAGCCGTTCCATCTTGGTGGTGTCGGCCCAGATCGGCCAGGACTTGCCGTTCTCGACGAAGATCGGCTCCTTGCCGAGCATCTCGCCGGCCATGATGCAGTATTCCTGCGTCGTGCAGGATTCCGACCCGCCGACGCCTCGCACCGCAGGGCTCGCAACCAGCCAAGCCTGTCGTGCCAGGCAAACCACAAGCGCCGGCCGTCCCGTGCGTGTGTTTCCTCCCCCGGCGCAAGCCCGCATTCGCCAGCGGGGGTGAAGCTGTGTCCAGCGTAAAGATCCTCCCCCACAGGGGGAGGGGGACCGCCGGCGCAGCCGGTGGTGGAGGGGTGTCCCCCTCCGATCGAACGCTGACACCCCTCCGTCATTCGCTACGCGAATGCCACCTCCCCTTCCAGGGGAGGATCTTTTCCTTCCCCTCACACCTTCGCCGGCTCGCCGATGACGTGGTTGCGAGTCACGCGCTGGTCGGGCGACGATTCCACCACGCGCCGCACGCCTTCGCGCATCGATACCTTGCAGGGGCCGAGCAGCCGTTCCATCTTGGTCGTATCGGCCCAGATCGGCCAGGCGCGGCTGTTCTCGACGAAGATCGGCTCCTTGCCCAGCAGCTCTCCGGCCATCCGGCAGTAGTCCTGCGTCGTCACCGCGTCGGTCCCGCCGAGGTTGACGATCTCGCCGCCGACCCGGGCGATCCCTGCCGCGGCGATGGTCTTCTCGACGTAGTCGTCTTCGTACATCGGCGTGTGGACGTTGCGCACGCCGGGGTAGACGCTGACCGGCAGGCCCTTGGCGACCTGGTCGATGCGCTGGGTCACGCCGCCGCCGCGCGGTCCGTAGAACGAGAAGATGCGGACGATCGTCAGCGGCATCGCATAGTCCTCGCTGAGATGCTGCAGCAGGATCTCGGCCGCGATCTTGCTTGCCGCATAGGCTTCGGTGGAGCTGTGCAGGCCATAGGCGTCGTCCTCGCGCAGCGGCCGCTCGCCCTGGTACTGGTAGAGCGAACCGGTGCTGCCGTGGACGAAGGCCTGGCAATCGCGATAGCGCCGCGCCAGCCGGCCCGCGGCCCGGGCGTTGACGTTGTAGACGTCGGGATCGTTCGGGCCGAGCACGCCGTAGTTGATCACCACGTCGACCGACTGCGGCAGCGGCGAGAGATCCTCCTCGGCCATATCGAAAGCGATGGTCCTGGCCCCTGCCGCATCGAGGATGCGCCGCTGCGCAGGGTTGGACCAGCGCGCGACGGCATGGACCTCGTTGTCTTTGGCCAGCTCGGCCGCGACCGGCAGGGCCACCAGCCCGCTGGCACCCGTCACCAGCACCCGTCGTCCGGACATCTGCGTCATTGCTCTGCTCTCCCCTCGAGTTTCAGCCGTTCACCGGCACCGGGCCCCAGGATCATCAGCCATTGGTCGGTCTCTCCCGCCGCAAGGGCCCGGGGAACTTCCGCCGTGACGACCGGCAATGCAAGCATGATCTTGGCTTCCGGGCGAAACCGCGGCTACCGTCGGGCAAAGCCCAGCCGATCGAGGAATGCCGATGCGATATCCGGAAATCCTGGCGATAGAACCGAAGCCGAGCGACTACGCCTACGACGAACAGTGGACGATGCTCTATGCGCTCGGCGTCGGTGCCGGGGCCGAGCCTAGGGACCTGCCGTTCGTTTACGAAAAGGACCTGAAGGCATTGCCGACCATGGCAGTGCTGATGGCCGGCGCCACGGCGGATATCATCAACCTGGGCGGGATCGATTTCCGGATGATCGTCCACGGCGAACAGCGCCTGACCATCCATTCGCCGCTGCCTCCCGCCGGGCGCATGATCACCGACAGCCGCTGCCTGGGCGTGGTCGACAAGGGCGCCGACAAGGGCGCGCTGGTCAACATCGAATGCCGGATCGCCGATGCCGCCAGCGGCACTCTGCACGCGACGACGATCATGACGCTGTTCTGCCGCGGCGACGGCGGCTTCGGCGGACCGCAGGACGGAGCCCTGGCGCTGCATCAGGCACCGTCGCGGCCGCACGACCTCGAGCTGGGCCTGCCGACTCTGCCGCAGCAGGCCGCGCTCTATCGCCTGCTGGGCGATAGCAATCCGTTGCACATCGATCCGGACATGGCCCGCTCGGTGGGATTCCCCCGCCCGATCCTGCACGGGCTGTGCACTTACGGCCTGGCCTGCCGGGCGATCTTGCGGTCATGCTGCGACGACGATCCGGCGCGCATCGCGCAGTTCGACGTGCGCTTTTCCGCGCCGGTCTATCCCGGCGAAACCGTGACCACCCGCATCTGGCGGGACGGCAACGACATAGCCTTCGAATGCCTGGTCGCCGAACGCGACGTGACCGTCATCCGCAACGGCTATTGCCGGCTGCGCGATTGAGCGCCGCAGGGCCTGGTCACCGCCGTGCCGGTGCCGCGGATCGTCGGAACGAAAAAGGCTGAAGCCATTCGGTAGCAGCCGACCCCATCAGGGGCCGATGTAGCCCACGGGTCCCTGGTAGAGGTCCGGCGAGTCCGCGCGCCAGCGAACCGAGCCGAACGGCCGCTCCAGCATGCGCCTGACCCGATGCCCGTGTCCGGAGCGATTGTAGCTGTCGGCCATTTCCTGGAGGTCGAATTCGGCCTGGGTGTAGCGGTCGCGCATGCGCAGATAGTCGCCCCAGGTGGGACAGTGGTAGCGCTCGATCCACAGCTGCGGGTTGGCGATGTCGCGCGAGATCGACCAGTCGAAGCCGCCGATGCGCTTGCGGACCGGCTGCAGCTTCATCATCACTTCGTAGAAGTCGCGCGCGCGGTCCGGCTCGACGTCGTATTCCACCTCGATCACGACCGGTCCCGATCGCAGCGTCAGCGGCAGCGCGACTTCCGGTTCGTAGCCGATGTCGACCGAATCCTGGTCGATTTCCTCCTCCCGCAGAAGCGGCATGAAGATGCCGAGCCCGGCAGTCGCCGTCACCGCGATGCCCGAGGCCGCGAAAGCGAAGGTGACGCTCTGGTAGGCCGCGACCTCGCCCCATGCCCAGGCACCGATGCCGATGCCGGCGGTGATTGCCGAGGAGAACAGGGACAGGGCGCGGGCGGTCACCCAGCGCGGCGCGGTCATCTGCACGCTGACGTTGAGCAGGGCGATGGTCAGGATGTTGCAGCCGCCGATGACGAAGAATGCCATGCTGCTGACGACGAGCGAGTGGCTGAAGGCGGTGACGATCAGTGCCGATCCGGTCCCGAAGGCGAAAAGCCGCACGGCGGATTCGCAGGAAACGCGATCGCGGATTTCGCTGACGAACAGCGCGCCCAGCACCGCACCCACGCCCGAGGCGCCAAGCAGGATCCCGTAGGTCGCCGCGTCTCCGCCCAGCATCTCCTTGGCGACCAGCGGCGCCAGCGCCGTCGAGCTCGCGCCGGCCAGCCCGTAGCAGAGCACGCGGGTGAGCACCGTTCGGATGGGCGGCGAATGCAGCGCGTAGCGCGCTCCCGCCATGATCGCGCGGTCGATGCGCTCGGGCGGAAGCCGCGAAGGCTTGTGGGTTCGTCGCCAGAACGCGAAAGCAAGCAGCAGCGGCAGGTAGAAGGCGGCATTCAACGCGAAGACGGCCTTCGCTCCTGCGGCCAGCACGATAAGGCCGCCGAGCGCGGGCCCGAAGCTGCGGGCGACGTTGTAGCTGATCGTGCCGAGTGCGATCGCCGCGGGCAGGTTGGACTTCGAAACCTGCTCGGGAATGGATGCCTGCCAGGACGGCGAATAGAGCGCGACCCCCGTACCGATCATCACGAGGAAGAACAGCAGCAGCCAGGGCGTGATCAGGTCGAGGAAGGCGACCGTCGCCAGCAGAGCGCCGCAGATCGACGAAAAACCAAGCCCGGCGATCGCGATCTTGCGCCGGTCGAACATGTCGGCCACCGCTCCCGCCGGCAGCGCGACGAGCATCAGCGGCAGCATCATCGCCGTCTGCACGAGCGCGACCATGCTCGGCGAAGAACTGAGGCGCGTCATTTCCCAGGCGGCGCCCACGCCCAGGAAAAGCTGGCCGAAATTCGACAGCAGGCTGGCCGTCCAGATTCGCCGGAACGCAGGCTCGCGCAGCGGCGCGAAAGAGCTGCCGGTCCGCTCCTCGGCCCTATCCACCGTCGATGCCATTGAATCGTTCACTATAACTTCCACTTTTCGGCGACCGATTTGGGCGCTCCGCAGCCGACCCGTCAAGCCGGGGTCTGTGAATAGCCGTTGCCGTCACTATCTGGCAGGCAATCGCTGCAGCGATGGCGCGTGTTGGGAATTGCAATTCGCCGGGCGCCCTAGCATGAGCGATGCAAGACGCGAACTCAGGAGACCCAACGTGGCAGACGCCTATATCATCGACGCGGTACGTACCCCCCGCTCCATCGGCAAGATGGGCAAGGGCGCCCTCTCGACGATGCATCCGGAGCACCTTTCCGCAACGGTCATGGCTGCGCTGCGCGATCGCAACAACCTGAACACGGCCGAAGTCGACGACGTCATCTGGGGCGTCTCGGGGGCACTGGGCCTGCAGGGCGGCGACATCGGCCGCAACGCCGCATTGGATGCGGACTTCGACATCAAGGCCGGCGGCGTCACGCTGAACCGCTTCTGCGGCAGCAGCATCACCGCGACGAACTTCGGCGCCGCCATGATCATGTCGGGGATGCACGACCTCGTCATCACCGGCGGCATGGATATGATGTCCTACGTCAACTACTTCGGCATGAAGATGCACGAAGCCGGGCTCAGCAGCGGCGGCATGGGCGTCGGCAATCCGCGCCTGCAGGCCAAGCACCCGCAGTCGAACCAGGGTGTCTGCGCCGATGCCATCGCCGCCATCGAAGGCATCAGCCGCGAGGAACTGGAAGAGCTGGGCGTCGAAAGCCAGCGCCGCGCCGCCGTCGCGCTCCAGGAAGGGCGCTTCGCCAAGTCGACCATCGTCGTCAAGGACGACGACGGCAACGTCATCCTCGACCACGAGGAATATCCGCGGCCCGACACCACCAAGGAAGGCCTTGCGCAGCTCAAGCCCGCTTTCGAGATGTTCCTGAACATGCCCTCGCAGCCGGGCGGCAAGACCTATGCCGAGCTGATCAACCAGGTCTATCCGGACGTGGAGATCAAGCCGATCCACCACGTCGGCATCTCGTCGGGCGTCGTCGACGGGGCTGCGGGAATCCTGATGGCATCGAAGGACTATGCCGAAAAGCACGGCCTGAAGCCGCGCGCGCGCATCGTCGCCATGGCCGAGATCGGCGACTGTCCGACGCTGATGCTCAATGCCCCCGCACCGGCGGCCAAGAAAGTCCTGGCCAAGGCCGGCCTCACCAAGGACGACATCGACGTCTGGGAAGTGAACGAGGCCTTTGCCGTCGTCGTCGAGAAATTCATCCGCGACATGGGCATCGACCGCGCCAAGGTGAATCCGAATGGCGGCTCGATCGCTCTCGGCCATCCGATCGCGGGCACCGGCGCGATCCTGATCGGCACGGCGCTCGACGAGCTGGAGCGCACCGGCGGCCGCTATGGCCTGGTCACCATGTGCGCAGCCGGCGGCATGGCTCCGGCCATCATCATCGAGCGGATCTGATACGGACAGTCCGCCCGCAGATGGCCGGCAACAGCGAAGTGGATTCCGATACGAAAGCGACTACACTGCCCGGGAATCCTGGGCAGTCGGAGACAAGCGACATCGAAGCGACCGGAAACCTGAAACGCGAAATCGGCTTGCGCTTCACCATCCTGGCGCGCCTGCTCCGCAACAATTTCGATCGCCAGGTCGCGGGCCTGAACGTCACGCGCTCGCAATGGTCGATGATTGCCGTGGTGGCGCGCTATCCCGGCGCCACCCAGCGGATGATCGCCGAAGCGCTCGAGATGTCCGAAGCCTCTGCCGGCAGGCTGATCGACCGGCTATGCGTCGACGGCCTGCTGGAGCGCCGTGACCGCGACGACGACCGGCGCGCGCGCGCCGTCTATCTGACCGCCGCCGCGGAGCCCCTGCTGGCCAAGCTCGCCGACATCGCCAAGGATGCAGAGGAACGGATGTTCAGCGGTTTCTCCGAGCAGGAGCTCGAGCAGCTGCAGAACTTCCTCGGGCGCCTCTATGCGAATATCGCGAAGGGCTGAGCGGCTGCGGTCCGACGATCGGCGATAGGTCCACGGGGTGGGCCGCGACCGATCGAAGTCCGCTTCGCACATGCAAAAAGGGCGGCGCAACGCGCCGCCCTTCCTGTTCAGCGAAAGCTGTCGCTTACTTGCTGCGAGCGAGGTCGCGCTTGCTGAGCGAGGTGGTCAGCTTGCCCTCGACTTCCGACAGGGTCGAAGCCGGAACGGTGATCAGGCGGCCGTCGAGAATGACCTGCGGGTTGCCGTCGGCAGTCACGCGATAGACCGAAGCGATGCGGGTGCCGGCAGCGCTGTACAGCATCTTGCCGGCATCGACGTTGACGCTGGCGCCTTCGGTCGCCGCGCGAACCGACTGCGACGATTCGGCCGCAACGGCGGCGGGAGCGAGAACGACGGTCGCGAGTGCGGCGAGAACAGCAAACTTCTTCATGGTCAATGTATCTCCGTGGGGTCAGTACCCTGGGGTGGGAATAAGCTATTACTGAGCTAGGTTAGCAAATGCTGCAACGCAACGTCAAATGCGTTTCGCGCAAGAGACGACGCGGTTTTCGCAACGGGGCAGCTAAGTCGGTGCCGATCGTGCCGGACCGATTATCGTCCTAGCGATGGCCTCCACGGTTGATCGCAACGGGATTTCCGCGCAGGGACAGGCTACATGGGAACGGCCGGCCGGGCCGTCATGTCCACCACGACAAGAACAGGAAGAAGCAAATGGCGACCAAGGTGATGCAGGGCGTTCGCATTCTCGAGGTGGCGCAGTTCACCTTCACTCCGGCCGCCGGTGCGATCCTCGCCGACTGGGGCGCCGACGTGATCAAGGTCGAGCACCCGGTTCGCGGCGATACCCAGCGCGGCTTCCTCAACATGGGCGGCGTCAAGCTGGATCCCCTGCGCCATACGCTGATCGAGCATCCCAACCGCGGCAAGCGCAGCATCGGCATCGACCTCGCCACGCCAGAGGGCCAGGAAGTGCTCTACGAACTGGCGAAGACCGCCGACGTCTTCCTGACCAACTACCTCCCCCAGGTCCGCCAGAAGAACAAGTTCGACGTCGAGCATATCCGTGCGGTCAACCCGGACATCATCTACGCCCGCGGCAGCGCGCTGGGCAACAAGGGGCCCGAGCGCGAGATCGGCGGCTTCGACGGCACCTGCTTCTGGAACCGCAGCGGCATCGCCCATGCCATGACGCCCAGCGAGCTCGACGGCCCGCTCAGCCAGGGCATGCCCGCCTTCGGCGATTCGATCGGCGGCATGTTCATCGCCGGCGGCATCTCGGCGGCGCTGTTCCATCGCAAGAACACCGGCGAGGCAGTCGAGATGGACGTCTCGCTGCTGTCATCCGCCTGGTGGGCGCAGGGTGCGCTGCTCGCCCAGGTGATGGAGACCGATCAATACAGCCCCAACACCATGCCCAAGTCGGGCGGGGTCAGCGTCAATCCGTTCATGGGCAATTTCCGCACCTCGGACGGCGGCTGGATCAACCTGTGCATCCTCAGCCCCTCGGGCATCATCCGCGACACCTTCGAGCATCTCGGCCTGCCCGAGCTGGCCGACGACCCGCGCTTCTCCGAACCGCTCAAGCTGTTCGAGAACGCCGCGATCGCCAGCGGCTACATCGTCGACGCCTTTTCCAAGAAGCCGTTCTCATACTGGCGCCAGCACCTCAAGACGATGAGGGGCCAGTGGGCACCCATCCAGAGCGTACGCGACCTGCTGACCGACGACCAGGCGCTGGCCAACGACATGATCATCGAGGTCGAGGGTGCCGACGGCGGGGCACCGCTCAAGCTGGTGCGCGGCCCGGTGCAGTGGAACGGCGAACCGCTCGAGACCACCCGCGCGCCCCAGGCGTCCGAGCATACCGAGCTCGTGCTCATGGAACTGGGCATGGAATGGGATCGCATCGAGGAACTGAAGTCCAAGGGCGCGATCGCCTGACGGCCGCGCGGCGGGGCGGGAGAGCAAGATGACCCAGGTCATGAAGGGCGTGAAGGTCGTCGAAGTCGCCCAGTTCGTCTTCGTGCCCTGCGCCGGCGCCATCCTGGCCGACTGGGGTGCCGACGTGATCAAGGTCGAGCACCCCGTCCGCGGCGACGCCCAGCGCGGCGCTCGCTCGATCGGCGGCATGACTTTCGATCCCGTCGCCAACCCGATGATCCAGCACCCCAACCGCGGCAAGCGCAGCATCGGCATCGACGTCTCGCGCCCCGAGGGCCAGGAGCTGATCTACGAGCTGGCGAAGGACGCCGACGTCTTCCTGACCAATTACCTCCCTGCCGCCCGGCAGAAGCTGAAGATCGACGTCGAGCACATCCGCGCAGTCAATCCGAAGATCATCTATGCCCGCGGCAGCGCCTACGGCGACAAGGGGCCGGATCGCGACCGCGGCGGCTACGACGCCACCGCCTTCTGGATCCACAGCGGCGTCGCCCACGCGCTGACGCCCGAGGAATTCGACGTGCCGCTGTCGATGGGCGTCGGCGGCATGGGCGATTCGCAGAGCGGCATGTACCTGGCCGGCGGCATCGCCGCGGCGCTGTTCCACCGCTCGCAGACCGGCGAGGCGACCGAGGTCGACGTCTCGCTGCTGTCGAGCGCGATGTGGATGTCGGGCATGGTCATCGCCCCCTACCTGCACGGCGGCAACATGATGCGGATCGGCGTGCCGAAGACCGGCGGCGCCGCGATCAACCCGTTCATGGGTCACTTCCAGACGTCCGACAAGCGCGTCATCAGCCTGTTCATCATGGTTCCGGACGCCTACATCCGCGACACCTTCGAGCATCTCGGCCTGCCCGAGGCCGCCGACGATCCGCGCTTCGCCGATGCCAACGCCTTGCGCGAAAACAGTTCGGCGGCGAGCGAGCTCATCACCCGCGCCATTGCCTCGCAGCCGTACGACTACTGGTGCGAGCACCTCAAGACGATGAAGGGCCAGTGGGCCGCGGTGCAAACCCTGCTCGATCTGGGCGAAGACGAGCAGGCGATCGCCAACGACGCATTCTTCGCGGTCGACCCGATCGACGGATCGCGGCCGGTGCGCGTGGTGCGCAATCCCGTCCAGTTCGACCATCAGCCGGTTGACCTGACGCGTGCGCCGGAGCCATCCGAACATACCGAGACGGTATTGCTCGAGCTTGGCCTTGATTGGGAGCGGATCGAGCGACTAAAGGCGGCGGGCGCGATTGCCTGAAGGCAGTCGGTTCACCACATGCCAGATCACTGAAGGAACTTCGCTATGAAACCCGGTACACGTCTGAAGAGCGCAGCCTGCGACACCGAAGTGATGGTGATCCGTTGCGGCGACGGCACGATCGAGTGCGGCGGAGCCCCGATGGGCGAGGCCAAGCCCGCAGAGCCTGCTCCGCTGTCCGCCGATTTCTCGGGCGGCACGCTGATGGGCAAGCGCTATGTCGATGCCGACGGCCAGTACGAACTGCTCTGCGTCAAGCCGGGCAAGGGTTCGCTCTCGGTCGACGGCGTCGCGCTGGTCACCAAGGATGCCAAGCCCCTGCCGGCTTCCGACTGATCTTCGGACAAGACTGGCCAGCATGAATATCGCGCTTCTCCTGGAGATGGCGGCAGACGCCGCGCCGGACCGCATCGGCCTCGTCTGCGACGGCAAGCGGTGGACCTACACCGAGCTGCTCAGCGCAGCGCGCGGCGCCTTCGAGCTGATCGAGCAGAGCGGCGCCCAATATGTCGCGCTGCTCGACGAGAGCAGCGAGGCGGCGGTCATCGCACTGTTCGGCGCGGCGCTGGCCGGCGTGCCCTATTGCCCGCTCAACTATCGCCTGGCCGACGCCGACCTTGCCGCGCTGCTCGAGCGCATCGCCCCAGCCCTGGTCGTCGGCGACGAGGAACGCGTGGCGCGCATCGCCGGCAACCAGGGGCACACCGTGCTCTCGCGCGAGGAATTCGCCGCCAAGGCGCAGGAAGTCGTGCCGGATAGCGAGGATCGCGTCTACGATCCCGGCGAAGGCGTTGCCGTGCAGCTGTTCACCAGCGGTACGACAGCGGCGCCCAAGGCGGCGATCCTGCGCCATTCGAACCTGCTCGGCTACATCCTCGGCACGGTCGAGTTCGCCGCGGCGGACGAGGCCGACGCCGCGCTGGTCGTGGTCCCGCCCTATCACATCGCCGGCATCTCGGCGCTGATGAGCTCGATCTATGCCAACCGCCGCATCGTCATGCTGCCCGCGTTCAGCCCGGAAGCCTGGCTCAAGCTGGTCGAGAGCGAAGGCGTCACCAATGCCTTCGTCGTGCCGACCATGCTGGCGCGCATCATCGCCGAGATGGACAAGGGACTGACGGCCGACGTCTCGTCGCTGCGCGCGGTCGCCTATGGCGGCGGCAAGATGCCCCTCGAGGTGATCCAGCGCGCGCTGGCGCTGTTCCCCGATGCCGGCTTCACCAATGCCTATGGCCTGACCGAGACCAGCTCGACGATCGCCCTGCTCGGTCCGGAAGACCACCGCGCCGCGCTCGCATCCGACGATCCCAAGGTGCGCGCCCGCCTGACCTCGCTCGGCCAGGCGCTGCCCACGGTCGAGATCCAGATCCGCGACGAGGACGGCAACGTCCTGCCGGCGGGCGAAGCCGGCGAAATCTTCGTGCGCGGCGACCAGGTCTCGGGCGAGTACAAGGAAAAGAGCGCGCTGATCGAGGGCGGCTGGTTCCCCACGCGCGACGCCGGCTACATCGACGAAGACGGCTACATCTTCCTCTCGGGCCGTGCCGACGACGTCATCGTCCGCGGCGGCGAGAACATCTCGCCCGGCGAGATCGAGGACGTGCTGCTGACTCACCCGGCGATCGCCGATGCCTGCGCCTGCGCGGTCCCGTCGGTCGAATGGGGCGAAGGCATCGGCCTGGCGCTGGTGACGCGCCAGGGCCAGCCGGTTCCCGCCGAGGACGATCTGAAAGAGCTGATCCGCGGCCGCCTGCGCTCCTCGCGCCTGCCGGACAAGATCAAGTTCGTGCCCGAGCTGCCGTACAACGAGATGGGCAAGCTGCTGCGCCGCGAGGTCAAGAAGATCCTTGCCGAGTGACGAGCCCGCCGCGCCGGCGATCCCGCTGGCACGCTGGGCCGATCGGCAGCTGCGCCTGCTCGCCGGGGAGACCGGCTCGTCCCGGATCGCCGCGCTGGACGGCGCGACCATCGTCGGCGAGCGCGGCGCGAACGGCGGCTATGTCGTCAACGGCAAGGTGTCGGCGGGAATCGGCGGCAGCCGCCTGATGCCGACCCGCGACCATGGCTGGTTTGCCCTGACCATCATCCGCGCCGAGGACCGCGAGCTGCTGCCCGCCCTGTTCGGCGACGCGGACATAGACATAACCGACAACGAGGCCATCGCCCGGGCCGTAGCGCGCCACGACTGCGCCGAGCTGGTCGCGCGCGGCCGCCTGCTCGGCTTGCCGGTGGCCTCGGCCGACGAGGTCCCGGCCTCCGCGCCGGTCGAACTCATGGCGCAAGGCCACCGCCGCGAGCGCGACGCCGGCCACCGCCCGCTGGCGGTGGACCTCTCGGCGATCTGGGCCGGGCCGCTCGCCGGGCACCTGCTGTGGCTGGCAGGCGCCGAGGTGATCAAGGTGGAAAGCCTCACCCGGCCCGACCTCATCCGGCGCGACGACCCGGCGACGTTCGACCTGATCAACCAGGGCAAGGCCAGCATCGTCGTCGACTTTGCCGACAAGGCGCAGAAGGCCGCGCTGGTCGAATTGATCCGCCGCGCCGACTTCGTCATCGAATCCTCGCGGCCGCGCGCCTTGCGCCATCTCGGCATCGACGCCGATGCGCTGGTGCGCGAGGTCCCGGGCCTCGTCTGGCTGACGGTCACCGGCCATGGCGCAACCGGCGAAGCGGCGAGCTGGACCGGCATCGGCAACGACTGCGCCGTCGCCGCCGGGCTCAGCCGCGCGCTCGCCGAGGCGTCGGGCGAGATCGGCTATGTCGGCGATGCCATCGCCGACCCGCTCACCGGCATTATCGCCGCGCGCGAAGGCTGGCACGCCTACCGGCACGGAGAGGCCTGCCGCATCGGCTTCGCGATGAGCGCGATCACCGCTCGCGCGCTGGCCGAGGAACGCGCACACGACCCGGCCTTGCTCGATGCCGAGCTGCGCGGCTGGGGCGCAGCGATCGGGCGACGCTTTCCGCATGTGCCGCGCCGCCCCCTGCTCGCCCCGGTGCGCGAGTTCGGCGCCGATACCGCGCGCTACCTGCCGTGCTGATCCGCGGCGCCGAGATCTGGGGCCACGGCCTGGCCGACCTGCGCATCGCCGGCTCGCGCGTCGCCGCCATCGGCGCGCTCTCCCCCGCGCCCGGCGAGGACGTGCTCGACGCGCGGGGCGGCGCGCTGCTGCCCGGGCTTCACGACCACCACATCCACCTGACCGCCCTCGCCGCCCGCGCCGCCTCGGTCCAGTGCGGGCCGCCCGAGGTGACCGACGCCGACCAGCTCGCCGCGGCGCTCCACGCCGTCCCGGGAGCGGGCTGGATCCGCGGCATCGGCTACCACGAGAGCGTGATGGGCCTGCCCGGCGCGGCGGACCTCGACCGCCTCGTCGCCGACCGCCCCTTGCGCCTGCAGCACCGCTCGGGCCGGATGTGGCTGCTGAACTCGCGCGCGCTCGACCTGCTGCTCGCCGAAGCGCCGGCCCCCGCCGGGCTCGAGCGCGAAGCGGGCCGCTTCACCGGACGCCTGTTCGACGCGGACCGCTGGTTGCGCGAGGCGCTGGGCAGCGAGCCGCCCGACCTCGCCGCCCTCTCGCGCGAGCTGGCGAGCCGCGGGGTTACCGGCGTCACCGACATGTCGCCGGGCAACGATCCCGGAATCGCCGCGCACTTCGTGCGCCAGATCGAAAGCGGCGCGCTGCTCCAGCATTGCCGTCTCGCCGGCACGCTCGCGCTCGCCGAAGCCGCCCCGGCGAACTGGCGCATCGGCCCCGCTAAGCTCCACCTCCACGAGGCTGCCCTCCCCCCCTTTGACGAAGCCGCCGCGTTCATCGCCGCCGCGCACGCGCAGCACCGCGCCGCCGCGATCCACTGCGTCTCGGAAGTCGAGCTGGTCTTCGCGCTGGCGCTGCTCGAAGCGGCAGGCCCCGCGCCGGGCGACCGCATCGAGCACGTCTCCGTCGCCGCTCCGGAGCTGGTCGAGCGCATGGCCGCGCTTAGCCTTTCCGCCTGCGTGCAGCCCGATTTCGTCGCCGAGCGCGGCGACCGCTACCTGCTCGATGTCGAGCCGCGCCACATCCCCGACCTCTACCGCCTGCGCAGCCTCGCCGCTGCGGGGATCGCGATGGCAGGCGGCAGCGACGCGCCGTTCGGCTCGGCCGACCCCTGGGCGGCGATGCGCGCCGCAGTCGCCCGGACGACGCGCGAGGGAGCCGTGCTGGGCCTGGGTGAGGCACTGTCCCCTGAGGAGGCGCTGGCTCTCTACCTGGCGAATCCGGAAGACCTCGCGCAGCGGAGGGGCATAGCCGTGGGAGAGGAGGCCGACCTCTGCCTGCTGGACCGTCCCTGGACGGAAGCGCGCGAGCGGCTGGACGGCGGGGATGTCAGGGCGACGTTCGTCAGCGGGCAAGCAATCCAAGATCCTCCGCTGTAAGGGGAGGTCTTGCACCCCCCTCAAACCACCTCGTCCACCAGCCCCCAGGCCAGCGCCTGGCGCGCGTTCAGCCGCTTGCCCGACAGCACCAGCAAGGCCGTCCGCTGCCGCCCGATCCGCCGCGTCAACGAGACGCAGCCGCCGGCCCCGGGCAGAATCCCCATGGCGAGCTCGGGCAGCTGGAACCAGGCATCGGCACCGGCGGTCAGCCGCTTCGCATAGGCCGCGATCTCCAGCCCGGCGCCGACGCAGCCGCCCTGGACATGGGCGTCGAGCTTGTCGGCGCAGCGTGCCGCCGCGCGCGCCGGCAGAGTGCGGCAGCGGATGGAATGGGCCGTCGCCGGATCGGCGGTCGTGCCGAATTCGCCCAGCTCGGCACCCATGCTGAAGGTCCGCCCGTTCGCTCGCAGCGACACCTGCACGATCTCAGGATCGATCGCGGCCAGCGTGAAGGCTTCGTAGAGACCGTCGCGCATCGGGCGGTCGATCGCATTGCGGCTGTCGGGGTGGTCGAGCGTGATCACCAGCCTGCCGTCCTCGAGGCTGGTTGCAACCCGGCCCGGCGTCCGTCCGCCGGAAATGGACTGGCGGCGCTCCGCGATCCATTCCTCATGCTCCTGGCTGCCCTGCAACACCGCATAGGCCATCGATTCCACCGTGAGCCCCTGCTCCAGGCTCAGCGAAGGCAGCACCCGCAACAGCTGGGCGATGATCGCCGCGGCATGCGGCATCGCGGTGATCCCGGTCAGCAGCGTCTCCAGGCTGACCGGCGACTCGACCACCGCGTCGAGCCGGGCCGCCAGCGGATGGGCCGGGTCGCCGAAGCCGACCACAGGGCAAGGCGGCAGGACGATACGGTCCGGCACGTCCTCGGTCGCATCCATGTCGATCACCGCAACCGGTCCATCCCACGTCGCCTCGCCGGGCCAGAGCCGCCGCGCATCGATCATGAAGCCAGGAACCATTGTCTGCCGTCACCCCGTGCCGGACCAGCACGCCACCGTTCGGTCCTGGCGGAAGATTGGCGCAGTTTCGGCGAGTCGGCAAATGCGACGAATCGATCGGCCGCGGCCCGCCCGGGCCTTGCCGCTTAACCCGCGAGAAACTAAGGAAGCTAAGGATAAAAGAAAGTCCCTTCATTTTTCTTGACAAGAGCCCGCAACCGCGCGAGCTTGGAAGCAATAGACGACCGGGAGAGATACGATGGCCGCTGCGGCTGCATCCTCTAACAAGGCCAAGATCGCGCGCCGCGTCATCGAGGTGCTCGACTACTTCGACGACGACCATCGCGAAGCCACGGTTATGGACATCGTCCGCCGCTATAACCGCCCCCAATCCAGCACTTCCGAACTGCTTTCGAGCCTGGTCGAGCTGGGACTGCTCTACAAGGATCCGATCTCGCGCTCGTACAGCCTCACCCCGCGGGCGGCGCTGATCGGCTCCACCGGGCAGTCAGAGATCGTGCAGCGCGGACGGCTGGTGCGCCTGCTCGACCGCCTCGTCGCGCAGACCGGTCTTTCCGTGGCGCTGTTCGGAAGGGTCTGCCTCAACAGCCAGATCATCAGCTGGCGCGCCGGCGCGCGCGCCTCGGCGAGCGCGCGCAACCTGTTCGGCGGCCTGCAGGCGCCGCTCTCTGAAACCGCGGCCGGCTGGCTGCTGCTGTCGACCGTACCGCAACCGCGGCGCGACGGCATCATCCGCCGCCTCAACGCCGAAGCGCCGGACGACCGCAAGTTCTCGCCGGCGGAAATGGCTGCGCGGCTGCTGGCCTGCTACGATCAGGGCCACGTCGAAGGACCCGTTGGCTACGGCTCGAAAGCCCAGGTGCTCGCCATGCTGCTGCCCGGCCAACCGGCCGATCACCCGCTGGCGGTCGGCTTCGTCTACGGCGTGGAGGACAAGGTCAACGTCCCCGGCCTGCTGGAATGCCTGCGCGAAGCGACCGACCAGCTGCTCGGAGAGCTCAGCGTCGATTCGACCAGCGTCCAGCGCCTGCCGACCGCCGCCTGAACCACCGGGCTAGAGCATCGCGATCATCCTGTCGGCAAAGCCGGCAAGCGGCGCATCGCTGCCGACGCTGAAATCCCGACGCTTGCCGTTCCGCACCGCCTGCGCGGCCCGCTCGGGCTGCAGGGTATAGCAGTTGGCCGGCAGCGCCGCTGCGTTCGATTGCTGGTCGAGTGGCATGGTGCGCCCATGCGCGACCAGCGACCCCCATTGCAGCACCCGCGCCGCCTCGCGCCCGGCTTCGTCCGGCAGTGCGTCGATCCAGTCGCGCAGGGTCGGCAGCGACAGGCCTGCGACCGATGGGGGCGAAACCAGCCGGCCGTCCTGCTCGACCCAGGCGAAACGTGTCTCGCCGTCGCGCTGCAATTCCAGCAGGCGTTCGCCGGCGACCGGATCGGACGCGAAGACGTCGTATGTGAGCCCGCCGCCTTCGCCGGCATGGGCCGCGGCGAGAACGGCAAGGTCGTGCAGGTGCGTGCAGTTCGCCCTCTTGTCGCGCCGCGACGTGACTTCGGCGAGCGGCAGGCCGGAAAATGTCTCGACCAGCTTCGCCCCGGCACCGGGGCAGGTCGTCCACGGCATCCGCTCGACCACGGGCTCGACGGCCAGCACCGTTGCGCCGTCGTGGCGCAGGATGACCGCCAGTGCGTGGATATCGTCCTCGAGCATGGCGAGCACCGCCCCATCGCGCGCTTCGATGCGGATTCGGCGGCGATAACCCGGCAGATCGGCGGCCTTGCTCATGCCTTCAGCCTTAACTGCGCTTGCCTTTCAACGCCAGCGCGCGCCTGGGCCATCGCCCTGACGATTGCACCAAATACCCATTGCTCCCCGCGGCGAATCCGTGCTGAGGCAGATCGACAGCCAGCAGAAATCCATAACCCGAAAAGAGCCGAGCCATGAATTTCGACCTCAGCGAAGAGCAGGAAATGATGCGCGACATGTTCGCGCGCTTCCTCGACGAGAACAGCAGCGGCACGCGCGTGCGCGCGGCCCTTCCCGGCGGCTTCGATCCCGCGCTGTGGCAGGGCCTGGCGGAACTCGGCGCCCTGGGGCTGCGCGTTCCCGAGGAAGCCGGGGGCCTGGGCCTCGGCCTGTTCGACGCCGTGGTGCTGATGGATGAAGCCGGGCGGACGCTCGCTTCGGGCCCGCTCGCCGAAGCCCTGGTCGCGGCGCGGCTGCTGGCCCAGCTCGGCGCGTCCGATGACCTGCTCGGCCGGGTCATCGCCGGCGAGGCTGTGGCGACGCTGGCGCTGCGCGACGTCGCCGAGTTTCCGCGCCAGTGGGTCGCCGGCGGTCTCGTCGCCGATGCGGTCGTGGCGCGCAAGGGCAACGACGTGGTGCTGGTGACGGTGCCCGCCGAGGCGCGCGTGGCCGAGGAGAACCTGGCTTCGACGCCCCTCGCCGAACTCGACCTCGGCGCCCTGCCGGCGACGGTCCTCGGCAGCGGCGAGGCGGCCCTGGCGACCTTCGCGGCCGGTGTCGAGGAATGGAAGCTGCTGATCGCCGCCGCTCTCTCCGGCCTGTCGCGCGAGGCGCTGAAGATCGCTGCCGCCTATGCCGGCGAGCGCAAGGCCTTCGGCGTGTTCATCGGCACGTTCCAGGCGATCTCGCATCCGATGGCCGATCTCATCTGCGAGATCGACGGCGGCAAGTTCCTTGTGTGGAAAGCGATCCGCAGCATTGCCGACGGCGAGGCGGAGGCCGCGGCGCAGGTCTCGCTTGCGGCCTGGTGGACGGCGGAGACGGCCGCCCGCACCGTCACCCAGTCGCTGCATACCTTCGGCGGCATCGGCCTCACGGTCGAGCACGACATCCACCTCTACAACCTGCGCGCCAAGGCATGGCCGCTGGTGCTGGGCGACCCGCAGGAACTGCTCGCCGAGGCCGGCCGCCGCCTCTACGCGGGCGAGACGGCGAGCTTGCCGGAGGTCGGCGCCGTCCCGGTCGAATTCGACCTCGGCGACGAAGCGCGGCAGGTGCAGAAGGAGATCCACGACTTCTTCGCCCGGAACGTCACCGCCGAAGAGCGCGAGAAGTTCCACTATTCCTGGGAAGGCCACAATTCCCGCATCCACAAGAAGCTGGTCGAGGCCGATCTCGCCTACCTCGCCCTGCCCAAGGACGTCGGTGGGCGCGGGCTCAACGCCTATTCCGTCACCGCCGCCCGCGACGCCTTCGAAGAGGAAGGCTGGAACAACCCGGTCGCCGGCGTCGCGCAGATGGTGGCGCTGATCATCTACCGCTTCGGCACCGACGAACTGAAGCGCGACGTGCTCGCCAAGATCATGTCGGGCGATGCCATAGCCTCGCTCGGCTATTCGGAGCCCGGCTGCGGGTCCGACGTATTCAACGCGCAGTGCCGGGCAATCCCGGACGGCAACGGCTGGCGGATCGAGGGCACCAAGATGTGGACCAGCGGCGCCAACCTGACCGACTATGTCCTCATGCTGACGCGCACCAACACCGAAGTCGCCAAGCACAAGGGGCTGACGATGTTCATCGTGCCGCTCAAGGCCGAGGGCGTCACTATCCAGGCGGTCCATACCTTCATGGACGAGCGCACCAACATCACTTTCTACGACGGCGTGAAAATCCCGGACAGCTGGCGCCTCGGCGAAGTCGACGGCGGCGTCCGGACGATGGCCGCGAGCCTCGAGCTCGAGCACGGCGGCGGCTTCGCCAAGGTGCAGCGCGTCATGCTCGAGGAAGCGGTCGAGCTCTGCCGCGAAATCGACGCGCCCGGCGGCGGCAAGCTGATCGAACGGCCGAACGCCCAGTCCCGCCTCGCCCGAACCTATGCCAACTACCTGGCATCGGAACTGATCGCCTACCGCGCCAACTGGGCCCAGGTGGAGAACAAGCCGAACCTGGCATACGGGCCGATGGCCAAGATGTTCTCGTCGGAGAAGTTCACCACGGATTCGCGCGACCTGCTCGACCTGACCGCGCCCTATTCGCTGTCCAAGCGCAAGGGTCCGGCCGGCGCCCTGAACCATTCCTATCGCCACGCCCACGGCACGACGATCTACGGCGGCACCAGCGAGGTCCATCGCAGCATGATCGCCGAGAAGGGCCTCGGCCTGCCGAGGACGCGGCAGTGAGACAACGCCTCCCAGGCACGGAGAGGATCGAAGAGGGAGAAGACCATGACTGAAGAAGCCCCCCACCTCCTCACCGAAGTCACCGACGGCATCCTGATCGCGACGCTCAACCGGCCGGACAAGCTCAACGCCATCTCGCGCAACATGATGGACCTGCTCACCGAGGCAGTCCTGCGGTTCCGCGACACGCCCGAGCTGAAGGTCATGCTCATTCGCTCGACCGGGCGCTACTTCAGCTCCGGCGCGGACCTCAGGGGCGGCAGCCAGAACGTCGTCTCGCCGGTGGCAAGCGCGTCGAACACCGCGCGCGCCATCCGCGAGAACCACCGCCTCAATCTCAACAACATGCAGCAACTGTGGGACGAGATGGAGCATGTCGAAAAGCCCATCGTCGTGGCCCATCATGCGATGTGCGTCGGCGGCGGCCTCGAGATGAGCCTGTCCTGCGATTTCCGCCTGGCAGCCAGGAGCGCCGGCTATGCCTTCCCCGAGGGCCTGTTCGGCGTGCTGCCGGCCTCGGGCGGCGTCTCCCGCCTCACGCGCATCTGCGGCCCGCACTGGGCGCGCTGGCTGATCATGGCCAACAAGCCGGCCCCGGCCGACATGGCCTTCACCATGGGGCTGGTCCACCAGGTCTTCCCCGACGAGACTTTCGAGGCGGACGTCATGGACTTCTGCCGCCACCTGACCAAGCAAAACGGCGAGCAGATGGGCGCGGCGAAGGTCGCCATCGAGCTGATCGCCGAAGTCGGGCGCGACAGCGGCCGCCACATCGAGCGCATGGCCAACAGCGGCCTGATGCTCAATCCCGACTACCTGAAGGGCATCCAGGAGTACCTGAAAGGCGTGGGCGGCAAGGGGAAGTAGGGGCTACCCTGTCCCACTCCCCATTAGCCGGCAGGTAGCGCAGGCCATCCCTCTGCCATCCGCATGCGCGCATCGCGGATCGCCAGCTCCATGAGGCGCGCTTCCGGCCGCAGGTAGTGGTCGGCCGGAAAAGCGCGATCGGGACCGAACAGCTCGGTCAGCCCACGGTCGGTGGACGTCGTCACGGTGCGCTCGATGCCGGTCATCAGTACGGTCGCCATGCCCAGCAAGGGCGGCTTTTCCAATTCGGGGTCGTCGTCCATCTGCGCCACGATCAGCCGGATGACCGGCATTGTCGCGCGCACGCGGTGGATCAGAAGCTGCTCGTCGCGGTTGTCGGCCATCAGGTTGCGCAGATGCAGCAGCCGCGCATGGCGCGCCCAGAAATCGTGATAGGCGCGCAGGAAGGCATAGCAACGCTCGCCCAGCTCCTCGTCCGGCCAGCGACTGCGCAACATCGAGATGAAGGCCTGCTCGGTCTCGGCCATGACCGGCTCGAGCACGGCCAGCAGCAGTTCGCTGAGATCGTTGAAGTAGTTGTAGAGCGAGGTCATGCCGAGCGATGCCTTGCGGGCCACCGCGCTCATGCTGATCGCCTCGCCTGCCGGGCTGTCCAGCAGTTCGACTGTCGCCGCGAGAATGCGTTCGCGCGTCACCCGGCCCTTGCGGCCGAGCTTCTGGCCGTTGAGGTTGTGACTGACGCCGCTGCTGGCGCTCGTCACAACCTCGACCAGCGAATGCGATTCGTGCTCTTCGGATTCCTCGGCACGCATCTTGGCAATCGTCGTCCTTCGGTCGTTCAGGCGGCTTGCCCGGTCGGCCAGGCCAGCATCTTGATTTCGGTATATTCCTCGATTCCTTCAACCCCCCACTCGCGGCCGATGCCGCTGGCCTTGTAGCCGCCGAAGGGGATGTCGCCGGCGATGCACATGCCGTTGTTGACGCTGACCGAGCCGGTGCGGATGCGGCGGGCGATGCGCTGGGCGCGCTCGGGGTCGCCGCTGTTGACCCCGCCCGACAGGCCGTACTGGCTCTCGTTGGCGATGCGGACGGCGTCATCGTCGTCCTCGAAGGGGATGACGACCAGCACCGGCCCGAAGATCTCTTCCTGGGCGATGCGCATGTCGTTGCTGACGTCGACGAAGACGGTGGGCTCGACGAAGAAGCCGCCGCCCTTGTCGGGACGCGCGCGGCCGCCGTGGAGCAGCGTCGCGCCTTCCTGCTTGCCCAGCTCGATATAGCCGAGCACCCGCTCCATCTGCTTCTTCGAGATCACCGGGCCCATGATGTGCTCGGGATTGCTGGCGTCGCCCCAGTTGTCGCCGAAGCCGGCATAGGCCTGCTTGAGGATCGCCTTGGCTTCCTCGTAGCGGCTCCTGGGGACAAGCAGGCGCGACTGGACCGCGCAGCCCTGGCCTGCATGGAATACCAGTATGGTGGTCGCCACCGACATCGCGAAGTTGGGATCGTCGTCGAGTACGATCTTGACCGACTTGCCGCCGAGCTCGAGGAACACGCGCTTCAGCGTCGCGGCACCGCGTTCCATGATGCGCTTGCCGACGCCGGTCGAGCCGGTGAACGATACCAGGTCGACGCGCGGGTCGCCGGTCAGGATCTCGCCCGCTTCGGCCGGGTCGCTGCCGAAGACGACGTTGAGCACGCCCGCCGGGAAGCCGGCCTTGTCGGCCAGCTCGCCGAAGATGGCGCCCATGCCCGGGGTGTTCGGCGCCGGCTTGAGGATCACCGTGCAGCCGGCGAGCAGCGCCGCCACGACCTTGCCGATGTTGACGTAGAGCGGCACGTTCCACGGCGTGATGGCGGCGACGACGCCGACCGGCTCGCGCACCGCAATGCGCTTGTGGTTGAAGCCGAAGGCGGGCTTGGTGCCGTAGTCCTTTTCCCACTCGACCTTGGGGAAGACGGCGATGTAATCGTCCCAGCCGTCGAGCGCCATGTTGACGTGGGCACGGAACACTGCGCCCTGGGCGGCGCCGGCTTCATGGACGGCGAGGTCGGCCAGGCGGTCGCGGTTCTGCTCGAACAGCTCGCGCAGCTTCTTGACCAGTTCCACCCGCTTGGCCGTGTTGGTCGACCAGTCGGTCGTATCGAAGGCGCGGCGCGCGGCGGCGATGGCGGCTTCGACATCGGCGGCAGTGCCGTCGGCGGCCTTGCCGACCGGCTCGCCGGTCCACGGGCTGATCACGTCGTAGCTGCGGCCACCGGCGGCATCGCGCAGCTGGCCGTCGATGTAGAGCTTTGCGTCGGGAAGTCTGGTCATGGTGTCGCGGTCCTTGGCGAGTGTCGTTGCGGTATGGATCAGGGGTGGCGCGCTTCGATCGAAGCGTGAGTGACGCGCACGTCGGGCGGCAGGTCGATCAGCGCGCGGAAGACGTCTGTGACCGAGTTGACGTGGCTGATCGGGCGGGCACGCAGGTCGATGCCGGCGGCCACGCATTTCTGGTAGAATTCCATGCCGACCTGCGGGTCCCAGGTCGAACCCTTGCCTTCCTCGTACATCGGTCCGGCGCGCACGGTGGTGACGCGGATGCCGGCGGGCTCGAGCTCGCGCGACAGCGATTGCGTGAAGCGCTCCAGCCCGGCCTTGGTGCACTGGTAGAGCGACAGCATGGGGAAATCCAAGGCCACCGATTCGCTGCTGACGTTGATGATGGCGCCCCCTTTCTCCATCATCGGGATAGCTGCGCGCGCGCAGAAGATCGGGCCCGATAGGTTGGTGGCGACAATGCCTTCGATCTGGTCGTCGCGCGCGTCGGCGACGTTGAACGGCTCGTAGACCGCGGCGTTGTTGATCAGCACGTCGATCTTCGGATGGTGCCGGGCGATCTCGGCGAAAGCGGCGCGCACCGAGTCCGGAGAGCTGACGTCGCATTCGACGGCCATGGCTGCCGCGCCGATCTCTTCGGCCGCGGCCTCGACCTTGGAGAAGGTTCGGCCGAGCAGGACGACGGTCTCTCCGTCCCTGGCAAATCGCCGCGCCAATGCGCGGCCGAGCCCGATGCCCGCTCCGGTGATGACGATAACCCTGCCCACAGTCGGAAAAACTCCTGTTGCTGATCGCGTTACACGGTTTCCAATATCATAGCGCCCGAACAAGGCCAGTGCGCATCGCGTCGGCGATGGTTGAACGGAAGGACACAATTGCGCGCCCGAGCCTTCCCGGGCCTGTCCCGGCGAAGCTTGGACAGGTCCATGCTGCGAGCGCACCGCCGTCGTTCGATGCGCGAAGCGGGCCACGGCCGATGCCGGGCAATCGCTTCGCGGCGGAAGTCGCGCTCAGCGAGGGGGCTCGGCTTTTAGTGCGGGCTTGCGCGACAGGTTCGTCCTGATCCGCTCCAGCATGTCCATCAGCTGATCGCGCTCGCTTTCGGCGATGCCGTCCAGCGCCGACTGGATCGCCTCCTGCCCCAGCGGTCGCAACTGGTCGAGCAGTTCCTGGCCGCGCGCGGTCAGGTAGAGCCGCCAGGCGCGCCGGTCGCCCGGGTCGGCGCGGCGTTCCACCAGCTCCGCTTCCTGGAGCCGGTCGATCATCCGCCCGGCAGTGATCGGCTCGACCTCGAGCAGTTCCGCAAGGCCGCCCTGGTTGATCCCCTGATGGCGGTGGAGCAATGCCAGGACCTGCGATTGCGGCCGGGTCACGCCGATCGTCCGCGCCCGCTCGTCGAAGCTGCGGCGCAATAGGCGTGACACCTGGGCCAGCATCGTGCCAATGTTCTCGTCCATGGCCAGTGAAATAATAGCAATGCTTACTATATTCCAGTGCAATTTTAACCTGGCTCAGTAAATTCGGTGGAGTGAGCGATGGCCGAGAGGGAAGCAGCCCCGTTCGAGATTTTCCGCGCGCGCGACGCGGTCGACTACGCGGAAGGCGGGCCGATGACTGCCCAGCCGATGAGCGACGTCGAACTGGCCGGCTCAGCGCGCCTGACGGAAGCCGGCTTCCTCGAGGGCTCGCAAGTCAAGCTGGCCTACTCGCGTCCGGGCATGAGCCTCACCTACTGCTGGTTCAAGAGCGGCTTCCCCCTGCCCCACCACAGCCACAGCGCCGATTGCCTCTACTTCGTCGTCGCCGGCAGCCTGAAGATCGGCAGCGAGGAACTGGGGCCGGGCGACGGTTTCTTCCTCGGCGCCGACGTGCCTTACAGCTACGTCCCCGGGCCCGAGGGGGTCGAAGTGCTGGAGTTCCGCACCTCCGACAAGTTCGACTTCCGCATGCTCGCCAAGAGCGAGGCCTACTGGGACAAGGCGCTCGACAACCTCCTCGCGGCCAGGGGCGACTGGCCGGAACAGGCGGTGGCGCCATCGGGCATGGTCGTGGGCTAGCGGAGCTTGCGGCTGGATCAATTTCCAGTCCGAACACCTCATCGATGAGGCCAGCGGTCCCGGGTCGAGCCCGGGACGACGAAAATGATAGTCCG
>CAUJJI010000222.1 GCA_963205265.1 Pseudomonadota bacterium
GACCCGCCGACGCCTCGCACCGCAGGGCTCGCAACCAGCCAAGCCTGTCGCGCCAGGCAAACCACAAGCGCCGGCCGTCCCGTGCGTGTGTTTCCTTCCCCGGCGCAAGCCCGCATTCGCCAGCGGGGGTTGAGCTGTGCCCAGCGTAAAGATCCTCCCCCATGGGGGGAGGGGGACCGCCGGCGCAGCCGGTGGTGGAGGGGTGTCCCCCTCCGATCGAACGCTGACACCCCTCCGTCATTCGCTACGCGAATGCCACCACCCCATCCAGGGGAGGATCTTAAGTTACACTCCGAACCGCGGCAGCGGCCTATAGACAGTGCGAGGCCGTCGTGCGCGCGCGGATGGCGGAATATTTCGCGCATCTCGAGCAGCGGGCCGGATAGGCGCCGCCGGCTTTCACCCCGGCTCGAGCTGGTCGATGCACCATTCGATCATCGCCCGCGTCTCGGCATGGCCGCCGGAAATGCCGATGGCGCTCTCGAGCCCGAGGACGCTGCCGATCGACGTGATCGCCATGGTCACGGCGAAAGGCGTGATCGCTTCCATGCCCGGGGCCGGGCGGCGGATCAGGGCTTCGAGCCGGGCGAGGCCGAGCCGGCGGACATGCTCGCCGAAAGAGACGGTGCGCTCGCGGATCGCTTCGTTGTGGTTCGCCAGCGACAGGAATTCCATGTTCAGCGTGGCGTTGACCGGATTGGCGTGGACGCTCCAGAAGGCGTGCAGCGGGCGTTCGCCGGCCAGCGCTTCCTCGATCCGCGCGAGGTAGCCGGCGATATGCCGCTCGTAAGCGGCGATCAGCAGGTCGTCGAGCGTCTGGAAGTAATAGTAGACGAGCTGGTGCTTGAGCCCGGCGCGCTCGGCGACGCTGCGCGCGGTGAGCGCGCCGTAGCCGTCCTCGCGCATGACCGCCTCGACGGCGTCCATGAGCGCGGAGCGGGTCGCCGAGGACTCGCTGCCCAGTCTCCGCTTCGTCGCCATGCCTGCGCCCCTTGCGTTCCCTCGCTGCCGGCGGTTTTTGGGGCCGGAACGTGCCCAATGCAAGCGGCAGGCCGTGCCGGCGCGATGCGCAGTTTCGTCGCCGGCATTTGACCGGCGTCAATCCCAAGCGCTGAACACATGATCAAAATATCCCGCAGCGCGATTCGTCGCGGTCCGTCACATGCGACCAGGGAGATCATGCCATGGATATCAAGGTAGAACCGATCAAGCCGCTGCTCGGCGCCGTCGTCCGTTGCGACAAGGCGACCATGTTCGAGCCCGGCTTTGCCGAGAAGATCAAGGAAGTGCTGCGCGACCGCGGCGCCCTGGTGTTCCCGCAGCTGAACTTCACCGACCAGGAACAGCTCGCCTTCACCGACACGCTCGGCGACCGGCTGAACTTCACCAACAACGTCCCCGGCAGCGACCTGTCGGCCAAGGACGTCTATACGATCACGCTCGACAAGGACGTGAACAACGAGAACGAATATGTCTGGGGCTCGATGTACTGGCACCAGGACGGCATCACCTCGGCGATCCCGCCCTCGCCGATCACCCTGCTGTCGTGCAAGTCGAAGGCCGAGCAGGGCGGCCAGACCGAATTCTCCAACACCGCCGCCGCTTTCGAGGCGCTCTCGCCAGAAGAGCAGGCCAAGCTGGAAAAGCTGCGCGTAATCCACACCACGGCTGCGGCGGTCCGCGAGATCAAGAGCAGGGACCAGCTCAACCCGCAGCGGGCGAGCATGGAGCACGAGCACCCGCTGGTCTGGACGCGGCCCGACGGTCGCAAGGCATTGATCCTCGGCTGCCACGCCGATTACATCGTCGGCATGGACAAGGTCGCCGGCCGGCTGATCATCAATCGCCTGCTCGAATGGTGCTCGCGCCCGGAATTCACCATCCGCCACCAGTGGACGGTGGGCGACTTCGCGATGTGGGACAACTGCACGATGCTGCACCGCGCGGTGCCCTATGCCGAGGATTCCGGCCGGCGCATGCACCGCACGTCGGTCGCCGGGGCAGTCGAGCTGGCGTAGCGATCCTGCCGGTCAGGCAATCATGCCGAGGTGCCGCAGATCGGCGACATATTTCTCGATCAGCCCTGAACTCGGATGCGGGACCGGGAAGCCCGCCGCCTCGGCCGCCGTGGCAAAGCGCGCGCAGGCCAGGCCCTGGCCCATCCCCGGATGCTGCGGACGGCGCCAGGGATCGAGGATCGCCAGGATCGACTGCGCGCGCTGATCTTCGGGCAGGCCGTGGAGCGCGGTCTCGAACCGCTGCAGCCAGTCGTCGTAGCGGTCGATCCGCTCGATCCGGCATCCGGCATCGCCCATCCAGTCGACGAATTCGTCGAAGCCGGCGCTGTCGGCGTGCGGACTCGACAGGTTGTAGCTGCGGAAACCGTCCGGCAGCGCCGCGCCGATGCCGGTGATCGCATCGGCGAGGAAATCGACCGCGAAGCCTTCGTAGCGCGCCTTGGGCCGCCCATTCGACAGGTCCTGGGCATAGAAGGTCGCCGGCGCGATGCCGGTCACTGCCAGGCTGTAGACCATGCGGGTGAACATGTCGGGCACGTTGAGCTGGCCGGCGTAGCGGCTGTGCGCCAGGATCATGCCGGGGCGGAACACGCCGACCGGCAGGCCGCACAGCGCGTGCGCCTCGCGCAGCAGCACCTCGCTGGCCCATTTCGACACGTTGTAGCCGTTGGCATAGCCGTCATCGAGCTCGGCCGAGGGCACGATCGCGCGGATGTCGCCGTCCTCGTCGACCCGGCCCGGCGCGAAGATGCTGACGCCGAGCGTCGAGACATAGTCGAACCGCTTCAGCCGGGTGGTCAGCGCCAGCCGGATCAGCTCGGCGGTGCCGGCGACGTTGGCGGTGAACAGCTGGTTGTAGGGTAGCACGTGGTTCACGTGGGCGCCGGGATGGACGATGAGGTCGACGCTGGAGGCAAGGCGGTCCCAGGTGGCGGGCTCGAGGCCGAGGTTCTCCAGCCCGAGGTCGCCCGGCAGCACCTCGAGGTGGTCGGCGGCGAGCTTGCGGAAATGGGCGAGCAGGGCCGGGTCGGAAGCGAGCGCGGCTTCCACCCGCTGGCGGGCCTGCGCGGCATCGGCGCCGCGCGAGAGCAGGATCAGCGTGCCGCCGGTCCGGGCCAGCCGTTCCAGCCAGGACAAGGCCTGGAAGCGCCCCAGATAGCCGGTGGCGCCGGTCATCAGCACCGTCTCCACCCTGTCGCGCGGCTGCGGCAAGGCGGGTGCGGCGGCGAGCAGGTCGGCGTCGATGAACTTCGCCAGCTTGAGGTCGGCGGCGTGGACCGTCGTGCTGTCGGCCGCATGGACGGTCGAGAAGCTTGGCCGCTTCCGGCCCGAGCGCCCGGCCTCGATGTAGTCGGCGACCAGGCGGATGTCGCCGGCCGGATTGATGATCACCCCGACCGGGACCTCGACGCCGAAGATCTCCTCGAGCAGTGTCGAGAACTCGAGCGCCGAGAGCGAGTCCCCGCCCAGTTCGTCGAAGCGCGACTGCGGCGAGACGTCGGCGGCGGAAATGCCCAGCACCGCCTGCAAGGCGCGGACGACGGTTTCCATCACCGGGCGGTCGGCGCCGCCGGTGCGCAGCGCGCGCAGCTCGTCGACCTGCTCCTGCGCGATCTCGGCATAGCGCGCCTCGAGCCGCGGGCCGAAGCGTGCCCTGAAGTTCGGCCGACTGAACTTGCCGATGCCGGTGAGGAGGCCGTTCTCCAGGCTGAAGGGCTCGGTCTCGATCAGGAAGTCGCGCGGCACTTCGTAGCTGTTGAGCCCCTGCTCTTCCGCCACCTGCAGCAGCGAGCGACGGATTTCCGCCTTCAGCGCGTCGCTGTGTGCGCCATGGCGCTCGAGCATCGTCTCGCTCGGCACGACGACGGCGAGCAGGTAGGACCGCTCGCTGGTGCCGTAGACGTAGATCTGCCGGATCGCCGGGCTGGTGGTGTAGAGCGCCTCGAGCCGTGCGATCGCGACGAATTCGCCCTGCGACAGCTTGGTGACGTTGTTGCAGCGGTCGACGTAGACGAGGTGGTCCGGGCCCAGCTCGGCCATGACGTCGCCGGTCTTGTAGTAGCCGTCGGCGGTGAATTTCTCCGCGGTCAGGTCGGGCCGCTTGTAGTAGCCGGCCATGAACTTCGAGCTCTTCACCCACAGTTCGCCGCGGGGATGGGGCTTGTCGGTGGTGTAGTAGCCCAGCTCCGGCACGTCGACGAGCTTGTAGTCGATCACCGGCGGCCGCTGCACCTTGCCGTCGACATAGACGGTGGCCGTGGCCAGCTCGGTCGAGGAATAGCCGATCGCCATGTGCATGCCGAGCATGTCTTCCATGAAGGCATAGATCTCCGGCGCCAGCGCGGCCGAGCCGCAGCCGACCGACAGCAGCCGGCCGCCGAGCAGCCGCTCGCGCATGTCCAGCTTGACCTCGGCCTCGGCCCGGGACTGGTCCTCGCCGCGGGCGACGCGCTTGTCCACTTCGCGCAGGAAGTGCTGGTAGAACATCTCGCAGACGCGCGGGACCAGCGATGACATCGTCGGCCGGGCCAGCGCCAGGTCCTCGAACAGCGTCGAAAGGTCGCTCTTGGGCGAGCAGAAGCTGATGCCGCCGTTGGTGATCGCCAGGAACAGGTAGCCGTAGCCGACAAGATGGCTCATCGGCATGAAGCTGAGCGTGATCATCGGCTTGTCGCCGCCGTAGATCCAGGTGCTCATCATCATCCGCTCGGTCAGCATCGCCCCCTTCGGCGTGCCGGTCGTGCCCGAGGTGTAGAACAGCCAGGCAAGCGGATCGTCTTCCGGCGCGGGGACGTAGATCGGCGCGGCCGGCAGCGCCCGGCCCCGGGCGATCACCTCTTCCAGCGTATCCACGCTCGTGGCGCAGCCGGCGGCGGCCAGCCTGGCCCTAGCGGTTTCAAGGGCCTCGCGCAGGTCGTCGTCTCGCGCGTCATAGTCGAACACGACCATCCGCCGGGGGGCAAAGCCGGACAGGACGGCGTCGACGGCGTCGCCGATATATTCGACGCTGGTGGCGATGATCGCCGGCTCGGTCTCGGCCATGATGCCGGCATGCTGGGCGGCGGGCGCACTGGTCTGCAGCGGGACGTTGACGACGCCGAGGTGGACGTTGGCCATCAGCACCGTGGCATAGTCGGGGCTGGCGAAGCCGAGGACGCAGGCGAAGTCGCCGGCCTTGACCGGTGCCGCGGCATGGCCGTGCCAGTCCGCCGCGGCCGCGCAGGTGCGCGACCACAGCGCGCGGAACGACATGGTCTCGAAGCGCGGCAGCAGGCGCAGGGTATTGCGGCCGCTGGCGGGATCGGTAACCAGCTCGCGCGCACGAACGCCCAGCGCGGGCCGGTCGGCATAGCCTTCCATCGTCACCTGCATGACCTGCGCCAGCCGCAGGCCCGGCTGGGTCTTGGCCGCAGTCACATCCGGGCAGGGCGCGGCGGCGGCGAACTGGGGATCCTCGCGGTAGAGCCGTTCGAGACGCTCCTTGGTGAGCAGGTCCATGCCGCCCGGGATCATCGTCGGTTCTGCCTTCGCAACCGTTGCCATCAGCGCTCTCTCCTTGCCGGCCCGCCTTGCGGCAGCGGGCGTGATTCGTCAGGCCTAGCCGATGCGCGGCAAAAAACAACCAATTGGTTGGTTTACTCTCTCGCGGTGGCTTGCGGCGGCCCCGGGCGACCGGATGCGGCCGCTTCCGCCGCTAGCTGGACAGGCGCGTCGCGAGCAGCAGCCGCCCGGGTCCGAGCCGGGCGAGAACCATGTCGATATCGCCTTGCGAGACGGCGAAGCAGCCCTGGCTGCGGCCGATCCGCCCGTGCGACTGCGCCATGCCGTCGTCGACGTAGCTGGCGGCATGGATGACGATGCCGCGCGGCCCGGCCATGTCGTTCTCGCGCTCGAGCCCGATGAGGCGCCGCGAGCGGCCGTGCTTGCCGTGATAGATCTCGCCGGTGACGAAGCTGCCGCCGCACGAGGCGTTCGATCCGGGGCGGTTCGACAGCTGCTCGACCCAGCCGGAATTGGCCGGGTCCGAGCCGCGGCCGTGCGCGACCAGATGGGTCGAGACCTTGCCCGTCGCCATGTCGAGCAGATGGAAGCGCGGCTGGCGCGAAGGCGCCGCGAAATCGACGATCCCGACGGTGTCGTGATGGGCGATCGACCTGCCGTGCTGCGCCAGCGCGGCCTTGGCGCGCGTCAGCAGCGGCGGCTCGTGCCGGCCCTGGTCGAGAGGGCCCACGAACGGAAGAGCCGGCTCTGCCGGGCGCAGGGGCCCGCTGTGCGCATGCGGCACGGCGTCGCCCGGAGTGATGATCAGTCCTGCAGAGCCGAGACCGAAAACGCCGAGAAATCGGCGCCTGTTCAATATCATGTGCGAAAGTTCCCGATGTCCTGTCGCCTAATTGGTTCGTCGTGGCCAAATTACAAGGCGGCGCGGCCGGCTATGGGATGCTCCGTGTCTCCCTGTCGACGAGTGCCGAGACGACCGGACCGTCGCGCCCGTAGACGTCGGGGAACGTCGCGATCGCCCCGCTGTCGTCGGCCGCGGCGGTGAGATAGACGACATAGACCGGCAGCGGCCGGTCGAGCGCGACTTCGCGCGTGCGGCCTACCTGCACGACGCGATCGACGTCGTCGCGGCTCCAGTCGGCCTGGCCGCGAAGCAGCGTCGCGGCCAGGCCGATCGCGTCCTGGGTGCGGATGCAGCCGTGGCTGAAGGCGCGCGTCTCCTCGTCGAACAGCTGCTTGCTGGGGGTGTCGTGCAGATAGACAGAGAAGGGGTTGGGCATGACCAGCTTCACCTGCCCCAGCGCGTTGCCCGGCCCGGGCTTCTGGCGGATGCGGCCGCCGGCAGTGGTGTAGCCCCGGGCGCGCGCCAGCGCCGGGCTTCTGCGCAGCAGACTGCCCACGCTCTCGCGGACGATGCTTTGCGGCACGTCCCACCAGGGATTGAAGATCACGCCCGTCACTGTCGCCTGGAACTGGGGAGTCGGCGTGCTGCGCTTGCCGACGATCACCCTGCGGCGCTCGACCACGCGATCGCCTTCGACAAGGCTGACGGTGAAGGCCGGGACGTTGACCAGCAGGTAGCGGTCGCCGAGCCTGCGCGGCATCCAGCGCCAGCGTTCGAGATTGGCCCGCAGCCGCTCGATCCCCGCCTTGTCGTGAGCCGGGGTCGCCGCCAGCGCCGCTTTCAGCAGGCGGTACTGGCGATGCTGCGGCAGCAGCGATTGCAGCGCCGGCACCACGGCGTGGCTCGCCAGCGCCTGCTGCAGCAGCGCATCGGAGGCTGCGGCATCGCGCGCCTGCCCGGCGATATGCCAGGCCACGCTGCGGCGATCGCGCTGGTGGCCGCTGCCGAGGTCGGCGGCCAGATGCAGGAACGTGGCCGTAGCGCGGCCGTTCAGAGCGGAAGCATCGGTCCCGGCCAGGGCGCGGCGCAGCGCGTCCGCATCGTAGTCCCTGGGATCGAGGCCCTCGCCGGCGATACCGTCGACATAACCCAGCAATTGCTCGGCGTTGGTTCTGTCCCAGGCCGGAACTGCGCCCGCGAGCGAAGCCGGGGCGAGCAGCAGGAGGAAGAGAACGATCAGGCGCTTCATCTGCTTGCGCTAGGTCGTAAGCCGGTCGCGGCCTATTGGGGACTCTGCGTAGCCGCCCTGTCCGTCCTACCGGGAAAGCCGGGCAGCCGTACCGATGCGCATCTGCGGATGATGCTGCTCGACCCCGGTCAGGATAAGCTCGGCAAGGCGCCGGCCGGATAGCCAGGCATTCTCCACCCCTGCGCCGATCAACCAGTCGCCGCAGACGCCAAGCTGCGTGGCCGGGTCCCAGATCGCCTCGCTGCCGGCGCTGCCGGAGAGTGCGAAGCGCCAGCGGTGCGACGTCTCGGCGATGGTCGCCAGGCCGGGCAAGCCGACGATCTCGGCAAAGGCCTCGCGCAGGCTGGCGGTGACGAAGTCGCGCTCGGCCTCGAGGTGCCGGCGCGACCAGCCGGCCGAAGCCTGGATCGTCCAGCAATGGACGCCGTGGCGGCCGGGCTTGGAATTGTTGCAGGCCGCCCAGGCGATGATGCCCCGGTCGCGGATTACCGGCGGGGCGGGGATCGCTTCGCCGAAAGCGAGCATGGCGGTCCAGCAGGGGGTCGAAGGGGTCCCGATCGCGACGCGCGCCATCGGCAAGTTCTGCAGGCCGAGGACGGCGGCGGCCTGCTCGGCGGGCAAGGCGACGACCATGGCGTCGAAGCTGCCGGCTCTCCCGGCCTCGTGCACCAGGTACCAGCCGGCGGCATCGCGGCACATGCCGCGGACCTGGGTCTCGAGGGCGATGTCGCAGCCGATCGCCATGAACTTGGGCACCGCGTTCATCGCCGGCACGCCGACCCAGCTGCCGGCCCCGGCGGCCGGCCAGGGCGCGGCGACGCCGGCATCGGCCCAGGCGCGCAACTGCGCCGCGAAGGCCGGAGTCGCCGCGGTGATGAACTGCGCGCCGTGATCGAACACGGCCTCGCCGAGCGGTGTCGCCATGCGGCGCGAGGACATCCTGCCGCCCGGGCTCCGGCCCTTGTCGAACAGGCTGACGGCGATCTTGCGCGCAGCCAGGACCTGCGCGCAGGCGAGCCCGGCCATGCCCGCTCCGATGATCCCGACTTTCATCGTTCCGGTCGCTTTCCGGGTGAGGCGAGGATCAGCGCAGGCTCATCAGCTTGAGGACTTCCTCGCGGCTGCGGGGGTCGTGGAGGAACACGCCCAGCATGCGGCTGGTGACCATGTTGACGCCGTGGGTGCGCACGCCGCGGCCGGTCATGCAACCATGGCTCGCCTCGATGACCACGGCGACGCCGCGCGGCTGGAGATGGTCCCAGATCGCCTGCGCCACTTGCGCGGTCAGCCGCTCCTGCACCTGCAGCCGCCGCGCATAGCCGTGCAATACCCGCGCCAGCTTGGAAATGCCGACGACGCGGCTGCCGGGCAGGTAGGCGATCGAAGCGCTGCCGATGATCGGCGCCATGTGGTGTTCGCAATGCGACTGGAACGGAATGTCCTTCAGCATCACGACTTCGTCGTAGCCGCCGACTTCCTCGAACGTGCGGGCCAGGTGCATGCCGGGCTCCTCGTCGTAGCCCTGGCAGTATTCGCGCCAGGCCCGCGCGACGCGGCGCGGGGTGTCGAGCAGCCCCTCGCGAGCGGGATCGTCGCCCGCCCATTCGATCAGCGTGCGCACCGCCTCCTGCACCGCGTCGGGAACATAGGCCTTGCCGTCCTCGGCCAGGTCCTCGAGGGGGTCGGCGGCGGCGAAGCTTCCGGGGACTACGTTCATCTGCGGACTCCTAGGGCGTCCGGCGAGCGTTGCCAGTTGCCGCAGGTACGGCCAACATGACCCAAAGGGCAGTACTTGGATTGGCCTTTGCGAATTGCTAGGCAGGCGCCATGGCCATCAGCGACATGATCCAAGCCAGCCCGACCGCAGCCGTGATCAGCGATCCGCGGCTGCCGGACAATCCCATCATCAGCTGCAACGACGCCTTCATCCGCCTGACCGGCTACGAGCGTGAAGAGATCGTCGGCAGGAACTGCCGGTTCCTGCGCGGGGCCGATACCGAACCCTGGCTCAGCGAACTGCTGCGCAACGGCATCCGGCAGCGCCAGCCGGTGATGGTGGAGATCCTCAACTACAAGAAGGACGGCTCGCCTTTCCGCAACGCGGTCATGGTGGCGCCGATCTTCGATGCCGAGGGGGAACTCGAATATTTCCTCGGCTCGCAGATGGAAGTGGTCGAAGATGTCGGCGTCGCCAGCCTCGACCGCCGCCGCCACGCGCACGAGAAGGTCGAGAGCCTGACCCGGCGGCAGCGCGAAATCCTGCTGCTGATGGCCGCGGGCAAGCTCAACAAGCAGATCGCCCACGAGCTGGACCTCAGCGAACGCACGATCAAGATGCACCGCGCCGCGCTGTTCCGGGCCCTGGGTGTGAAGACCAGCGCCGACGCCATCCGCCTGGCGGTGGAGGCGGGGTACTGAGGTAAGGTCGTCGAGCTGGACCTGCCCTGATCGTCGTCCCGGGCTCGACCCGGGACCGCTGTGGTCTGGACCGGGCCTTCCATCGACGAGGCCAGCGGTCCCGGGCCAAGCCCGGGAAGACGCGAAGGCCAGGGCGCGCGCAACCAAGTTCGATTGCCCCGAAGTACAGCTGGCGCAATGCCGGCGCCGGGGGCATCCCGGAAGTCCCCAAACCCACGGGTGTCCATATGGACCGGACACCCTGTCCTCTCCCTCGGTCCGGCCTGCCGCTACGGCATGGCCGGACCTTTTCTTTGGGCTCAGTCGTCGCCTTCGCAGCCGTTCTCGTTGGCCATCCAGTGGACGAAGCGGTGCAGCGGGTACATCGCGTCGTGCGGGTTGCCGATCGCGCTGGGACCGGCCTCGCCTAGGCGGACGACGCGCTGGGCGCCGCCGCTGGCGAGATGGTCGCGCAAGTCGGGCATGCGGTGGAACGGATAGACGCCGACGGTCTGGGTCGCGACATTGACGTACCTCATCGCGTCCATCAGGTCGGGCACGCAGACCACGTTCGAGGTCTTGCGCAGCGGATGGAAGTCGACCGGCTCTTCCGAGCGGATGGCGACGCCGCGGCCGTCGGACTTGCCGAAGACGCCGTATTCGTCGTCCATCATCCGCAGCACGTCGATCTGCTCCTTCAGCTCCATGTCGAGCGGACGCGGCGTGCCTTCGCCGGTGCGATCGATGCGCAGGCGCTCGGCCAGGACCTCGCAATAGCGGTCGGCGTCCTCGGGGCTGGCCTCGATGAAGGTGAAGCGGCTGCAGACGCAAGCTTCCTGGTTGAGGATCGAGACGTCGCGCGCGTTGAGCTCGGCCGCCTCGGCCAGCGTCTCGGCCGAAGCGAAGGCCTCGCGGCCAACCATCGAGATCGAGGTCTTGGGATCGAACGAGACCAGCTGGAACCCGGGCCCGATGTACTTCATCACGTTGTTGATCGCATCACCGCCGCCCCAGGCGACCAGCTTGTCGAAGTACTGCGGGCGGTAGAGGATGCGCTCGACGCTGTCGTCGCCGCCGCGCCAGTAGACCGCCGACATCGACTGCACGACCGGGTGGTTGGGGTCGATGTCGGCCATCGTCCGCAGAAAGGCCACGGTCGAGAAGGGATCGGCCGAAGCCATCTTGAACAGGCTGACCGACTTGACCAGCGCCGACTGGGCGATCGAGCGGATGCCCATGCCGGGCGAGTTGCCGGGAAGGACGTGGATCAGCCGCGGCGCATAGGCGCGGATGAAGCTGCGCCGGCCCTGGTGGTCGGTATGCGGCACCCATTCGTCGAGCGCCTTGGGGTTGGGGAAGTTCTGCTCGACCACTTCCCAAAGGACCTTCCTGTCGAGGTAGTCGGTGGCATGCAGCATCTGGTGCTCGATCACCGCGCGCGGGGCGAGGCTGACCTTGGCCATGCGATCGATGCAGGCCTGGACATATTCGTTGTTGGGGTCTTCCAGCTTCTGGCCGGCCTCGCAGAGGAAATCGATGATCTCGGCCAGCGGCACGTTGAGCAGCGGCGGCAGCGCGGTGCGCGGATGGACCAGGGCATCGAGGTCGAGCCTGGGCGTGGCGAAGGTCACCCCGAGGTCGCGCGAGCGGTGAGTGGCGTCGGTGCCTTCCACCACCTGGCCCTTCACGAAGAAGGGCGCGGAATCGAAAGCCTCGTCGCCGGCGACGGGGGCACTGTTCAGTTCGGTCAGCGAGTTCATGACATTCCCCTCACATAAGCGTCCACGGTTCCCGCGCAGCCGATCTTGTCGTCGCCTTCGAGATCGGCGTAGCGGGCGATGTCGTCACGGATCGACGGGCTCCGCGCACCGCAGGCGCAGGGGCTGAAGTCGATCGAGATCCGGTCGCCCGAAATCACGCCGCCCCAGCGGCCGTCGAGCGAGAGGTCGAAGAAGGCGGCGCGCCCTTCGTATTCGCCCGCAGCGATCGGCAGCAGCGCATCGCCGCTCTTGTCGAGGATCAGCGGCACCAGCCAGGGCGGCAGGTGATAGCGCCCGCCCTTCTGGCAGCGCGGCATGCCCGTCTGCAGCTCCTGCATCGAATAGTTCTGGTAGTTGCGCGTCGGCGCGATGTTGAACGTCTCGTAGACGAATTCGCGATAGTCGTCGGGCAGCTTGGCGCGCTTGAGCCCGCCGCCGACGTAGATCGAATTCTCCGGATTGAAGTCCTTGGCGCTGTAACCCATGTCGCGGACCGCCTTGGCGACGTCGTATAGCCCCTTCCACAGGCCGGTGACGTGCAGCTTGTCGCGGCGCGCCTCGATCAGCGCGCGGGCAGTGATTTCGACCGCATCCTCGACCGCCTTGGCGCGCTCGGCGGAGATGCGCTCGAACTCGGCCAGTTCCTCGGGGCGGATCGTTCCGTCGGCAATCTTCTTGCGGGCGACGACCATTTGCGTCAGCCCGCCGACGGTGATCGGCGGCACGGGGTAGCGGAACGGCTCGAACTTCGGGTCCTGCAGCGCCGCGGTATAGGCCTCGCCGGTGGCGTCGTTGCGCGGCACCTTGGCGACGGGAGCGAGGCCGAACATGCGGCGGCTGCGGTCGAGCGGCACGCCGGAACCCCAGGTATAGGCCTGCGGCGCCTCGCGCCTGCACCAGGCCATGTCGGCGGCCGAAGCGACCAGCATCGCCGACTTGCCGGTGGTCCCGCTCGAGCAGGAGACGTAGTGGCCGCTTTCCTGCAGCTTCTCGATCCAGCCGTCGACGTCGGCGATCTGCGAGGGATCGAGCGGCGGGACGCGGTGGGTCGCGACCGAGTCCAGCCACTTGCCCAGCTTGTCCCACTTCTCGTCCATCAGGAAGCTTTCGGGATAGCTCTTGTAGGCGGTGTGCGGCAGCAGCAGCGGGACCGCATCCTCGAGCGAGGCGATCTCGCCGATGCCGGCTTCCTCGGCCCGCAGCTTGAGCAGCTTGATGCGGCCGACGCGGTCCTGGAACCGCTCGTTCATCGCGGCGACCTGGGCATCGCGCAGCTCCGCAGGCGAGTAATCGTAGCGATCGGGCGCGTCGACAAGGCTGGTCAGCCGTTCGACGGCTCCTGTTTCTGCTAGCGTTGCCATGGCCATCCTCTTTTCATCGACTCGCCATTCACCTAATGGCACCGTATGCGTTTCATTGTGCGCGATTCGGCAGAGGATGCAAGCGCGAATTTTGCATCCGCATCGCCGCGACGGCAGAACCCTTCCCTACCTGCCACTTCGTCAACTGTTGACAGTTTGCTCTCTCGCGGTCACTGGACCCGCGACCAAGCGGAGGAGCGGCGGCCATGAACATCGCAGGCGGACGATTCGTCATAACCGGTGGCGCCAGCCTGATCGGATCGCATGTCGCCGACCGGCTGCTGGCCGAAGGCGCCCGCGAAGTCGTGCTGCTCGACAATTTCGCGCTGGGCACGCCGCAGGCCGTCGCGCATCTCGACGGCGATGCCAGGGTCAGGCTGGTGCGCGGCGATATCCTGCGGATCAACGAGCTTTACGATGCCTTCGCCGGCGCCGACGGCGTCTTCGCCGTTGCCGGCTTCCTCACTCTGCCGTTGAGCCAGAATCCGCCGCTGGGGCTGGCGGTCAATGTCGAAGGGCAGGTCAATACGTTCGAGGCCTGCCGCTATGCCGGGGTGAACAAGGTCGTCTTCTCATCCTCCATCGCCGCCTATGGCGAACCCGGCGACGGGCTGATCGACGAAAGCGCGCCGGCCAACCTTGCTTCCTACCAGCCCGGCTCGATGCTCTATTCCTGCACCAAGCTGATCGGCGAGGCGCTGTGCAAGCTCTATTCGGCGAAGCACGGGGTCGATGCGGTCGCCTTGCGCTATGCCACCGTCTACGGCGAGCGGCAGCACTACCGCGGGGTCAACGCGCTCCACATCATCCAGAGCTACGACCGCATCATGCGCGGCGAGCCGCCGGTCCTGCCCGGAGACGGCAGCGAAGTGCACGACTACATCCACGTCGCCGACGTCGCCCGCGCCAACGTGATGGCCATGGCGTCCGAGGTGACGGGCGAGGTGTTCAACGTCGTCACCGGGGTCGAGACCACGGTGAAGCGCATCGCCGAGATCGTGCTCGCCATCACCGGCAGTGACCTGCAGCCCGAATATGCCGACGATGCCAATGCGGTGAAGGCCACGAGCAGCCCCTCGCTGAAGCTGAGCCGCGAGAAGATCGCGCGCATGCTCGGCTGGGAACCGGAACTGAGCGTCGAGGAAGGAATCCGGCGGCTGATCGACTGGCGGAAGACCTGTGCCGATTGATGGGGCAACAGGTTCCTCCCCCATGGGGGGAGGGGGACCGCCGGCGAAGCCGGTGGTGGAGGGGTGTCCCCGCCGGTGGCTACACCCCTCCGTCAGCGCTTCGCGCTGCCACCTCCCCTGCCAGGGGAAGATCTAGACATGCCCCTCCACCGCATCCCCGCCGTCTTCATGCGCGGCGGCACATCCAAAGCTCTGGTCTTTCGCGCTTCCGACCTGCCTGCCGACCGCGCCGAACGGGACGCGATCTTCCTTGCCGCGATGGGCGTGCCCGATCCCTACGGCCGCCAGCTCGACGGCATGGGGGGCGGGCTGTCCTCGCTCAACAAGGTCTGCGTCGTCGGTCCGCCGAGCCGCGCCGATGCCGACGTCGACTACACTTTCGTCCAGCTCGGCGTCGACGCGCCGCTGGTCGACTACGGCGGCAATTGCGGCAACATGTCCTCGGCGATCGGGCCCTTCGCGGTCGAGGAAGGGCTGGTGCCCCGGCCGACGGGCTGCGAGGCCGCGGTGCGCATCCACAACACCAACACCGGCAAGATCATCGTCGCGCGCTTCGCGGTAGAGGACGGGCTGCCGGCAGCCGAGGGCGACTTCGCGCTCGACGGCGTGGCCGGAACCGCGCCGCCGGTGCGGCTGGAGTTCCTCGCTCCGGGAGGGGCCAAGACCGGGAAGCTGCTGCCGACCGGCGCGGCGGTCGACCGGCTCGAGGTCGCGGGGCTCGGCGCGATCGAGGCCTCGTGCATCGACGCCGCCAATCCCTGCGTCTTCGTCGCCGCCGAGGCGCTCGGCAAGACCGGCGTCGAACTGCCGCAGGACCTGGAAAAGGACGCCGCTTTCCTCGCCGCGATGGAAGCGATCCGGCAGGCGGGCGCGCAGCGCATGGGCCTGGCCGAACTCGCCAGCATTCCCAAGGTCGCGCTTGTCGCGGCACCGCAGGACGCACCGACGCTCTCCGGGCGGACGCTCGCCGCCGCCGAGGCCGACATCGCCGTCCGCATGATCTCGGTCGGCCAGCCGCATCGCGCCGTGCCGATCACCGGCGCGATCTGCCTTGCCGTCGCCGCGCGCGTGCCGGGCTCGATCCCGCACCGCCTCTGCACGGCCGCGCAAGGGCCGATCCGCATCGGCCACGCATCCGGCACGACCGTGGTCGACGCCGTGGTCGAGGACGACGAGGCGAAGCTGGGCGCAGTCTACCGCACTGCGCGCCGGCTGTTCGAGGGCAATGTCATCTATCGTGGAATCAAGGAGTAACCGAATGGCCGCCGAAGAAAGCTGGGACGTCATCGTGGTGGGAGCCGGCAATGCGGCGCTGTGCGCGGCGCTTTCCGCCGCCGAGCAGGGCGTCAGGGTGCTGGTGCTGGAAAAGGCGACGCTCGAGGATCGCGGCGGCAATTCCACTTTCACTGCCGGCGGCTTCCGCTTCTGCCACGACGGGGTCGAGGACCTGCGCACCGACATCCTCGACGACATGACCGACGGTGAATACGCTTCGATCGGCAACCTGCCGCCGCTGTCGGAAGACCAGTTCTACGAGATCCTGATGCGCATCACCGAGCACCAAGCCGACGAGGACCTCGGCCGCATCCTCATCGGCCGGTCGCGCGAGACGATGCGCTGGATGCGCAAGCACAAGATCCGTTTCATCCCGATGTTCGGCCGCCAGAGCTTCAAGATCGACGGCAAGCACCACTTCTACGGCGGCGTGAATATCGAGGCGGTCGGCGGCGGCTGGGGCCTGGTCGACATGCTGGTCCAGGCCTGCGAGCGCATGGGCATCACCATCCGCTACGAGACCGGACTGCGCGAGCTGATCCAGGACGAGAGCGGCAAGGTCACCGGCGTGCGCGCCTTCGGGCCCAACGGCTACGAGAACATTCCCGGCAAGGCGGTCGTCCTTGCCTGCGGTGGCTTCGAGTCGAACCCTGAAATGCGCGTGCGCTACCTCGGCCAGGGCTGGGACCTGTGCCGGGTACGCGGAACCCAGCACAACACCGGCGACGGCATCAACGCCGCGCTCAGGATCGGCGCGCGGCCGCACGGCGGCTGGTCGAGCTGCCACGCCGTGCAGTGGGACATTTCTGCGCCGCCTTACGGCGACCGCGTCGTGCTCGACAATTTCCAGAAGCATTCCTACCCGATCGGCATCGTCGTCAACCTCAACGGCGAACGCTTCATCGACGAGGGCGCCGACTACCGGAACCACACCTATGCCAAGTACGGCAAGGAGGTGATGAAGCAGCCGCAGCGCGCGGCGGTGCAGATCTTCGACGCCAAGACCCACGACAACGTCCGCGACGAGTACCGCATCCGCGAGGTGACCAAGGCCAGCGCCGACACGATCGAGGAACTGGCCGAAAAGCTCGACGTCGACGTCGAAGGGCTCAAGGCGACGATCGCCGAGTTCAACGCCGCCTGCCAACCGGGCGACTACAACCCCTCGATCCTCGACGGCGTTTCGACCAGGGGCCTTGCCGTGCCCAAGTCGAACTGGGCGCTGCCGATCGATACGCCGCCCTACCACGGCTATGTCGTCACCTGCGGCATCACTTTCACTTTCGGCGGGCTCAAGATCAACACCGAGGGCCAGGTGCTCGACCTTACCGACAAGCCCATCCCCGGCCTCTACGCCGCGGGCGAGTTGGTCGGCGGGCTGTTCTACCAGAACTATCCGGGCGGCACCGGGCTGCTCAACGGCTCGGTCTTCGGGCGGCTGTCGGGCCGCAATGCCGGCCGGCTGGCGCAGGCGGGCTGAGGCGATGAAAGGCGCGCTCGAGAACAAGGTGCAGGCGCAGTCGCTGGTCGACGTCGTCGCCGAGCGGATCGAGGCGGCGATCGTCAGCGGCCAGCTCGAGCCGGGCAGCAAGATCAGCGAGCAGGGCCTGGCCGCCTCGCTCGGCGTCAGCCGCGGCCCGCTGCGCGAGGCAATCCGCCGGCTCGAGGGACGCAAGCTGCTCGAGCGCACGCCCAACATCGGCGTGCGCGTCGCGGCGCTGTCGCTCAAGGACCTGAACGAGATCCTGCAGGTGCGCGAGGCGCTGGAAGGCATGGCCTGCGGGCTCGCCGCCGCGAACATGAGCGATGCCGAGATCGCCGCCCTGGCCAGGCTGCTCGACAGCCACGGCAAGCAGCCGAGCGTGCAGGAAGGCAAGGGTTATTACCAGGAATCGAAGGACTTCGACTTCCACTTTCGCATTGTCACCGGCAGCGGCAACGAGCGGCTGGCGCAGATGCTGACCGGCGACCTCTACTACCTGCTGAGAGTCTACCGCTACAAGTCGAGCACCAAGCCCGGCCGGGCGACCGAGGCGCTCGAGGAGCACCGGGCGATCGTCGCGGCCTTGCAGCAGCGCGACGGCGCGGCGGCCGAGGCGGCGATGCGCGCGCACCTGCGCAACGCGCGGCGGTTCGTGGAGGAGCAGCTGGCGGGCGAGTGATCGCGTCGTCCCGGGCTCGACCCGGGACCGCAGGCCACAACGAGGGACCGTTCTGCCAAACGGAGCGCGGTCCCGGGTCGAGCCCCGGACGACGATGTCTGCTCTACCCGCTAGTCCCCCGTCCCCCCGGGCACCGCCGACTTTACGATCGACGCATCGAGCGCCTCGTAGTCATGATACCCGATCGTCGCATAAAGCTCGGCCCGCGTCTGCATCCGTTCGACCATGCCCTGGGTCCACCCCTCGTCGCGGATCGCGGCATAGAGCTCCTCGTGCGCCTTGGCCGCCACGCGCAGCGCGCTGACCGGCCAGATCACCATCTTGTAGCCCAGCTCCTCGAACTGCCGCGCGGTCATGAAGGGGGTCTTGCCGAACTCGGTCATGTTGGCGAGCAGCGGCACCTGCACCTCGGCGGCGAAGCGGGCAAAGGCCTCGGCATCGTTGAGCGCCTCGGGGAAGATCGCGTCGGCCCCGGCCTCGACATAGAGCTTGGCCCGCGCGATCGCACCGTCGAGGCCCTCGCGCTCGAGCGCATCGGTGCGCGCAACGATGTAGAGATGGCGCCGCGCCTTGCGCGCCGCCGCGACCTTGGCGGCCATGTCGGCTGCGGGGGCGAGCTTCTTGTCGTTCAGGTGCCCGCATTTCTTGGGCAGCAGCTGGTCCTCGATCTGCACCGCGCCGGCGCCCGCGTCCTCGAAGGCGCGGACCATCTGCATGACGTTGAGCGCCTCGCCGAAGCCGGTGTCGCCGTCGACCAGCACCGGCAGCCCGCTTGCCCGCGCAACCTGGCGGGTGAAGAAGCAGACGTCGTCGATCGTCATGATGCCGAGGTCGGGCAGCCCCATCTGCGCCGACATCGCCGCGCCCGACAGGTACAGCCCTTCGAAGCCCGCCGCCTTGGCCTGCAGCGCGCTGAGGCCGTTGTAGGCTCCGGGCAGCTGGGCGATCCCGGGCGAGTCCACGAGCCTGCGGAAGCGCAGCCCGGCGGGTTCGTCGGGGAGGCTGTCGGCGACGAGGTAGGTCATGCGTTGCCCTCGATTGGTTCGCGCAGAGAGCGCAAAGAGCACTGAGAAGTTCGAAGCGGCAAAGCCGCTAGAAGAAGCGATCGCTCGGGTGCGTTGAGCACCGCCAAGTCCGCTACATCTCTGCGTACTCTGCGCACTCTGCGCGAAAAAGACACCATCAAAACTTCATCGAGAACGGGTCGCGCTTGTCGCCCGAGAAGTCGATGAACACGTTCTTGGTCTGCATGAATTCCTGGATTCCCGCCTCGCCGCGCACGCGGCCGAAGCCTGAATCCTTCATGCCGCCGAAGGGCGCCTGCGGGGCGGCGACGCGGTAGGTGTTGACCCAGACGACGCCGCTGTCGATCGCGCGCATCATGCGCAGGCAGCGGCTGATGTTCTCCGACCAGACGCCGCTGGCCAGGCCGTAGGGGGTGGCGTTGGCGATGGCGACGGCCTCGTCCTCGTCGGCGAAGGGGATGATCGACAGCACCGGGCCGAAGATCTCCTCGGCGGCCACCTTCATGTCGTTGCGCACGTCGGCGAAGATCGTCGGCTGGATGAAGAACCCCTTGTCGAGCCCCGGACCCTCGGCGCGCCCGCCGCCCGCCACCAGCCTGGCGCCGTCCTGCTTCGCCGCCGCGATGAACGAGAGGATCTTGGCGAACTGCGGCTCGTTGGCCGCCGTGCCCATCTCGGTCTCGGGCAGGCGCGGGTCGCCCATGCGGATCTGCGCCGCGCGCTTGGCAAGGCCCTCGACCATCCGGTCGTAGATGCCGCGCTGGACCAGCAGGCGCGAGCCGGCGATGCAGGTCTGGCCCGTGGCGCCGAAGATCCCGGCGAGCGCGCCGACCAGGGCGCGGTCGAAATCGGCATCGTCGAAGACGATGTTCGGGCTCTTGCCGCCCAGTTCCATCGTCACCGGCTTGAGGTTGGCGCCGGCCTTGGCGGCGATCAGGCGGCCGACCCCCGGACTGCCGGTGAAGCTGATCTTGTCGACCCCGGTGCTGCCGGTCAGCGCCGCGCCGACATCGCCGGCGCCGGTCACGACCTGGACGACGCCGGCCGGGAAGCCTGCCTTCTCGCACAGCTTCGCGACTTCGAGCGTGGTGGTCGAGGCATGTTCGCTGGGCTTGAGGATCACGCAGTTCCCCGCGGCCAGCGCAGCGGGCAGCGTGTTGGTGAGGATCGCCACCGGCGAGTTCCAGGCGGTGACGCAGGCGACGACGCCGTAGGGCACGCGGATCGCGAGATCGAGCGTGTCCTTCTGGTCGAGCGGCACGACGTCGCCGTGCATCTTGTCTGCCCAGGCGGCGTAGTAGCGGAAGATGCGCGCGGCATAGCCCATCTGGTTGCTCGTCTCGCGGATCACCTTGCCGTTGTCGGTGGTCTCGAGCAGGGCGAGCCGATCGGCATCGGCATCGATCAGGTCGGCGACCTTGTTGAGCAGCTTGGCCCGCTCGCCGGGCGTGGTCTTGCTCCAGACCGTGGCGAAAGCGCGCCGGGCGGCCGCGATGGCTTCCTCGACATCGCCTGGGGTCGCCACCGCTATCTGCGCATGGACGTCCTGGTTGTAGGGGTTGATCGCCGGGATGGTGGCGCCGTCGGCGGCATCGCGCCACTTGCCGTCGATAAAGAGCTGGTACGTCTCGGCCATCGGTCGAAGCCTCCTCCGGGGGTCCTTGAGCAAGGGCGGCACAACTGTCAACAGTTGACCATCCGCGCGGTAATGATACGGGTGCGGTGCCCTAATAAAGGATGACTGCGTGAGCACAAGCGATACCCCTGCCCGCCGGATCGCCCGCATGGCCGCCGGCATCGATCTGGCCGAGGTGCCGGCCGCAGTGGTGCATCGCGCCAAGCTGCATGTGCTCGATGCGCTGGGGCTGGGGCTGGCTTCGAATGCGCAGGACTACGGCCGGCGCTCGCTGGAAGGCGTCGTTGCGCTCAGTGCCGGCGACGGCGGTGCGGGCGGCGGCCAATGCTCGGTCATCGGCCGCCCTGAGCGGCTGGGCGTGCGCGACGCGGCGCTGATCAACGGCATCCTGATCCACGGCCTCGATTTCGACGACACCCATCTTGCCAGCATCATCCATCCGACGGCCACCAGCCTGCCCGCGGCCCTGGCGCTGGGCGAGTCTCTGGGGGCCAGCGGCGCCGAGCTGCTGGCGGCATTCCTGGCCGGCGCGGAGACGAGCATCCGCATCGGCCTCGCGGTCGACGGGGGCTTCCACCATGTCGGCTATCACGCCACCGGCGTCGTCTCGCATTTCGCCTCGGCGGTGACCGCGGGCCGGCTGCTCGGCCTCGACGAGGACGAGATCGTCGCCGCGCAGGGGATTGCCGGCAGCACCGCATCGGGCATCCAGGTGTTCCTGGAAGAGGGCGCCTGGACCAAGCGCTTCCATCCGGGCTGGGGTGCCGTGGCCGGGATCACCGCGGCGCATCTCGCCAGGCATCGCTTCAAGGGCCCGTCGCGGCCCTACGAAGGGAGGTTCGGCCTGTTCGACACCCATCTCCATGGCGCGGAAGCCAAGCTGGCGGCGCTGACCGACGGGCTCGGCACGCAGTGGCACTTCGGCGAGACGGCGCTCAAGCCCTATCCGGTCTGCCACTTCATCCACGGCTGCGCCGATGCCGCGATCGCGCTGCACGGCGAGATCGCCGGGGCCGAGATCATGGCGGTGAAGGCCTACCTTCCCCAGCCGACGCTGCACATCGTCGCCGAGCCGGCCGAAGCCAAGGAGAGCGCCGCCACCGAGTACGAGGCGAAGTTCAGCGCCCAGTTCGTCGTCGCCGCCTGCCTGCTCAAGGGCCGCTTCGGCCTGCCCGACCTGTTGCCCGAGGCGCTGGCCGAAGCCCGGGTGCAAGCGCTGGCGAAGCGGGTGACATGCCTCGAGGATCCCGAAACGGCCTTCCCAACCTTCTTCTCGGGCGGCGTCGAAGCGACGCTGGCCGACGGCCGCGTCCTGCGCCGCCATGTCCGCGTCAACAGCGGTGCCGGCGAGCGGGCGATGACCACCGCGGCGGTCGCGGACAAGTTCCTCGCCTCGGCGAGCCTGGTCATCCCCGAGGCGAGGGCCGAGCGCATCCGTGACGCCGTGCTGGCGCTGGAGGAAGTGCCGGTGCGGGAATTGATGGGGTTGTTGCGGGAGGCGACCCCCTCGTCGTCCCGGACTTGATCCGGGACCGCCGGCCAAATCGTCAGAACGTTCTTCCAGAAGGAACGCGGTCCCGGAGCGAGCCGGGGCGACGAAGCTGGACCGTCACCCTGCGCAGGCAGGGGCCAATCCAACCTCTCTCCTTGACGCAGTGGCGCGTCGACGAGGATAGCTTATCTGGGCCCCTGCCTGCGCAGGGGTGACGGTGAGAAGAATTCCGCACCGGGATTGCCCCAGGGAGAGAGACCATGACCGCCACCGACCTGCACCGGCCGCTCTATAACGCGGACGTCCTCGCCAATGCGCTCAACAACGGGCGCGACCGGCCGCTGCTGCATCTGCTCGACGGGACGACTCTCACCGTCGCGCAGGTCCGCGACCAGACCAGCCAGTTCGTCCAGGCGCTGGCGAGCGTCGGCGTCGGGCCGGGCAGCCGCGTCTCGCTGATCGCGCCGAACCGGCCCGAGTGCCTCCACGTCACCCATGCGCTGCAGCTTCTCGCCGCGCTCTACGTGCCGATGCATCCGCTGGGCGCCTTGCCCGATCACCTCCACATCATCCGCGATGCCGACGTCTCGGTGCTGATCTTCGATGCCGAGAAGTTCTCCGCCCGCGCTGCCGAGATCGCCGCCGAAGTGCCCTGCCTGCGGCTGCTGTCGATCGGCGAAAGCGCGCTCGGCGACGACATCTGGACGCTGGCCGAGAGCTTCGCGCCGCAGCGCCTGGTGCCGCCGCGCGCCGAGGGCAGCGACATCACCCGCCTCGGCTATTCGGGCGGCACCACCGGCAAGCCCAAGGCGATCCCCAGCTGCCAGCGCGTCGGGGCGTTGACCGGGCTCTACATGCAGGCCGACTGGGAATGGCCAAGCCCGCCGCACATCCTGTCCTGCGCGCCGCTGACTCATGCCGGCGGGGCGATGTTCATGCCGGCACTGCTGCGCGGCGGGACTTTCCTGGTGCTGCCGCGGTTCGATCCGGTGCAGGTGTTGGAGACGATCCAGCAACGGCGGATCAACTGCATCATGCTCGTCCCGACCATGATCTACGCGCTGCTCGACCACCCGCGCTTCGACGAGTTCGACCTGTCGAGCCTCGAGACCGTGTTCTACGGTGCCTCGGCGATCTCCCCGGCGCGGCTGCGCGAAGCGATCGAACGGATCGGCCCGGTCTTCGCGCAGTTCTACGGCCAGTCCGAGGCGCCGATGGTGCTGACCTATTTCCGCAAGGCCGACCACGACGTCAACGACCTGCGCCGGCTGGCGAGCTGCGGCATGCCCTCGCCCTGGGTGCGGCTCGAGCTGCACGATGCCGAGGGCAATCCCGTGCCCGACGGCGAGCCGGGCGAGATCTGCGTGCAGGGACCGCTGGTGATGGACGGCTACCGCGACGAAGCGCTCAACGCGGAAGCCTTCCGCGGCGGCTGGCTGCACACCGGCGACGTCGCGGTGCGCGATCCCGACGGATTCCTGCGCATCGTCGACCGCACCAAGGACATGATCGTGTCGGGCGGGTTCAACATCTACCCGCGCGAGATCGAGAACATCATCGCCGAGCACCCCGCCGTCGCCGACGTCGCAGTGATCGGCCTGCCCGACGACAAGTGGGGCGAGGCGGTGACCGCGGTAGTCGTACTCAAGCCGGGCGAGGCGGTCGGCGCGGCCGAGATCATCGCCCCCGTCGCCGAGCGCAAGGGCTCGTTCCAGGCGCCCAAGCGCGTCGACTTCGTTGCGGAGATCCCGCAGACACCGGTCGGCAAGCCCGACAAGAAGGCGCTTAGGGCCAGCTATGCGACGGCGGATTCCCCGTCGTCCCGGGCGTGACCCGGGACCGTCCTCGTCCTGGCAGAACGTTCCGTCGACGAGGCCAGCGGTCCCGGGTCAAGCCCGGGACGACGAAGCGGCCA
>CAUJJI010000223.1 GCA_963205265.1 Pseudomonadota bacterium
CGGGACAGCGAATGGGAGTTGGGTTTCCGCCTTCGCGGGAATGGCGAGAATGGATCACTCCGCCGGTGCCAGGTCGGCGCCGAGCTTCAGGCTGAGCCCGGCAAGAGCGCCCTCGCCTCGCCATTTCTCCAGCATCGCCTCGAAGGCGTAGTAGCCCTCGCCCCACGGCTCGCCGAAGATGTGGCGCTTCTTCGTCGTGTCGCCTTCGTTGTTGAAGTAGCTGGGCGTGCACTCGTTGACATAGGCCGAGTTGTCGACCGCGACCGAGCGCAGGTGCCTGATGTAGGCATCCTGCGCCTCCTGCGTCGGCTCGATCACCGTGGCGCCGCGCTTCAAGGCCTCGCTGGCGACATAGCCGATGTGGAAGCCCTGATCGATGAAGGTCTTGGAATTGCTGGCGTTCGCGCCGGCCTGGGTAAAGCCGGTGAAGAACATGTTGGGGAAGTTGTGCGCCATCATCCCCTGGAAGGTCTGGAAGCCTTCGCGCCAGTAATCGTAGATCGACAGGCCGTCGCGACCCTCGATCGTGTCGATGCCCCAGCGGCGATCGAGGTCGTTGGTCACCTCATAGCCTGATGCCAGGATCAAGCAGTCGATCTCGTATTCCACGCCCTTGTGGACGAAGCCCTTCTCGGTCAGCCGCTCGACGCCTTGCGTCTCGGCGACGTCGATCAGCTTGACGTTGGGCTGGTTGAACACCGGATAGTACTCGTCGTTCGAAGCCGGCCGCTTGCACAGGTAGCGGTAGTAGGGCTTCAGCGCCTCGGCCGTTTCCGGATCCTCGACGATGTCGCAGCGGTTGCGCAGCCGCTCCATCACCCGGTAGTCCATCACTTCTCGGCGGGCGGCATATTCCTCGGGCGTCAGATCGGGCCAGCCTTCGGCCTCGAGCTCGGCGGAAAGGTTGCGGCTGATCTCGGTCCAGATGTCCTGGACGAGATCGGGCTCGCCGGGAGCGAGGCGCTCCATCGCCGCGTGGTGGAAGTTCCTGATCCGCTCTTCCTGCCAGCCGGGCTTCTGGGCATTGTACCACTCGGGGTCGATCGCGCGGTTGTTGCGCTCGTCGATCGTCGAGGGTGTCCGCTGGATCACGTAGGTCTGCCCGGCATGCCTGGCGAGATAGGGCACCACCTGGATCGCCGTCGCGCCGGTGCCGATGATCGCCACCTTCTTGTCGGCCAGCTTGGTCAGCGCCGGATCGCGCCATTCGCCGCCGGTATAGTCGTAGTCCCAGCGCGCAGTGTGGAAGATCTTGCCCTTGAAGCTGTCGAGACCCGGAATGCCGGGCAGCTTGGGCTTGTTGAGCGGACCCATCGCCAGCACGACGAAGCGCGCCTTGATGTCGTCGCCGCGGTTGGTGCCGACATGCCAGCGACTGATCGCCGGGTCCCACTTCAGCGTCTTGATCAGCGTGTGGAACAGCGCATTGTCGCGCAGGCCGAAGTGGTCGGCGATGATCTGGCAGTGATCGTATATCTCATGGCCGTCGGCGAACTTCTTCGACGGCATGTAGCCGGTCTCTTCGAGCAAGGGCATGTAGACCAGCGAATCGTTGTCGCACTGGATGCCGGGATAGCGGTTCCAGTACCAGGTGCCGCCGAAGTTGCCGCCGTGGTCGACATTGTAGAAGTTGCTGATCCCCGCCTTCTTCAGCTGCGCGGCAACCATCATGCCGCAGTAGCCCGCGCCGAGGATGACGACGTCGGTCTCCCCCGTGATCGCCTCGCGCGGCGCGACCTCGGTATAGGGATCGACTTCGTAGATCTCGGCCCACTTGCCGTCGGCGGAGACGTACTGGTCGTTGAACTCCTTTTTGATGCGCCTGTCGCGCTCGCGAAGATATTTCGCGCGCATCGCGGGGATGTCGATCTCGGAAGCCGGGGGGCAATCGCTGGGTGTGCAGATCATGGAGTTTGCCTCTCGCTGAATGTGTTGTCCGACGCATAATCAACAGCGCTGTTGATTACACTACGGGATTCACCGGAGCGGCCTTTGATCGCGATCAAAAATGCGCGCGCGAGAAAAAGTGCACGAAATTCGCGGTCTTGACCGGGATCAATGTTCGGCCGGAGTCGCGGTGCGATGAAGGGGCATCAAGACCGCAACGGCTTCGGCTCGACGCACTTGATACCACTTCTCCCCGCCTCAAAGCGGCTGGTCGCTTGATCAGCCGCTCCTTTTTTGTCTGGGCTCGCGACGCGAGCGAGGCCGAGCATCGTCGTTCCGCGGCTCGACCCGGGACCGCCGGCCTGGTCGGAGGAAGGTCCGGCCAGGATCACAGCGGTCCCGGGCTCGACCCGGGACGACGCGATTATCAGGCCCGGGTCGACGAGTGCGTCGAGCCCGGGATGTCGGGATGACCTTGCCCCACTCTACTCGTGTATCGGCCGCGGCGTTCCGCTTCCCATGTAGCGGGCGAGGTTGCGATGCAGGCTGATCACCGCCCCTTCCGCCTTGGGGTTCGGAATGTTGCCGCGGTAGCCGACGTTCTTCATTCCTTGCTGCACCGCCGCCATGTTCGAGAAGTCCTGCGTCAGGACATGCGGGAAGTCCTTGGGCAGGGCATAGGTCCACTCGGTCTGCGGCTCCTCGCCGGCCGGGTAGAGCTCGTAGACCGCGACTTCGAAATAGCACTTGTCGGGATGGGTGCCGTAGGGCCGCGCATGGTAGCACAGCATGTTGTTCACCGCGTGGCCGATCTGCTGGTTGGGGAAGATCTGCCAGCTGGTGCCGCTGGCGGCGACGTGCGCGGCGTCGACGGTCGGCCAGACCACGCCGCGCTTCTCGTCGATCGCGCGGGCAGTCTCGAGCCAGTACGTCAGCACCTCCGACGCCGAAGTCCCTTCGGGCAGGACCTCGGGCAGGGTCTGGGCGACATCGACCAGCGTCTGGGTGGTGTTGGTATTGACGCCTTCCCAGGTGTACTTCTGCATCTCCGCCGTCGTCGTGCGCGGATCGCCGGCGCCGAGGCGCAGCTTCGACGCGTTCTCCTTCGGTCCGTCGCCGGTATCGTAGCCGATGTGGCTATGCTTGCCCTGCGGGCGGCCCCAGCCGGTGAAATCGCCGAAGGCCATGAATTCGGGGTGCGTGCCGGGGACGTGGTAGGTCTCGTTGAACGCTTCCAGGGCGACTTTCCAGTTGCACTCGAAGATCGTCCAATAGCGCCAGCGCGGACGCATGTTCTGCAGCTCGAACGGGTCGAGCATTGTCGCCGCCGGCTCGAGGTAGTCGCGCAGCGGCTCGCACTTGGGATCGAGGTTGATCCAGATGAAGCCGCCCCAGGTGTCGCAGTTGACGCGGCCGAGGCGGGTGTCCTCGTCCGAGAGCTCGCCGTTCCAGTCCTCGCGGTTCTGGATGTAGGTGCACTGCCCCTCGATATCGAAAGTCCAGGCGTGGAAGCCGCAGACGAAGTTGAACTGCTTGCCGCGGGCATTGCGCTGACCTTCCGGCGTATCGACGAGGCGCCGGCCGCGATGGGTGCAGACGTTGTGGAACGCCTTGATCGTGTCCGGGGCGGTGCGGATGATCAGGATGGAATCCTCGCAGATGTCGTAGGTGATGTAGTTGCCGACTTCGGGAATGTCCTCGGCCCGGCCGGCCTGCAGCCAGACCTTGCGCCACAGCCTGTCGCGCTCGGCCATGGCATATTCCGGCGAGATGTAAGCTTCGACCGGGATGCGCACCGGCCGTGGCGGTGCGTCGATAATCTTGCGTTCGTCGCCCATGGTATCCTCCAGATTCAGGTTCCCGCCGCAATTCGCATGGACCCTATCGAGGGTATTTGACTCCGATCAATGCCGGCAAACCGCCGCGCGGCGACTGTCCCCGCCAAACGGCGCGCCGGCGCAACCGCTGCTGTGCGCCGCCTTCAACGGAGACCGACAAATGCACATGAACGACATGATCGTCATCAGCACCGACGACCACATCTGCGAGCCCCCGACCCTGTTCGACAACCAGCTTTCTGGCGATCTGCTGGCCCAGGCGCCGAAGCTGAAGACCGACAGCCAGGGCAAGAACTACTGGCAGTACCAGGGCTATATCCGGCCTTCGGTCGGCCTCAACGCCGTGGTCGGCCGTCCCTTCGAGGAATACGGCATGGAGCCCACCTCGCTCGATCAGCTGCGCGACGGCTGCTACAACGTCCATGACCGCATCGACGACATGGACGTCAACGGCATCGCCGCCTCGATGTGCTTCGGCAACTCGATCGGCTTCGACGGCCAGACCTTCCACAAGGCGCCGGACAAGGCGCTCGCGCTGCGCCACATGCAGGCCTACAACGACTGGCACTACGACGAATGGTGCATGGCCTATCCGGGCCGCTTCGTCCCGCTCGCCATCCTCCCGACCTGGGATGCCCAGGCGACGGTGGACGAGATCAACCGCGCTGCCAGGAAGGGCTTCCGCGTCGTCTCGATGAACGAGAACCCGACGGTCCAGGGCCTGCCTTCGATCCACAACGACTACTGGAACCCGGTGTTCAAGGCGATCATCGACAACGACATGACCATCGCCCTGCACATCGGCTCGGGCAATCCGGCGCCGCATGCGTCGATGGAAACGCCGATCGAGGCGTGGATCTCGACCATGCCGATGTCGGTGGCGCAAGGCGTCGCCGACTGGCTGCAGCTGGAGGAGCTGCACCAGTATCCCGACATGCGCGTGATCGTCTCGGAAGGGTCGATCGGCTGGGTGCCCTACCTGATGGAGCGCGCCGACTTCTCCAACTGGCGCCACAAGGCCTGGACCCGCTCGCGCTTCCAGGACATCAAGCCCAGCGAACTGATGAAGCGGCACTTCTGCCACTGCTTCCTGTGGGACCCCTACGGCCTCAAGAACCTCGCCGAAGTGGGCGAGGACAACGTCACCTACGAGGTCGACTATCCGCATTCCGACGCACTCTGGCCCGACGCCGCCGAGCTCCTGTGGGAGCAGGTCAAGACCCTCACCGACGAGCAGATCGACAAGGTCACGCATCTCAACGCGATCAAGTGGCTCCGCCACGACGCGCTCTTCGCCCACAACAAGCGCGAGGACCTGACCGTCGGCGCCTGCCACGCCCGCGCCAGGGCCAAGGGCGTCGACACCGCACCGAAGAGCTCGGGCGGCTCGGTCCCCACGGCAGATACGCGTCCGGTCACTTCGGGCGACATCATGGAGATGTTCAAGGCGCACGCAGAGAAGCGCGCCAAGGAAGCTGAACTCGCCTGACCGGCGGCGAAGACCAGCGACGCGCGGCAGGAGCGATCCTGCCGCGCGTTTTTCGTGTGCGGGGTGGTGTGTCCCCAGCGTGCGCTTCCAACCCCGACGTTAGCCCGCATTCGCCAGCGGGAGTTGAGCTGTGCCGAAAATCCTCCCCCACAGGGGGGAGGGGGACCGCGCCGCGCAGCGGCGTGGTGGCGGGGTGTCCCCCTCTCCACGAACGCTGACAGCCCTCCGTCATTCGCTACGCGAATGCCACCTCCCCTATGGGCGAGGATTTCTATGTTCCTCCCCCATCGGGGGAGGATGGGAGGCTACGCGACGCACCGAGCGCGCAAAGGAAAAGGCCGGCGGATCGCTCCGCCGGCCTGTTTCGTTTCAGCCGATCGTCGGATCAGAAGCGGAGGTAGACGCCGCCGCTGACCACCCACGGATCGAGCTTGTGCTTGGTCTTGAGCGCGGTCACGGCACCCGCCTTGAACGTGGCGGTGGTGTCCATGAAGTAGCGCTTGGCGTCGAGGCTGATGCCCATGCCGCTGTCGTTGATCGGCACGTCGACGCCGCCCTGCAGCGCGATTCCCAGCTCGTTGCTCATCTTGAGCTTGGTCGCGCCGAGCGCCCTCGCATCCGAACCCGGCTTCTCGCCGAAGATCACGAACAGGCTCGGGCCGACGCCGATGTACGGTTTGATCGGGCCGGCGTTGAGGTGATACTTCAGCGTCACCGTGGCCGGCAGGATCAGCACGTGGTTCACGAGGTTCGCGCCCTTCAGCGGGCCGGCCCCGGTCACGTGGTGCTGGGTGAAGCAGCAGATCGTCTCGACCGAAACGTTCGGCGTGGCGAAGTATTCCACGGCCAGCGTCGGCACGACGTTGTCGTTGGCTTTGGTCTGGCTGCCGGCCGGCAGGCCGATGAGGTCCTTGTGGACCTTCGAGATCTTGCCGTCGGGCAAGACGCCGGTTGCGAGCACCTTAACCTGCAGCTTCCCCTCCGGGTTGCCGGCGAGCGCCGGCGTGGAAAGCGTGGCAGCAGCCGTAACGGCGGCCAGAAGCATGGTCTTGCGCATTTTTCCCTCATTCGTCGCCGCAGCGTCCGCCCCATGCGAACCAGGATTCTTACGGCGTCGGGAGCGCTATGACCGCTTCGCAGGTGCAAAACCTTGATCCTGCGCAACTCAGAACCCTGGGAATATTACGGATACATTCGACATTTGATTCCTATCAATGCTGCACCGCGAAGAACGTCACAACGACGGGACGCATTTCGTTTCTTCACCGTACAGGGGTACATCTCATGGTATCGGTTCTCGGGCGCGCTGGCTGGTGGCTGGCAGCGCTTTTTCTTGCAGTGATCGCCAGCGCGGCGACCTCCGAAACCGGATTCGCGATCCATATGATCATCGTCGCGCTCGCGGCGTTCATCGGTCTTTGGGTCAGTCTCAGCCGCACCGACTATGCGGCCATCGCCCGCGGGGTCCTGCGCACGCCGGATCCAGGCAAGTACGACGACGATCCCGTCCGATGGGGCATGATCGCGACCGTCTTCTGGGGCATGGCCGGCTTCCTGGCAGGGCTCTTCATCGCTCTCCAGCTGGCCTTCCCGGTGCTCAACCTGGGCTTCGAATGGACCACCTTCGGCCGCTTGCGGCCGCTGCACACCTCTGCGGTGATCTTCGCCTTCGGCGGCAATGCCCTGATCGCGACGAGCTTCTACGTCGTCCAGCGCACTTGCCGGGCAAGGCTTGCCTTCCCCGGCCTCGCGCGGTTCGTCTTCTGGGGCTACCAGCTGTTCATCGTCCTGGCCGCGACCGGCTACCTGCTGGGCATCACCCAGGGCAAGGAATATGCCGAGCCGGAATGGTACGTCGACCTCTGGCTGACCGTCGTCTGGGTCGCCTATCTCGCGGTCTTCGTCGGCACGATCGTCAAGCGCGCCGAGCCGCATATCTACGTTGCCAACTGGTTCTACCTGTCGTTCATCCTGACCGTGGCGATGCTGCACATCGTCAACAACCTGAACCTGCCGGTCAGCCTCCTCGGCTCGAAGAGCTATCCGGTCTTCTCCGGGGTCCAGGGTGCGTTGGTGCAATGGTGGTACGGCCACAACGCGGTCGGCTTCTTCCTGACCGCCGGCTTCCTGGCGATGATGTACTACTTCGTGCCGAAGCAGGCCGAACGGCCGATCTACAGCTATCGCCTGTCGATCATCCACTTCTGGGCGCTGATCTTCCTCTACATCTGGGCCGGTCCGCACCACCTGCACTACACGGCCCTGCCCGACTGGGCCCAGACTCTGGGCATGGTCTTCTCGGTGATGCTGTGGATGCCCAGCTGGGGCGGCATGATCAACGGCCTGATGACGCTCAACGGCGCCTGGGACAAGGTCCGCACCGACCCGATCATCCGCATGATGGTCATGGCGGTCGCCTTCTACGGCATGAGCACTTTCGAAGGCCCGATGATGTCGATCAAGTCGGTCAACAGCCTGTCGCACTATACCGACTGGACCATCGGCCACGTCCACTCCGGCGCACTGGGGTGGAACGGGATGATCACTTTCGCGGCGATCTACTACCTCGTTCCGCGCCTGTGGAACCGCGAGCGGCTCTACAGCCTGCGCATGGTCAACTGGCACTTCTGGCTGGCGACCGTGGGCATCGTCTTCTACGCCGCCTCGATGTGGGTGGCGGGCATCACCCAGGGCCTGATGTGGCGCGAATACGGCGCCGACGGCTACCTGGTGAACAGCTTCGCCGAGACCGTGGCGGCGCTGCACCCGATGTTCCTGCTGCGCGCACTGGGTGGCCTGCTCTACCTCGCCGGCGCGGTGGTGATGACCGCCAACGTCTGGCTGACGATCGTCGGCAAGCTCCGCGAGGAGGCCCCGATGCGCCAGCCGGCCTACGATCCCGACAAGGATCACCCGCTTGTCTCTGTTCCCGCCGAATAAGGGCTACCAGCAATGACTACGACATCGCCTGTGCTTGAATCGCACAAGAAGCTCGAACGCAACGTCACGCTGCTCGGCCTGTTCGCCTTCCTTGCCGTCACCGTCGGCGGCATCGTGGAAATCGCTCCGCTGTTCTGGATCGACAACACGATCGAGAAGGTGAAAGGGATGCGGCCCTACACGCCGCTGGAACAGGCGGGGCGCGACATCTACATCCGCGAAGGCTGCTACGTCTGCCACAGCCAGATGATCCGTCCGTTCCGCGACGAGGTCGAGCGCTACGGCCACTACAGCCTGGCGGCCGAGAGCATGTACGACCATCCGTTCCAGTGGGGCTCGAAGCGGACGGGGCCCGACCTCGCCCGTGTCGGCGGCCGCTATTCGGACGAATGGCACGTCCAGCACCTCACCGACCCGCGCTCGGTGGTCCCGGAATCGATCATGCCGCCCTATGCCTTCCTGAAGGAGCATGACCTCGACGCCGGCGACATGACCGCCGAGCTGACCGCGCTCTATCGCGTCGGCGTGCCTTACTCGAAGAAGGATCTCGAGCAGGCCAATGCCGATCTCCGGTCCCAGGCCGATCCGGAAGCCGACAATGCCGACCTGCTCAAGCGCTATCCCAAAGCGCAGGTCCGCGACTTCGACGGCGACCCGACCCGCCTGACCGAAATGGACGCGGTGATCGCCTATCTCCAGGTCCTCGGCACCATGGTGGACGTCAACAGCGCCGCCGCGCAGGAGGATCTCGCCAAGGAGAAAGGGCGATGAGCGCCCATTCCACCTATGACGCGCTGCGGCACTTTGCCGACAGCTGGGCCCTCCTGGTCATGACCCTGGTGTTCCTCGGCCTTGCCGCCTGGCCTTTCCGGCCCGGCGCCCGGGAAAAGAACGAGGAAGCCGCAAAGATGATCTTCGAAAGCGACGACCATGGCAAATAAGCGCATCGACGAAGCCACCGGCACCGAGACTGTCGGTCACGAATGGGACGGCATCGAGGAGCTGAACACGCCCCTCCCCCGCTGGTGGCTGTGGACCTTCTACCTGACGGTCATCTTCTCCATCGGCTATATGGTCGTCTACCCGGCGATCCCGCTGCTCGGCAAGGGCACCGAGGGTCTCTGGGGCTGGACCAGCCGCGGCCAGCTGGCGGCGGAAACCGCCAAGGCCGAAAGCCAGCGGGCCGACCTCAAGGCCAAGCTTGCCGCCACGCCGATCGAGAAGCTCGGCGACGATCCGCAGCTGATGCAAGCGGCGGTCGCGGGCGGCAAGGCGGCCTTCCGGGTCAACTGCGTGCAGTGCCACGGCGCCGGCGCCGCGGGGGTCCAGGGGCTCTACCCCAACCTCAACGACGACGACTGGCTGTGGGGCGGCAACCTGCAGGAGATCGAGTACACGATCGCCAACGGCATCCGCCAGCCCGACCACGCCGCCACCCGCACCAGCGTGATGCCGTCGTTCGGCCGCGACGGCATCCTGACCGCCGCGCAGGTCCAGGACGTGGTCAGCCATGTCCGCAGCCTGTCGGGCCAGGAAAAGGCCAGTGCCTCGGCCACGCGCGGGGCGGCGATCTTCGCTGCCAACTGCGTCGCCTGCCACGGGCCCGACGGCAAGGGGCTGCGCGAGTTCGGCGCTCCGAACCTCGCCGACGCGATCTGGCTCTACGGCGGCAGCCGCGACAAGATCGCCGCCAGCGTCGCCAATGCCCATGCCGGCGTCATGCCCGCCTGGGGCGGCAAGCTGGACGCGGTGACGATCAAGATGCTCGCAGCCTATGTCCATTCGCTGGGCGGGGGTGAGGAATTCACCGTCGCTGCGGCGCCACAGGCCACGGCAAATGCTCAACCCTGAAACGGTACCCCCGGAAGACAGGCCGATCCTTCTCTACGAGAAGCGGAAGTCTGTCTTCCCCAAGGCCATCGACGGCTACTACCGCCGCATCAAGTGGGCGTGGATGGTGCTGGCCCTGGTGGTCTATTACGTTACGCCATGGATCCGCTGGGATCGGGGACCCTACTCCCCGAACCAGGCGGTCCTCATCGACCTCGCCCATCGCCGCTTCTACATGTTCAGCATCGAGATCTGGCCGCACGAGTTCTACTTCGTGGCGGGCCTGCTGATCATGGCGGGGATCGGGCTGTTCGTCATCACCAGCGCGGTCGGCCGCGCCTGGTGCGGCTACAGCTGCCCGCAGACGGTCTGGACCGACATCTTCCAGCACGTCGACCGGCTCATCGACGGCGACCGCAATGCCCAGCTCAAGCTGCAGGCGGCGCCCTGGGGGCCCAAGAAGATCGCCAAGCGCCTGTCCAAGTGGGCGATCTACCTGGTGATCAGCTCGCTGACCGGGGGCGCCTTCATCGCCTACTTCACCGACTGCCCGACCCTGGCGCGCGAATACATCAGCGGCGAGGCCGCGCCGATCGCCTACTATACCGTCGCCGTGCTGACGGCGACGACCTTCATCCTCGGCGGCTTCATGCGCGAGCAGGTGTGCATCTACATGTGCCCCTGGCCGCGGATCCAGACGGCGATGCTCGACGAGAAGTCGCTGATCGTCACCTACAAGGACTGGCGCGGCGAGCCGCGGGGCAGCGTCAAGGAAGCGAAGAGCTCCGCCACGCCGCTGGGTGACTGCGTCGATTGCAACCAGTGCGTCGCGGTTTGCCCGACCGGCGTCGACATCCGCAACGGACCCGACATCGGCTGCATTACCTGCGCGCTGTGCATCGACGCCTGCGACAAGGTGATGGAGCAGGTCGGCCGCCCGCGCGGGCTGATCGACTACGCCACGCTGGGCGGGTGCGAGGCCGAGAAGGCCGGCCAGCCGCCCGAGAGCCTCAAGAAGGCGATCCTCCATCCGCGCACGATCGTCTATTTCCTGATCTGGAGCGCGGTGGGACTGGGCCTGCTGTTCGCGCTCGGCGTGCGCACGCACATCGACATCTCGGTCGCCAAGGACCGCAACCCGCCGTACATGCTGATGAGCGACGGCAGCGTCCGCAACGCCTACACGGTCAAGCTGCGCAACATGGAAGGCCGCCCGCGCGAGATGGAGATCGGCCTCGTCGGCCTCGACGGCGCCAGGATGTGGAGCGACGACCAGTCCGCCGCAACCGCCGGCCGGACGCTGACCCGCTCGGTCGCCGCCGACCAGGCCGACCCGGTGCGCGTCTACGTCATCGCGCCTCCGGGCACGAAGAGCCAGGACTTCACCTTCTCGCTGCGCGCGCTCGACAAGGAAGGCGGCAGCGATAGTCACGAGACCCACTTCGATTCGCCCGTGGAGGAAACGGAATGAGCAGCAGCGCACCCCGACCCTTCACCGGCCGGCACATGACCACGATCCTGGTCGCCTTCTTCGCGGTGGTCATCGCCGTCAACGTGCTGATGGCGCGCCTGGCGACAAGCACTTTCGGCGGCGTGGTCGTCGAGAACTCCTACGTTGCCAGCCAGCATTTCAACCGCTGGCTCGACGAGGCTTCGGCCGAGAAGGCCCTGGGCTGGAGCGCCGACTTCGCCCGCCGGCCCGACGGACGGGTGACGGTCAAGCTGGCCGGCCCATCGGCCTCCGCCACGCTCGCGGCGCAGGCGCGCCATCCGCTGGGCAGGCTGCCCGACCGGGCGCTGGCTTTCGTTCCCGACGGCAAGGGCACCTTCGTCTCGACCGGCACCCTGCCCGAGGGGCGCTGGCGGCTGCGGCTCGAAGTTCATGCCGACGGCCGGCACTGGCGGAGCGAGGGAGACATCCTGTGACCCCCGCCGTCCCGATCGCGGACGAACCTCTGGAAGAAACCGTCCTCGTCGTGCCCGGCATGCATTGCGCCGGCTGCATGGCGAAAGTGGAACGGCAGCTCGAAGCCGTGCCCGAAGTCGCCCGGGCGCGTGTCAACCTTTCCGCCCGGCAAGTCCGCGTCGATCATCACGCCCGCGTCGGCACGCCGGAACTGGTCGCGGCGCTCGAGGCGATCGGCTTCGCCAGCCAGCCCCGGCCCGAGGAGCTGGCCCCTCCCCCGTCGGCGGTGAAGCCGCTGCTCGGCCCGCTGGCCGTCGCGGGTTTCGCCTGCATGAACGTCATGCTGATGTCGGTCAGCATCTGGTCGGGCGCCGACGGCACCACGCGCCAGCTGTTCCACTGGCTGTCGGCGCTGATCGGCGTACCGGCGATCGTCTATGCCGGACGCCCCTTCTTCACCTCGGCCTGGAGCGCGCTGAGGCACTGGCGGACCAACATGGACGTGCCGATCTCGATCGGCGTCACGCTCGCCACTGCGCTCAGCCTCTACGAGACCGTGACCGGCGGCCACGACGCCTGGTTCGACGGGACGCTGATGCTGCTGCTGTTCCTGCTGGCGGGCCGCGCGCTCGACGCCGCCATGCGCGACCGGGCCCGCGCCGGGGTCGACGCGCTGCTGAGCCAGGCGGCGAGCGGCGCCATGGTCGTGGCCGCCGACGGCAAGCTTGCCTGGATCGCCACGCGCGATCTCGTTCCCGGCATGGTCATGCGCGTCGCCGTGGGCGAGCGGCTGGCCGCCGACGGCGAGATCGTCGCCGGCGAGACCGGCATCGACCAGTCGCTGCTGACCGGCGAAAGCGCGCCGGTCGCGGTCCATCCGGGCGACCGCGTCCATGCCGGCACGCTGAACATGGACGCGCCGGTCGACGTGCGCGTCACGGCCGTCGGGCAGGATACCTCGCTGGCCGAAGTCGCCCGGCTGATGGAAGCGGCGGGCCAGTCGCGCTCGGTCTATGTCCGCATCGCCGACCGCGCCTCGCGGATCTATGCGCCTGCCGTGCACACGCTGGCGCTGGTCAGCTTCATCGGCTGGATGCTGGCGGGAGCCGGGGCCTATCATTCGGCAGTGATCGCCATCGCCGTGCTGATCGTCACCTGCCCCTGCGCGATCGGCCTTGCCGTCCCCGTGGCGCAGGTCGTCGCCTGCGGCGCGCTGATGCGGGCGGGGATCATGGTCAAGGACGGCTCCGCGCTGGAGCGCCTCGCCAAAATCGACCGCGCGCTGATCGACAAGACCGGTTCGCTGACCATGGGCCAGCCCCGGCCCGACGTGGCGACGATCGCCGCGCTTTCCGCCGACGAGGCCGCCGTGGCGCTCGCCCTGGCTTCGCACAGCCGGCACCCGCTGTCGCGCGCCCTTGCCGCCGCGCTGTCGACGGCCGGCCATCGCGCCGCTGCGATCGAGGCGGTCAGCGAGACGCCCGGCTACGGCATGCGCGGCCGCTGGCAGGGACTCGACGTCGCGCTGCGCCGCCCGGACAGCGCCGGGACCAGCGCCGTGACGCTCGACATCGCCGGGCGGCCGCTGCGCCTGATCCCGCTGTCCGACCAGCTGCGCCCCGACTGTGCCGAGGCCCTGGCGCGGCTTGCGGCGCTGGGCATCGAAAGCTCGATCCTGTCGGGCGACAATCGCCGCGCCGTCGCCGAAGTCGCCCGCGCCACCGGCCTCACGGCCCAGGCCGGGGCCAGCCCCGCCGACAAGCGCGATGCCATCGGCCGGCTGCAAGTCGCCGGCTACACCGTGCTGATGGTCGGCGACGGGCTCAACGATGGACCCGCCCTCGCCGCCGCCGACGCGTCGATCGCGCCGGGGACGGCTTCCGACGTCGGCCTGCAGGCCGCCGACATCGTCTTCCTCGGCGACTCGCTGGTTGCCCTGCCCCGCGCCGTCCTGGCCGCGCGCCGGACGATGACCGTGGTGCGCCAGAACTTCGCGCTTGCCATCGGCTACAACGTCCTGGCCGTGCCGCTGGCGATCTTCGGGCTGGTGACGCCGCTGCTGGCGGCGATCGCCATGTCGACCAGCTCGCTGATCGTCATCGCCAATTCGCTCCGGCTTGCGAAAGTGGTCAAATGACAAGCATCGCCTTTCTTCTCCCGATCGCGCTGTTCATGGGCCTGTGCGGCCTGGCCGCGTTCTTCTGGGCGATGAAGCGCGGCCAGTTCGAGGATCTCGAAGGGGCCGCCAACCGCATCTTGATCGACGACGAAGGGCCTGCCGAGCCATGAGCATGCGCAATCTGCTGGGTCTCGTCGCGCTGGTTCCGGCGGCGCTCAACATCGCCGTCCCCGCCCATGCCGGGATCACCGTGCTGGTCTGCCGGGGCGACGGGGTGGTGGAGGCAGTGACTCTGCCGCTGGGCTCCGGCCTGCCCGCGCCGGCCACCGAAAGCGGCTGCTGCGCCAAGGCCTGCCACGGCGGTTCCTCGCGCAAGCGCACGAATTGCCATATTTGACCCGTCGCAAGGAAAGCCGCCGCAGACCATAGGATAAGGTCGCTCATGTGGCCCTACTATCCCGATCTGCTCGCGACGCCGGTGCCTCGCTACACCAGCTACCCGACTGCCGCCGAATTCGGCGGGGGAGTCGACGGCGGCGACATGGCGAGCGCGCTGGAGCGGGTTTCGGGTGACGTCTCGCTTTACGTCCACATCCCCTTCTGCGAGCAGATCTGCTGGTACTGCGGCTGCAACACGACGAAGTCCAACCGCCTTGACCGGCTGACCAGCTACCTCGACGCGCTGCATCGCGAGATCGCGCTGGTCGGCGCCAGGCTGCCCTCCGGTGCCCGCGTCCGCCACATGGCTTTCGGCGGCGGCAGCCCCAATGCGATCAGCCCGACCGACTTCGTCCGCCTGATGCTGTCGCTGACCCAGGCCTTCGCGCTGGACCGGCCGACGATCTCGATCGAGATCGATCCGCGCAGCATGAGCGCCGGCTGGGCGCAGGCGCTCTCGGGCGTCGGCGTCCAGCGGGCCAGCCTCGGCGTACAGACCTTCGATCCCCGGCTGCAGCAGGCGATCGGCCGCGAGCAGCCCGACCATCTCATCGCCGACTGCACCGCGCTGCTGCGCGAGGCCGGGGTGACCTCGCTGAACTTCGACCTGATGTACGGGCTTCCCGGCCAGACGCTCACTACGCTCGAGGAGACGCTCGACCGCGCCGGCGAGCTCGGCGCCGACCGCATCGCGCTGTTCGGCTATGCCCACGTGCCGCAGATGATGCCGCGCCAGAAGCGCATCGACGCGAGTGCCCTGCCCAACCAGGCGACGCGCTTCGCCATGGCCCGCCGCGGGCACGAGCGCCTGGTCGACGGCGGCTATGTGCCGGTGGGCTTCGATCATTTCGCCCTGCCCGGCGATCCCCTTGCCCAGGCGGTCCTCTCGGGCAAGCTGCACCGCAACTTCCAGGGTTTCACCGACGATGCGGCACCGGTGCTCATCGGCCTCGGCGCCTCGGCAATCAGCTGCTTCCCGCATCTGATCGCGCAGAACGAGAAGAACACCGGCCGCTACCGCATGATGCTGTCGCAGGATCGCCTGACCGCGGTGCACGGCGTGCGCCGCTCGGCCGAGGACCGCCTGCGCGGGGCGATCATCGAGGGCCTGCTGTGCCAGGGCAAGGCGCCGGTGGCCGTGGCACTGCTGAACGACCTGCGCGAGCGGCTGCAGCCCTTCGCCGATCGCGGCCTGATCGGCTTTGCCGACGGCGTGCTCAGCATCCAGCCTTTCGGCTTGCCCTATGCGCGGGCGATCGCCGCCTGCTTCGACCCTTACCGGACCGTTTCGCAAAGGAAATTCAGCTCGGCCGTCTAGCCCACCGCGTTCCACACACTTGGGGAAATTACGGATATCCGTGCGGGTTCGCCCGTCCGATAAAGCCGCCAGAAAAGCTACAAAATGAGGCGGTGAGACATGAACGATTGTTCCCAGTGCAGCGTGCGTGAACGGGCGATCTGTCAATCTCTTTCGGAAGAGGCGCTGGGCGATCTCAATCGCATCGGCCGTCGCCAGATGCTGAAGCGCGGCCAGACGATGACCTGGCAGGGCGACGAATCGGTCATCGTCGGCAATGTCATCGACGGCGTGTTCAAGCTCTCGGCCTCGACCATGGACGGCCGCGAGCAGACGCTGGGCATCATGTTCCCCAGCGACTTCATCGGCCGCCCCTTCGGTCCCAAGAGCAATCATTCGATCGTCGCTCTGACCGATGCCAAGGTCTGCACGTTCATGCGCGCCGCTTTCGACGATTTCGCCCGCGACCACCCCGATCTCGAGCACAAGCTGCTGCAGCGCACGCTGACCGAGCTCGACCGCACGCGGCAGTGGATGCTGCTGCTCGGCCGCCGCAGCGCCAACGAGCGCGTCGCCGCCTTCCTGCTGGAAATGGTCGCCCGCCTGGCCGAGCCCGACACCGAGGGCCCGATCCACCTCGAGCTGCCGCTTGGCCGCCAGGACATCGCCGACCTGCTCGGCCTGACGATCGAGACGGTCAGCCGCCAGATCACCCAGCTGCGCGAGGACGGCGTGATCGATACCCCCAACCGCCGCACCGTGGTGATCCTCGACCGCGCCGCTCTCGAAGCCTGCGCCGACGAGGCCTGAGGCGATTCGGACCGGGGGTGTTGACACTGTTGACAGTGCCCAAGGAGCAAACTGTTCTTCGGCACTTCGGGGCCCGAAAAGGGCTTTGAAATCCGATAGTTGATCGTGCGCATGGGGCGACCATGGCGCCTGGCGGCGATGTAGGAAAGCGTTCCATCGATGAGGCCAGCGGTCCCGGGTCAAGCCCGGGACGACGAGCCCTGCGCTACCGCGCCCTCCACGCGTCACCCTGAACTCGTTTCAGGGCCCATCGCGCCCCACGCGCCAATGGTCTGCCGGGATAGATGGGTGCTGAAACAAGTTCAGCATGACGGGTATGGCTTGCTTCTCTCCGCCTACCTACCCCTCCCGCGCCGCGCCAACCATCGTCGCGATCGAGCCGCCGTCGACGAGGATGTCGGTCCCGGTGATGAAGCTTGCCGTCTGGGTGCAGAGGAACACCGCCACGGCGGCGACCTCTTCGGGCCTGGCTTCGCGGCGGAGGGCGCTCTTTTCGACCAGCACTTTCATGATCGGGTGCGTCTCCATCTCCTGGCGGCCCATCGGCGTGTCGATGATGCCCGGCGAGATCGAGGCGATGCGCGCGCCGCGGGCTCCGAAGCGCGGCGATTCCCGTTCGACCAGCAGCTTCACCCCGCGCTTCGAGACCGAGTAGGCGGCACCCGATTCCGGCGTGTACTGCATCAGCGAGGGCACCGCTTCCGGCGTGCGCACGGCATTGATCGCCTCGTCCAGCGCGGCGCCCTGCATGTGCGCGGCCGAGGACGCGAAGAGGACGGCGCAGCTGCCTTGCGCCATGTGCGGCAGGATGGACTCGACCAGCCGCATCGTCGCGGCGAGGTTGACTTCGAGGATGCGCGCAGGATCGGCCATGGTCGGCGACAGTCCGGCGCAATGGATCAGCGCGCCGATCGGCCGCCCGGCCAGCGCCGCGGTCAGGCCGGCGCCGTAGTCCGCGGCGGCGATGTCGCCGGCCAGCGTCTCGACCTGGCCGGGAAGCCGGCCGGCAGTGGCGGCCAGCCGCTCCTGGTTGAGGTCGCAGAGCAGCAAGGGCCATCCGGCTTCGGCCAGCAGCCGCGCCGCGGCCTCCCCCATTCCCGATGCTGCGCCCGTGACTACGGCTATTCCCTTGGCGTTCTCGGCCATTCCCGCTCTCCATCCTGCCTGTTGCGGCCTCATGGCAGAGACCGCGCGCGGACGGAAGGTTGCGATTGCTTCACCGCCCGCGCGATGACATGCAGGTCCGGAGGAAGCGCGGAAAGGATTCTCGAATGACGGACATCAGCGGCAAGGCAGCGGTGGTCACCGGCGGCGGCAGCGGCATCGGCATGGGCCTTGCCAGGGAACTGGCGCGCCAGGGCGCCTCGGTGGCCGTGGCCGACATCATGCTCGAGAAGGCGCAGAAAGTCGCCGCCGCGATCCAGGCGGCCGGCGGCAAGGCGGTGGCGATCCAGTGCGACGTCTGCGAGCGGGATTCGATCCGCCGGATGAAGGAGGAAGCCGAAGCCGCGCTCGGCCCGATCCAGCTGGTCTTCGCCAATGCCGGGGCGACGTCGTTCGATCCGCTGACGGAGATGTCGGACGACGACGTCGACTGGATTCTGCAGGTCAACCTGCACGGCGTGATGAACACCACCCGCGCTTTCCTGCCCGGGATGATCGCGGCCGGCGGCGGCCATATCTGCGCCACGGCGTCGATGGCCGGGCTGCTGCCGGGCTGGATCCCGGTCCACGTGCCCTATTCGGCGGCGAAGGCCGGGATCATCGGGCTGATGATGAACCTCGCGCTCGAACTGAAGGAGCACGGCATCCACACGACCAGCTATTGCCCGGGCGGCGTCGCCACCGGCATGAAGGCCAACAACGCGCTCTACCGCCCCACCAAGTTCGGCGGCCCCGGCGAAGGCGAGGTCCATGTCGGCGAGGAATCGGGCAAGGTCACCTCGCTCGCCTTCTACACCCCCGAAGCGATCGCGCCGATGGTGCTCGACGCGGTCAAGAACAACCTGGCCTTCGCTTTCGACCACCCGGAACAGCGCGTGCATTTCCGCGAGACCTATTCGGCCGTGGTCGAGGCCTGCTACGACGCGGCCGAGGAATGGGAACGGACCCACGGCGTGCCCGAGGCGAATCCGCACGGTGCCAAGCTGCTGGATGCATGAAGGCTGCCGCGCGCGAATGCACGCGGCGACGCGATCACTCCATCATCCAGAAGATGCCCCAGGACAGCCCGGTCGCGGCGACGAACAGCTGCCACGACCAGTAGAACTTGTAGCCGGCCAGCGCGGCGTGATGGATGTTCAGGAAGCCGCCCTGCGATCCGGTCGAGCCGATGATGGTCCCGACGATCAGCGTCAATATCAGTCCGGGTATCAGCGCCTTGACGAAGGACATTCCTGCATTCCCCCCATGCATCGGGCGACGTTCCGCCCGGACCTGGGATTGCCTCGATTTTTGCGCGACTACAAGCAGGATCGCAGGCTGGTATGGCGCGAGCGCGGAAGGTCCGGGACCGGGCGTCCGAAGCGGTCCACCAGCGGCGCATCGTCGGGGCGCAGCGGCGGGTTGAGCAGGTGATCGACGATCGCTTCGTGCAAGGGCTTCTCGAACTCGATGCCGGCCTTGACGTCGACCACCCAGACGACCTTGCCGGCGATGCCTTCCATGTCCTTGGGCTTGATCACCACCCGCTGGTCCTGCTTGAGCGAGCCGGCGCGGATCACCAGCTGGCAGCCGTGCGTGGACAGCTCGGTCAGCCAGACCTGGGGAGACATGCCATGGGCCACCCGGCAGCGCACCGAGAGGATCGAAAGCTGGCGGTTGGCGCGGCGGCGCTCGGGTGAATACTCGCTCATCGGGACTAACCTCGCATCGTTATGCCAGGAAGTAGCCGTCCATGGTTTCTTTCGCGTGGAGGCTTTTCGTTACCCGCCGTGGTTTACGCGCGTAAACCAGTGCGGAGCGGGCTTTTGGCGGAGGCGGACGAATTCTTTTGTCCAGATCCTCCCCAGTAAGGGGAGGTGGCAGCGCGCTGCGCTGACGGAGGGGTGTCGGCGTCTGGGAAGCGGGTGACACCCCCCCACCGCCTTCGGCGGTCCCCCTCCCCCTATGGGGGAGGATCTTTGGCGGCTTCGCCCGAACCCCGCTAAGCCGGTGCCACGGACATCTCGCAGACCACGCCGTCGGGATGGTATTGCACCTCCACCCTGCGCATGTCGCCGTTAGGCGAGAGCAGCCGGGCGCCGATGCCGCGGCGCACGGGTTCCTTGACCGGCGGGCCGCCGCTTTCGCGCCAGACGATCTCGATCGGCCCCTCGCCTTCCGGGACTCGCCAGGAGATGTCGACGCGCCCCGCTTCGACCGAGAGCGCGCCGTACTTCGAAGCGTTGGTGCCCAGCTCGTGCAGCGCCATCATCAGCGGCGTGCAGCCGTTGCGCGAGACCTGGCACGGCGGTCCCGTATAGCTGATCCGCGCGCTGTTGAACGGAGCGATCGCCGCACGTACCAGCGCGTCGAGCTGGCAGGCCTCGAGCGCCCCGAAACGCAGCAACTCGTTGGCCTTGGCCAGGGCGGAAAGGCGTCCGCCCAGGGTTTCGTAGAACTCGGCGGGATCGGTGGCCTTGGACGCCTGCGACGCCAGCGCGCGCATCATCTGGATCGAGTTCTTCGTGCGGTGCTGCAGCTCCTGGTTGAAAGCCTCGCTCTGGCGCGCCTGGGCCTCGATCTCGAGCACGGCGTCCCTGAGGACCTGGCCGATGCCGATCATGCAGGCGCACGAAAACCCGTACATGACGAGGATGATGGCGTGCTGCGCGCCGAAGGCCTTGAGGAAGTCGTACGGCCAGAACATCAGCACGCCCACCACGGCGCTGCCCACGGCGGTCGCGGCACCGCTGCGCCAGCCCAGCAGCACGGCGATCATCAGGATCGCCGGGAAGTAGAGGACGAAGGGCGCGCCATAGTAGTCCCCAACCAGCGCCCAGCGCAGCAGAGTCGGGATGAGCACGGCAAGGAAAGTTCTGACCGCCTTTTCGGCGAACGTCGGCTGCGCCCTGATGGCACGCCGGATATGCCTCATCAGCGGCATTACTCGTGCCACCGGCAGAAGTCGCTGACGGTCGCGCGATCGAGGATCTCGCGGTAGCCGGCGTGAAGATCGTCGTCGGCGCCGAGCAGGCCGAAGCGCACGTCGGGCACCTGCTCCATCGGCACCATCGCGATCGGGCAGGCGACCGGTATCAGCTGCGAGCCCGAACCGACCTGCAGCGTCGACAGCAGCCCGAACATGCGCCGCTCGCGCGTGCCGCGGCCAAGCATGATCAGCCGGTACTGCCCCTCCTCGCTGGTCACCAGGTAGGTATGGCCGGACAGGTTGGGCATCGAGACGAAGCCGGCCTGGGTAAAGGCGCTGTCGGCGCGGTCGGATTCGGCGAAGCGCAAGTGGCTCGACACCTCGTCCCAGAAGATCTCGGTGCGATAGGCATAGATCGTCCGGGGCTGGCTGAAGGCGGGGCGCAGAGTCAGGTAGCTGCCCTCGATCCAGCGCACCGCCGGCCGGCTGTAGGACCCCATGTCGCCGGGCGCGAGCAGCGCGTCGACCGGTGGCGGCGGCTTCTGGCGCAGCGCGGTGCCGAGCACGTCCTCGATCCGCACCACGGTCGCCAGGGTGAACGGCCGGCTGCCCGACAGCGCCTTTTCCAGAGTCGACAGGCTGATCCTGGCCATGTCCGCCAGCGCCTGGCGCGAGATCCGCCGCCGCGCCAGCTCCTCGCGCAGCCGCTCGGCAATGCCTTCGCTTTCCGTGCTGCGCAGTTCGGTGTGATCCGACATTGGCGATGGAGCCTCCCCGGACAATTCCGCACAAATCCGTACGGGCCGTCAAGCGCCCTGTTCCGATCCGCCGAAATGGTCCGGTTGTCACCGAAACTGGCCGACATTTCGCGTGGCTGTCCGGCATCGGCGGTGTCTAACGGGAAGGCTCCACGAAGAACGGAGCTTACCCATGTCCACCCTGTCCAAGATCCGCCCGGAGACTCGCCGCCGACTCGGCATCGGCACGATCACCCTGCTCGCCGTCGTCACCAGCTGCCTGGTGTCCTCCGCCGTCCGCGCCGAGGACGGCAGCGATCCCGCCGCCGGCGGCGCGCTGCTGCTGCAGGGCAAGGGCGTCGCCGAGGCGCTGCCCGCCGTCCGCCTCGGCACCGACATGGACGTCAGCGTCAGCGGCCAGATCGTCCGCGTGCGCGTGACCCAGGCCTTCCGCAACACCAGCAGCAAGTGGATGGAGGCGACCTACCTCTATCCCCTGCCCGACGACGGCGCGGTCGACAGCATGAAGATGGTCGTCGGCCAGCGCGTCTTCGTCGGCCGGATCAAGCGCCGCGAGGAAGCGCGCGCGATCTACGACAAGGCCAAGGCCGAGGGACGCAAGGCCGGGCTGGTCGAATCCGACCGGCCGAACCTGTTCCGCAACAATGTCGCCAATGTCGGCCCCGGCGAGACCGTGCTGATCTCGATCGAGTACCAGGCGCCCGTCCGCCAGCTCGGCGGCGAGTTCGCGCTGCGGCTGCCGCTGGTCGTCGGCCCGCGCTACGTCCCGCCGCACACGCTGACTTCGACCACGGCCCTGACCGACGCCGCCGCGGTAACCGCGCCCCTGGCCCACCCGAGCCTGGGCAAGTCGCTCAACCCGGTGTCGATCACCGTCCACCTCGCGCCCGGCTTCGCCCCGGCGAACATCATCAGCCCCTATCACAAGATCGCGGTGATCGACGCGGGGCCGGTCGAGCGGACGATCACCCTGGCGGCGGGCGAGGAGCCGGCCGACCGCGACTTCGAGCTGCGCTGGCGCTCGGCCTCTGCCGATCCCACTGTCGGCCTGTTCCGCCAGGCGCTCGACGGCGCGCACTACGTCATGGCGACGATCACGCCGCAGGCGCGCGTCGAAGCGGGCAGCCTGGCACCGCGCGAGATGATCTTCGTCATCGACAACAGCGGCTCGATGGGCGGCGAATCGATGGCCGCGGCCAAGCAGAGCCTGCTTCACGCGCTGACCACGCTGCGGCCGCAGGACAGCTTCAACGTCATCCGCTTCGACGACACCATGACCCAGCTGTTCGAGCACGCCACCCCGGCCAGCGCCGAGCAGGTCGAGCTCGCGCGCAAGTTCACCGAAGGGCTCGAAGCCGCCGGCGGCACCGAGATGCTGCCCGCGCTCAAGGCCGCGCTGGTCGACGACCGTCCCGACGACCCGCGGGTGCGGCAGGTGATCTTCCTGACCGACGGCGACCTGTCCAACGAGCGCGAGATGATGGCCGAGATTGCCGCCAACAGCGGCCGCAGCCGGGTGTTCATGGTCGGCATCGGCTCGGCGCCGAACAACTACCTGATGCGCCGCATGGCCGAGGCCGGGCGCGGCACCTACACCAACATCGGCGCCAGCAACGACGGGGGCACCGAGGTGATGGCCAAGATGACCGCGCTGCTCGACCGCCTGAAGGCGCCGGCGGTGCGTGAGCTGGCGGTTCGCGTCGAGGGGGCCTCGTTCGACCTGACGCCGCAGCGCCTGCCCGACCTCTATGCCGGCGAGCCGCTGGTGCTGCTGGGCAAGGGCGACAGGCTGGCCGGCAAGCTCACCGTCACCGGCATGATCGGCGACAAGCCCTGGCGGACCACGGTCGACCTCTCCTCGGCGAGCGACAGCCCTGCCGTCGCCCGGCTCTGGGCCGGCCGCCGCATCTCCGACATCGAGGCGCAGCGCTGGTCGAACCAGATCGAGGAAGCCGCCGCCGACGAAGCGATTGCGCAGATCGGCCTGACCTACGGCATGGTGACTACGCAGACGAGCCTCGTCGCGGAGGACGAGACGCGCTCGCGCCCGGCCGGAACCAAGCTGACGCGCGAAGAGCTGCCGCTGCTGCTGCCCAAGGGCTGGGATTTCGACAAGCTGCTCGGCAACGACCTGCCGCAGGCCGAGGCCGCCGCGCCCGCGCCGGATCAGAGCGAGCCGATGGAGCTTCCCCAGACCGCGACCGGCTTCCTCGGCACGATCTACCGCGGCCTGGCCGTGCTGGTGCTGGGCGTGGCCGGCCTGCTCGCCTCGCGCCGCCGCCGCCCGGCGGGAGCGGCCGCGTGAGCGCGCTGCGCCCGCTGCTGCGCGCCGGATCGCTGGCGCTCTGCCTGGCCGGGGTCGCCCTGGTCGCGCAGGGCGCCGCGGTCCCGGTGACCGCCGAGCTTGCCCAGGCGAGCCTAGACCGCGAGTTCGAGCGGAGCCTGGGCGAACTTGCCGGCCCGCTGCCGGTCGTGGCCGGGCATGCCACCCGGCCGGCCATAGCCACGGCGGCGATGCCGCTGGCTCCAGCCCGCCCGGACGCCCGGCCTCTGGCCGTGGCCGCCGGCAAGCCGCTGGCGCGGATCGCGGTCAAGCGGCTCGAGGTGCAGGAAGTGGTGCTGGCCGGCCCCGCCAGCCACGACGGCCTCGCCCGCGGCCCGGCGATGGTGAAGCGCGGCGACGCGGCCAGCCCGGTCACCGTGGTCTCGGCGCACCGCGACACGCATTTCCTGTTCATCCGCGACCTGCGCGAAGGCGTCATCGTGGCGATGGAATATGTCGACGGCACGGCGGAAACCTATCGCGTGACCTGGTTCCAGACCGTCCGCTGGAATGCCTTCACCTACCCCCTCGACCCGCCGCGCCCGCTGCTGGCGCTGACCACGTGCTATCCCTTCGGAGGGACCGAATACGGCGGGCCGTGGCGCAGAGTCGCCTGGGCGGAGCGGGTGGGGTGAAGGTTCTGCGAATGCGCCCGACTCTCCAACACACCCGCGAAGGCGGGGGCGCAAGGGAGTCAAAGACTTGGTCGTCACCCTGAACTCGTTTCAGGGCCCATTTCTCCCCACGCGCCAATGGTCTGCCGGGAGAGATGGGTGCTGAAACGAGTTCAGCATGACGAGTGAAGGAAGCACGGCTCAGCCCCTCAACCCCCGAACGCATCCCCGCCCAGCGAGCGGTACAGCGCCACCAGGTTGCTCGCCTTGACCAGCCGCGTCTGCACCAGGCGCCGCTCGGCCGCGTAGAGCGCCTGGCGTGCGGTCAGTTCCTCGAGGTAGCTCTCGATCCCGCCGCGATAGCGCATGGTCGCCAGGCGCGAATTGTCCGCCGCCGCCTCGCGGCCGGAAGCCGCCGCCTGCAGCTGGGCGTCGATCGTCCCGCGCCGCGCCAGCGTGTCGGCGACGTCGGCGAAGGCGCTCTGGATCGCCTTGCGGTATGAGGCCAGCGCCGCATCGCGCTGCGCCTGGCCGAGCGCGACATTCGCCCGCCCCGCCCCGCCGCTGAAGATGGCGTAGCCGGCATCGCCGCCGGCCTGCCACGAGAAGTTGCCGCGATCGAACAGCGATCCCAGGGCGTCGGAGGCGAAGCCGAGCAGGCCGGTCAGCGTGATCCGCGGGAACAGGGCGGCGCGGGCCGCGCCGATCTCGGCATTGGCGGCGCGCAGCTGGTGCTCGGCCTCGATCACGTCGGGCCGCCGCAGCAGGATCGAGGAATCGAGGCCGGCCGGAACTTCGGCCAGGCGCGTCGTGGCATCCTCGATCCGCGTCGCCAGGTTGGCAGGATCGACCGGTGCCCCGACCAGCAGCTGCAGGGCATTGAGGTCCTGCGCGACCGCAGTCGTCAGCTCGGCGACGTCGGCCTCGGCCGTGCGCAGCACGATCTCCGCCTGGCGGAGGTCCGAGCGGGGCGCGATGCCGCCCTGCAGCCGGCGTCCGGTTATCCGCATGCTGTCGCGCGCCGCTTCGGCGGTCTGCCGGGCGACGGCCAGCAGGCTGCTGTCGGCGGCAAGGGCCAGCCAGGCGTCGGCGACATCGGCGACCAGCGCCAGCCGCGTCGCGCGTGCCGCCGCCTCGCTGGCGAGATAGCGCTCGCGCTCCGCCTTCGACAGCGAGCGGATGCGGCCGAACAGGTCGAGCTCGTAGCCGGCGATGCCGAGCTGGGCGGAAAAGCGGTCCTGCTCCCCGCCCGGCCCGGCACTGTCGCTGCGGCGATAGCTGCCGGCGGCATCCACCGCGGGGAACAGCTCGGCCCGGCGGATGCGATAGCGGGCCCGCGCCGCTTCGATGTTGGCAAGAGCGAGCTGCAGGTCCTGGTTGTTGGCGAGGGCCTGGTCGATGATCGCACGCAGGCGGGGATCGGCGAAGACTTCGCGGTATCCGTAGCTCGGCAGCGCAGCCTCGCTCCGGCGCAGGTAGGCGTCGCCGGTCGGCCAGCTCGGCGGGACCGGCGGCGCGGGCCGCTGGTAGTGCGGCTCCAGAGTGCAGCCGGCCAGCAGCGCCGAGGCGAGGATGGCGGCGCGGCGCATCATGCCGGCGCCTGCTTGCGGGCGAGCAGCCGCTTGAGCGTGTCGCGCGTGGTGCGGCGGACGATGACGAAGAACAGCGGGATGTAGAACACGGCGAGCAGCGTCGCCGTCAGCATGCCGCCGATCACCGAGGTGCCGATGGCGATGCGGCTGTTCGCCCCCGGCCCGGTCGCCAGCGCCAGCGGCAGCACGCCGAAGATGAAGGCGCAGCTCGTCATCAGGATCGGGCGCAGGCGGATGCGCGCGGCCTCGAGCGCGGCGTCGATGATGCGCTTGCCCTTGCGCTCGGCCTGTTCGGCGAATTCGATCATCAAGATCGCGTTCTTGGCGGCTAGGCCCATGGTGGTGAGCAGGCCGATCTGCAGGTAGACGTCGTTCTCCAGCCCGCGAAGGGTGACGGCGAAGACCGCGCCGACCAGGCCCAGGGGGACCACCAGCAGCACCGCCACCGGGATCGACCAGCTTTCGTAGAGCGCCGCCAGGCAGAGGAACACGACCAGCAGCGAGACCGCATAGAGCAGCGGCGCCTGGCCCGACGACAGCCGCTCCTGGAAGGACGCGCCGGACCAGTCCAGCGATACGCCGCGGTGCCGTGCGACAATCTGTGCGAAGGCGTCCATCGCTTCGCCCGAACTGATCCCGGGCGCAGGCTGGCCGTTGAACTGGTAGTTGGAAATGCCGTTGAACCGGCTCGTCGTCGTCGGAGCGGTAGTCCAGCGGATGTTCGAGAAGGCCGAGAACGGCACCATCTGGCCGTTCGCGCCGCGTACCTGCCACTGGCCGAAATCCTCGGGATGCGAACGGAACGGGGCGTCGCCCTGGACATAGACGCGCTTCACCCGGCCGCGGTCGACGAAGTCGTTGACGTAGCGGCCGCCCCAGGCCGTCGACAGCGTCGCATTGACGTCGCCCTGGCCGAGGCCGAGCGCGGAAAGCTTCTGCCGGTCGATGTCGATCCTCAGCGAAGGCTGGTCCGGGAGCCCCGAGAGCCGGACGCTGGCCAGCTGGGGATCGCTCCGCGCCTCGGCCAGGATGTCTTCCTGGATCGCCTTGAACGCGTTGCGCGGAAGGCCGCCGGTGTTGAGCAGCTCTGCAGTGAAGCCGGAGGACTGGCCGAGCCCGCGCACCGACGGCGGCACGGTGGCGAAGAATTCGACGTCGCGCAGGCCCGAAAGGGCGCGGTTGGCGCGCCGGGTGATGGCATCGGCGGTGTTCGCCTGTCCCGGCCGCAGGTCCCAGTCCTTCAGGCCGATGAAGCCCTGCCCGCTGCTTTGCCCGCCCCTGGTGCCGCCTCCGCCGCCGACCACGACCTGGATCGCCCTGACGTTGTCCTTTTCTTGGGTCTGCAGGTACTGCTCGATCCGCCGCGCCGCCTCGTCGGTCCGTTCGATCGTGGCGCCGGCCGGCAGGGTGAACTGCATTGCGGCTGTGCCCTGGTCCTCGTTCGGCAGGAAGCCCGTCGGCAGTCGAACGAACAGCAGGGCGAGCAGCAGTACCACCAGGCCGTAGATGGCCAGGAACAGCGTCTTGCGGTCGACGATCCGGGCGACTTGAAACTGATGCCATTCGACCAGCCGCGCGAAATTGCGGTCGAACCAGACGCGCATGCGGGCGCTGGATCGGCCGACGAAGCTGTCCTTGTTCTCGTCCTCGTGGCGCTTCAGCAGCGTCGCGGTCAGCGCGGGGCTGAGGATCAGCGCGACCATGACCGACAGCACCATTGCCGAGACGATCGTCAGCGAGAACTGCCGGTAGATGACGCCGGTCGAGCCGCCGAAGAAGGCCATCGGCAGGAACACCGCGCAAAGCACCAGCGCGATCGCGACGAGCGCGACCTGGATTTCCTGCATCGAGCGGATCGTCGCCTCGCGCGGGGTCATGCCCGGATTCTCGGCGAGCAGGCGCTCGACGTTCTCGACCACGACGATGGCATCGTCGACCAGCAGGCCGATCGCCAGCACCATGCCGAACATGGTCAGGGTATTGATCGAAAAGCCGAAGGCCGCCATCAGGCCGAAGGTGCCGAGCAGCACAACCGGGATCGCCATGGTCGGGATCTGCGTGGCA
>CAUJJI010000224.1 GCA_963205265.1 Pseudomonadota bacterium
CCTCGCGACTTAGGTCATGAGCAAGGCTGTTCTCATCCGGAAGCCAAAAATCCGTATCTTGAGCGTATATGACATCATCGGTGACATCGAATGCAAAATAGAGGCTTGTCCCGTCGTGCTTTGCCCAAACCTTGGTCGCCAGGTCCGTAGAACTAAGCACAGGGCTAAATTGCGCGGTCCACCCTTCAACACCTAGCAACAATGTTGCATCGTCATATTCACCTTGCGCTATGACGCCGTCCAAAGTGGGTTTTTCACCGCGATAGATGTGAACCATGCTGCCGGGACTGACTGGGTCTGCTTGCATGGCCAGCGCAGGCGGTGGATTGGGTGTCCTCATCGATAGAGTGTGAAAGCCATAATAGATGCTGGCCATCACGAGCCCGAGAACGGCCCATCCCATCCAGATGCCACGCGAATTCAAATTCAGTCTGGTGTAAGTGTCTGACAGTGACTCAAGCTGGTTTTCTCGTACCCGTCCGGTGAGGGCCGTGTTGTAGGTTGAGGTTTCGCGCGCTCATAAGCGTGCTCGTGTGAGCGAGCTTAAGGACGGATATGAGCCAGGTAACGCTGTTTAGCGGGCCCGAGCGGCGTCGGCGGTGGAGTGAGGACGAGCGGCTTCAGATCCTGAACGAGGCGTTTGCGCCGGGTTCCTGCGTTGCCGAGGTTAGCCGCCGGTATGATGTTTCCACCAGCCTGATCTATGCATGGCGGCGCAAGTTTCGCGCAGCCTTGCCGGGCCCAGTATTCGCCGAGGCGATGGTGGCCGACGAGCTGCAGCCGCCTTTGCCCGCGCCGGGCGTCGCGATCTTGATCGAGCTGCCGGGCGGCGCCCGGGTCAGCATTGCGGCCTCGGCATCGCCCGTGCTGACAGCCGCGGCCTTGAAGGCGCTGCGATGATCCCGCCCGGCGCGCGGGTGTGGATAGCGATGGGCCACACAGACATGCGCAAGGGCATGCAGGGGCTCGCGCTGCTCGTTCAACAGAGCCTGGGGCGGGATCCTTTCGGCGGCGATCTGTTCGTCTTTCGGGGGCGTGCCGGATCGCTGACCAAGATCATCTGGCATGATGGTATCGGCATGTCGCTTTACGCCAAGCGGCTCGAGAAGGGACGCTTTATCTGGCCGTCGGCGAAGGACGGGATCGTGTCGCTGACCAGTGCCCAACTGGCCTGTCTGCTTGACGGTATCGACTGGCGTAACCCGCAGTATAGCTGGCGGCCGCAGAGCGCGGGATAATGCCCGGGATGATGTATTATCGGCTTGATTGGCGGGGCCGATGGTGATTCATTCATGGGCATGGAAGCCGCCGTTTCGCCCCTTCCGGACGACGTCGCAGCGCTCAAGGCGCTGCTGAACGCGGCGACCCGCAGAGCCGATGAGGCAGAGGCGCGGCTCGCCAACGCAAAGGCCCGCGAGAGCGCCACCGAGGCGATGATCGCCCATCTCAAGCTGCAGATCGCCAAGCTGAAGCGCGAGGCCTACGGCGCCAGCGCAGAACGCAGCAAGCGCCTCCTGGCACAGATGGAGCTACAGCTCGAAGATCTCGAGGCCGATGCCAGCGAGGATGAGCTCGTCACCGAGGCCGCCGCCGCAAAGGCCCTGACCGTCACCGCGTTCGAGCGCAAGCGCCCGAGCCGCAAGCCGTTCCCCGATCACCTGCCGCGCGAGCGCATCGTCGTGCCCGCCCCCTGTTCCTGCCCGGCATGCGGCAGCAGCCGCCTTGCCAAGCTCGGCGAAGACATCACCGAGACGCTCGAGGTAATCCCGCGTTCGTGGAAGGTCACTCAGACAGTGCGCGAGAAGTTTTCTTGCCGGGATTGCGAGAAGATCGCGCAGGCGCCCGCGCCCTTTCATGTGCTCCCTCGCGGCTGGGCCGGGCCGAGCTTCCTCGCGATGCTGCTGTTCGAGAAGTACGGGCAGCACCAGCCGCTCAACCGCCAGGCGGAGCGGTTCGCCCGCGAGGGCGTGCCGCTCAGCACATCGACGCTCGGTGATCAGGTCGGCGGCGGCGCCCATGCGCTGATGCCGATCTATCGCCTGATCGAGGCCCATGTCCTCGCCGCCGAGCGATTGCACGGCGACGACACGACCGTGCCAGTCCTCGCGAAGGGCAAGACCGATACCGCGAGGCTGTGGGTCTATGTGCGCGACGACAAGCCGTTCGCTGGTGCCGATCCGCCCGCGGCATTGTTCCACTACTCACGCGATCGGCGCGGCGAGCATCCAAGAGTACATCTCGCCGCATGGTCAGGCATCCTGCAAGCCGATGCCTATGGCGGATATGGCGAGCTCTATCGCGATGACCGTGCGCCCGGCCCCGTCCTCGAAGCCGCATGTTTTGCCCACGCACGGCGCAAGTTCTTCGAGCTCGCCGACGTCGAGGGCGCTGCGCGCAAGAAGAGCCGCGGCGAGCGCGCCGGCATGATCTATCCGATCGCGCTCGAAGCCGTGCAGCGGATCGACGCGCTGTTCGACATCGAGCGCGCCGTGAACGGCTGCAGCGCCGCCGAACGCCTCGCCGTGCGGCAGGAGCTCAGCACGCCGCTCATTGCCGAGCTCCACGCCTGGCTCACCGCGCAGCTGGCCAAGCTGTCGCGCAACCACGATCTGGCGAAGGCGATAAATTACATGTTGCGACGCTGGGCCGCGTTCACTCGCTTCCTCGATGATGGCCACATCTGCCTGACGAACAACGCGGCTGAACGGGCGCTGCGCTGCGTCCCGCTCGGCCGCAAGGCCTGGCTGTTCTGCGGGTCCGATCGCGGTGGTCAGCGCGCCGCCATCCTCTACACCCTGATCCAGACCGCGCGACTGAACGACATCGACCCGCAGGCCTGGCTCGCCGATGTGCTCGCCCGCATCGCCGATCACCCGGTCAGCCGGCTGGATGAGCTCCTTCCCTGGAACTGGCAGATCAAGCCTGCAGCGATCGCCGCCTGATGGCCGTGAACAAAGTCGATAGCGTCAAAACCCTGGCGCTCGTCGCGCGCGAGCTCGGCAGGGACGAAGAGTGGCTCTTCGACATCGCCGCGGAAATGGAACCCGAAGACGGGCTGATATGGGTGTTCGGGCCCGATGAAGACGGCGGCGCCATGGCCTTCACGCCTGACGGCATCGAATGCCTCATCAACCTCATTGCCGAACAATCATAGCGGATCCGCGGCCTTCACCGGATGGCTACGTTTTCTCCCTCTGAATGCTCAGTCAGCAAAGACCCGACAATCATGCAGGCGAGTGTGACCAACAACAGGATGAACGCCAGCCAGAGATGATGTGGCCAGGCATCGAACAGGCCGAATGTTGACCGGGTGAAGCTACTGAAGCCAACTGCCTGACAGATAATCACACCTACAAGA
>CAUJJI010000225.1 GCA_963205265.1 Pseudomonadota bacterium
TCGCAACTGCCAAGCCTGTCGTGCCAGGCAAACCACAAGCGCCGGCCGTCCCGTGCGTGTGTTTCCTTCCCCGGCGCAAGCCCGCATTCGCCAGCGGGGGTTGAGCTGTGTCCAGCGTAAAGATCCTCCCCCGTAGGGGGAGGGGGACCGCCGGCGCAGCCGGTGGTGGAGGGGTGTCCCCCTCCGATCAAACGCTGACACCCCTCCGTCATTCGCTACGCGAATGCCAGTTCCTCCCCTTCCAGGGGAGGATCTATTGGTTCCTCCCCTGGAAGGGGAGGAACTGGCATCGGTCATTCGCCGAAGCGGTACTTCACGCGCACGCCGTACATCCGGGGTTCGCCCAGAACGATGAACTCTGCGCCTACCGAGGTAAGGCCGCCCGCCGTCGCCACGCGATACTTCTCGTTGGTGACGTTGGTCGCGAACAGGGCGACGTCGACGGGGCTGCCGGCGACGCTCTTCCAGTTGAGGTTGAGATTGAGCAGGTCGGTCGCCGGCAGCAGGCCGTAGGCTTCCGGGATCGCGCCCAGCGCGAAGGGAATGTCGTTGGTGTGGGTCTGGAACTGCTTGTCGGTGTGAGTGAAGGTCGCGCCGACCGAGATCGCGCCGATGCTCTCGTCCAGCGGCAGCGTGTAGGTCCCGGTCACGGTCACGCGGTTCTTCGGCGCGAACAGCAGCCGCGATCCCGCGCTGAGGAATGCCGCCTGCGAGCAGATGAAGCGGGTGTTGTCGCAGAAGGGAACGCTGCCGCCGGTGACCACCGCGTCGAGATAGGTGTAGCCGAAATCGAGGCGCAGGTCCTGGAACAGCGTCAGCGAGCCGTCGACCTCGACGCCCTTGATGCGCGACTTGCCGACGTTCTGGATGCCGTTGATCCCGGTCGGCGCGCAGGTCGGCGCATTGGTGCAGGCCGGAATGAAGACCGAGGTCTGCTGGTCCTTGAACTCGTTCCAGAAGCCGGCGACGTTGATGTTGCCCGAAACGCTGCCCTGGAAGCTGGCCTTGAGGCCGACTTCGTAAGTGTCGAGCTTTTCCGGTGCCCAGGTCTCGATCCCGAAGTTCGCCTCGTTGACGCCGCCGCCACGGAAGCCGCGGGCCCACTTGGCGTAGATCAGTATGTCCTCGTTCGGCTTGTAGTCGATGTCGATCAGCCAGGTCGGGCGATTGGACTTCGAAGTGAAGGAGCGGGTGCAGACCGGATTGTTGATCAGCTGCACGCCCCGCAGCGGCGTGACGGCACGCGAGCAGCTGGCGTTGGTCGGGCCGTTGGGACCCGGTATGACGCGAACGTTGTTGGCATCGACGTGGGCATATTCCCAGGTGTTGCGGATGCCGGCCGTGATCGCGAACTGATCGGTCAGCTTGTAGGTCGCCTGGGCATAGATGCCGTGAGTCCGGTAGGTATAGACGTTGTTGGCGATCGACACGCTGGTCGCAGGCGAGATCGGGGTGTTGCAGACGAAGGCATAGACGTTCGAGCAGAACGCATAGACCGCGGTATACTGCTGCTGCGATCCGAACTGGCCGCCAAGGGGCTCGCTCCGCTCGAGATAGCCGCCCGCCTGCCAGGTCAGGCGATCGTCGGCGCTGCGCCCCTGGAGCTGGAATTCCTCGGTCAGGTTGCCGCGCTTGTCCTGCCCGACGTGCGGTCCCGGGAAAGTGGTGGTCACCCAGACTCCCGGAATGTTGTCGCCGCTGATGTTGAACGCATAGCTCTCGCGGGCGATGGCATAGCTGGCGATGTTCTTGACCGTCAGCGTGTCGGTCGCCTGCCAGGTCGTGGTATTGATGACCTGCCACAGCTTCTGCTTCACGAAGGGATTGGGCGTGCTGTTCTCTGCGTCGTAGTAGCCGTAGCCCGCGGCATTGACCCGGTCGAGCATGGCGCAGCCCTGCACCCGCGTCGGCGCGGTCGAGCCGCTCGATCCCGGGATCGTGCCGCGGTTGCAGGCGACGATCCGGCCCAGCATGCCGTTGGTGTTGGTCTTGCTCCAGGTGAAGATGGTATAGTTCTCGAGATTCGGTGTCAGCTCGGCAAGAACGCTGAGGCGCGCCGACCAGTAGTTGATGTTGTTGAATTTCCTGGGGCCGATGCCCGAACGGTTGTTGATGTAGCCGTCGCGCACATAGCGATCGACGCCGGCGCGGATCTTGAACGTGTCGGCGAGCGGGATGTTGATGACGGCCTGCCCGCGGCGGGCATCGTGGTTGCCGTAGGTCCCCTCGACATAGCCTTCGAGATTGCCCGTCGGTTTCTGCGGCACCAGCAGGATCGCGCCGCCCGTCGTGTTGCGGCCGAACAGCGTGCCTTGCGGACCCTTCAGCACCTGCACGTTCTGGAGGTCGAACATCGCCCCGACGCCGGCGCCGTTGCCGCTGGTGATGTTGGAGGCAAGCCGCGGCGAGACGACGTCGGCGAAATAGACGCCGACGGTCGGCGCGGTGTTGAGGTCCTGCGTGAAGCTGCGGATCGCGAAGCTCGCCTTCTCGGTGCCGAAGCGGCTGTTGGCGGCCAGCGAGGGCGTGTAGATCGCAAGGTCGGTGCTGTTGACGATGTTGCGGGCGGAAAGCTGTTCCTGGTTGTAGACCGTGATCGAGATCGGCACGTCCTGCAGCCGCTCCTCGACGCGCCGCGCGGTGACGACGATGTCGCCCGAGCCGGCTTCGGCGGCCTCCTGCGCCTCGGCCGGCGCCAGAGGGATCAGCGCCGTGGTGGCGAGGACCAGGGCTTTCCAGTTCGCTGAACGCATTTTCTTTCCTCCCTCAAGACTTCCCACGAATGCTTGTTTGTCTTTGCTTCGGCGGCCTGCCGCCTCTCCGGCTCTCACCCCGGCGAAGGCAGCCCGCTGCATTCCCGTTTCACCAGACTCCTTCGAACCTGAGGACCTGCACGCCCGACGCCGGGCGGACGAGCACGATGTTGCCCGCCGGGTCGAGCGTGAACCTATGGATCAGCTGCATCAGCGCGGGCATGTTGCCGCTGCCTTCGGCGGCGCAGTAGCTGCCGGTCCAGCCCATCACCTCGAAGCTCGCCATCGAGACGATCCAGACGCGGTTGTTGGACCCGTCCGAGACGTACATGAACCCGCCGCAGGGCGAGAAGGCGAGGTCGAAGGCCGACCCGTAGGCCGCCGTGCCCGGCGCGATCATGACTTCGCGGACGAAGCGCGCCCCGCCGGGCCGGCGCTCGAAGCACTGGACCCGGTTCTTGATGCGATCGGCGACGTAGAGCAGCCCGTCGGGCCCGCAGGCGACGCAGTGGACGGGATTGCCGAAAGCCTCGTCCGCCGGCTGGCCGACCGGGTCGCGGCCGTAGGCGCCCCACATCCGCGTGAATTCGCCGGTGTCCGAATTGAAGGCGACGACGCGGTGGTTGCCGTAGCCGTCGGAGATGAACACCTCGCGCGCGGCGACGTCGTGGTAGGCGGTCGTCGGCCGGTTGAGGTGGGTACGGCTGGCGTCGTCTCCCGGCACGCCGTGCTCGCCGATGCGGAGCAGGAGCTCGCCCTGGCGCGAGAACTTGAGCACGGCGTGGTCGTTCGCCTTGTAGCCGAAGATCCAGACATTGCTTTCGGCATCGACTTCGATGCCCTCGACCCCCTCGGGCCACTGGTTGACGTCGCCGACCACCGGCGCGCTTTCGGAACCCCAGGCGCCGACATATTCGCCCGAGGCATCGAATTCGACGACATGGGGCAGCATTGCCGGATCGTCGGCGCGCGCTTCCTGCAGCAGCCAGAAGTGGCCGTCGGGACCGTAGGCGGCGTCGAGCGCCGATCCCACGCGCCGGCCCTGCGGCATGCGCATCGGACTGGCCGCGGGATCGAGCACGAAGTGGGGGCGCGCCGCAGCGATGTCCTGTGCTGCCCTGGCGGTTGCCGAACTCATGCGCTGCCCCCTTTGTCTCGCGTCAGGTCGGGAAGAGAACCTCGGCGTTGGTGACGAAGAACTTCTCCATCAGGGCGGGCCCGAACCGCTCGATCTGGGCGACGAACTTGCCGTAGAAGTCCGATCCGCCCTCGACGTGCGGATAGTCGCTGGCGAAGCAGTAGACTTCCTCCAGCCCGTACTTGTCGAGGTAGTCGCCGACCGGCTCGAAATCGAAGGGCATCACGCGGACGTTGCGCCGGATGTACTCCGACGGAAGCATCGGCAGCTTCTTGCGCATCACGCCACCCATGTACTCCTTCTCGTGGAGCGAATGGTTGTTGTGGTGCCAGATGTCGAGCAGATGGGCGAGCGGGCCGATCCAGTGCGCCGTATGCTCCTGCGAGCAGACGTAGAGTTCGGGATGGCGGTCGAACACCGCGCCGGTCACCATGGTCGCGATGAAGTTCTGCACCGACAGGTGCACGACCGAGAGCCACCAGGGATCGAGGCTGATCTCCTGCGTCCAGCGGAAGCCCTCGAAGGCCTCGGCATTGCGCCATTCGGCCGTGCTGAGGAACATGCCCGAGCCGCCGATGTGGAAATGCAGGCCGACTTTGGCTTCGGACAGCATCGCGTAGAACGGGTCGAGGTCGGAATGGGCGGGCGAGATCCCGGCGGGCGGCGCGCCGGTGCCGATCCAGATCCCGGCCATGCCGCTGTCGATCGCCCGCCGCGTGTTGGCGAGCAGTTCCTCGATCGTGTCGCCGAAGACCGGGGCGACGGCCTTCATCCGGCTCGACTTCTTGGCGACCCCGCGCAGCCATTCGCAATGCGCCTCGACCAGCCGGCGGCCGTAGGCGCGGCCTTCCTCGGGGGTAGAGCCGAACAGCTTGAGCATCTTGTCGTCGCGCCCGGCGGTCGCGAGCTGGATGCCCCACAGGCCGATCGAGGTGGGGAAGAGCAGCTGGCTCTTGATGCCCATCAGGTCCATGACCTCGAGCCGCCGGTCGATGTCGACCGCGCCCGGCGCGACCGGACCCTTGACCTTGTAGATCGTCTCCGCCTCGATCGGCCCGACGTCGCCTTGCCAGTCGGGAATGCTGGCATGGTTGGGGCGCGGCGGCTGCGACTTGATCAGGTCGGCGATCGGCTTGGCGATGTCGCCGAAGACCTCTTCCCAGATCTGCGCGGGGAACATCTCGTGGCTGTCGACATCGACGATGCGCCCGGCAAATGGCCTGACCGCGTCCGGGACGGAAAGTGCTGGCGCACTCATGCTACTCTCCCAAATCGTATAGGCTCAAGGTGCTGTCGGGCGTGGTAAATGTCCAATATCAAAACGCCCGATCTCAATATTTTTCTTATATCGGCGGGCGCGTCTAGGCATCGCCCCGGCACCGCTCGGCCGGCCCGGGCGCGCCGGCAAGGCCAACCGGCCGTCGCGGCCGCGAAAAATCTTCGTCGCCTATCTCGAGACCTGGCGGATATCGCCTTCGCTCGCCTTGAGAGCCATGGCGATCCTGCGGAAATTGTGGGCCGCGTTGCAGACCTCGCGATCGCCGATGACCAGGCCGAGGCCGATCGACGGCTTTTCCCGGCGCCGGCCGATCGGGATCAGCTCGACCTTGTTCGCCTGGTGCTCGCTCACGCCGGGAACGAGCGCGACGCCGATGCCGCTCTCGACCAGGCAAAGGATGGTCTGGAGCTGGCCGGCTTCCTCGGCGACCCTGGGAACGAAGCCCTCGCGCTGGCACAGCGCCATCGAGATCGCATGCATGCTGGGGACGCGCTCGCGCGAGAACATGACGAAGGGCTCGTCGCTCAACTCCTTGAGCTGCAGCTCCTTGCGGCCCGCCCAGCGGCTGTCCTTCGGCACGGCGAGGTAGAGGTAGTCGTGCTCGAGCACGTCGACCGTGACGTCGGCATGGGTGAGGATCGGGGTGCGGACGATGGCAAGGTCCAGCTTGCCGTTGGCGACTTCGGTCAGCAGCTCCGACGTCCTTCCCTCCTCGAGCTTGATCTCGACCTGGGGGAACTGCTGGCGATAGGCGACGAGCAGCTTGGGCAGCAGTTCGTAAGTGGCCGATGCGACGAAGCCGATGCGCAGTCGCCCGTGCTCGCCCGCCAGGGTGGAGCGGACGGAGCGGCGCATTTCCTCGGCATGGAACAGCACCTGCCTGGCGCTGGGCAGGGCCGACAGGCCCGCTTCGGTCAGGCTGACGCCGCGCGCGTCCCTGGAGAACAGCGGGGTGCCGAGTTCTTCCTCGAGCTTGCGGACCGAGACTGAAAGCGGCGGCTGGGCGATGTTGAGCCGCTTGGCGGCCCGATGGAAGTTCCCTTCCTCTGCGAGTGCCACGAATTGCCGGATCTGCGCGAGCTTCATGATACCGAGCACCTATCAACTGGTCGTGCATCGATATTAGACCGTAACCGGCGGCCAGGTCTATTGTCCCCCGCGATCGCCGGCGCCAGGCCATGCCGCGGGACCGTTTGCCCTCGCCTGCGGCAGCGGTTAGAACCGATCGTGGAGGTGGGAGACTTGGAAGGTTCGAGCTTCATCGACGGGGTCTGGATCGACGGCGCCACGCCGTTCGCCACGCACAATCCGTCGGACCTCGACGACGTCGTCGGCTCCTATGCCGCGAGCTCGCTGGACGACGGCGAGGCCGCCCTGGCCGCGGCACGCGCCGCGCTTCCGGCCTGGCGCGATCATGCCATGCAGTCGCGCTCGGACCTGCTGCGCACGGCTGCGGACCTGCTCTTTGCGCGCAGGCAGGAAATCGGCACGCTGCTCTCGCGCGAGGAAGGCAAGACGCTGGCCGAGGGGATCGGCGAGGCGGAACGGGCAGCCCAGCTCTTTCGCTACTTCTCCGCCGCTGTCCTCGGCGCCCGCGGCGAGTGGTACGATTCAATGCGGGCCGGCCACAACATCCTCGTGTCCCGCGAGCCGGTGGGCGTCGTCGCCGCGATCACGCCCTGGAACTTTCCGATCGCCCTGCCGGCATGGAAAGTCGCGGCGGCGCTGGCTTTCGGCAATACCGTGGTGCTCAAGCCGTCGAGCTTCGTCCCGGGCTGCGCGATAATGCTGGCGCGCGTCCTCGCAGAGGCCGGCCTGCCGCCCGGCGTGTTCAACCTGGTCCTGGGCGACAGCCTGGAACTCGGCCGCGTGCTCATCGGCGGGGCCGATGCGGTGACTTTCACCGGCAGCACCGAGAACGGCAGGAACGTCCTGGCTGTGGCGGCGCAGTCGATGACCAAGTGCCAGCTCGAGCTGGGCGGCAAGAACGCGCTGGCCGTGCTCGACGATGCCGATCTCGACCTTGCCGTCGAGATCGCGGCGAACGGCGCCTGGATCCAGACCGGCCAACGCTGCACCGCGAGCGAGCGCATCGTCGTGACGAAAGGGATCCACGACGCCTTCGTCGAGCGGCTCGGCCGCAAGGCGAAAGGCTACAAGGTGGGTCACGCGCTCGATCCCGCCACCGAGATCGGCCCCGTCGCCAATGCGCCGCAATTCGCCAAGAACGAGCAGTTCATCCGCAGCGCCCGCGACGAAGGGGCAGAGCTGATCGCCGGCGGCGAGCCGGTGGCGGCGCGGACTCGCGGTCTGTTCCTCGCGCCGACGCTGTTCGCCGGGACCCGGTCGGAGATGCGCTGCAACCAGCAGGAAGCCTTCGGACCGATCGCCTGCATCATCAAGGTCGACGATCTCGACGAGGCGCTGGCGGTGGTCAACTCGACCGAGCTCGCGCTGTCGGCCGGCGTCGCCACGCGCAATCTCCGCGATGCCGAGCATTTCCGCAAGAACTGCCGCGCCGGCATGGTCATGATCAACGCGCCGACCGCCGGCGCCGAATACCACGTCCCACTCGGCGGCCGCACACCCTCGGGCTACGGCCCGCGCGAATGCGGCTCGGCGAGCGAGGAGTTCTTCACCGAAGCGAAGACGACCTATATCCATCACGGGGCCTAGACCCTGGAGCAAGCCGACCCGCCTGGAGAGCGACGATGACCTATCGCAGACCTTACTTCGGCTGGTTCATCGTCGCGAGCTCGGCGTTCATCCTGGCGATCGTCCTGGGCGCCACCTATTCGATCTTCGGGCTGCTGGTCTATCCGGTCTCGCGCGAGTTCGGGCTCGACCGGGCCGACATCAACACCGCGCTGATCATGCTGAACATCGGCGTGGCCGTCGTCGCGCCGATCATCGGCCACGTGCTCGACCGGGTGTCCGCGCGCCGGGTGATGATCACCTGCTCGATCCTGTTCGGCAGCAGCCTCGTCGCGCTGGGGCAATCGCACTCGGTCCTGCTGAGCGCGGTGATCATCCTGCTGCCGCTGTCGATCGGCGTCATCGGCACCGGGACGCTCACCGTCAGCGTGCTGATCGCGCGCTGGTTCGTCGCCCAGCGCGGGCGGGCGATGACGCTGTCGATGATCGGCGCCTCGCTGGGCGGGCTGACCGTCGCGCCCGTCACGGCCTGGCTGATCGAGAGCAGCGGCTGGCGCTCGGCGCTGACCTGGCTCGGGCTCTCGCTGACGCTGGTCCTGCTCGCGCTGGCGTTCACCGTCCGCGACCGGCCCCGGCCCGACGAGCACGAGACGCGTTCGGCGGCCGCGGCGCAGCACCGCACCGGCGGTCCGGCCCAGGCCCCCCTCCCGGCGATCGGAGTCGCGGGCCTCATGCGGTCGGGCCTGTTCTGGACCGTCAGCATCGCCGCCGCGCTGGGCATGGCCGTGCCGACGGCGATCAGCGTCTCGCTGGTGCCGCTGGTGCAGGAACGCGGCTTCAGCGCGATGCAGGGCGCCAGCCTGATCGCCGTCAGCGCCGCCGGCGCGATCGCCGGCAAGCTCCTGGTCTCGCTGCTGGCCGACCGGTTCGACCGGACGCTGCTGCTGACCATGCTGATCCTGCTGGTCGCGGTTCCGGCGGCCGGCTTCGTTCTGGGCGACAGCTTCGTGGTGCTGGGCGCGCTCACCGCCCTGCTCGGCTTCGCCACCGGGGTGATCGCGCCGCTGTTCTACACGCTGCTGGCCGACCGCTTCGGAGTGGAGACCTTCGGCACCGTGCGCGGCATGGTCGCGCCGGTCACTGCGGTGATCAGCGCCATCGGCGTGCGCTTCATCGGCGAGATGCACGACCTGACCGGCGACTACCGGCTGGGGCTGCAGATCCTCGTTGCGGTGTCGGTCTGCGCCGCGCTCATCATGCTGGCTTCGAGCAAGGTCGCGCTCAGTCCCGGTACTGCCCCGTCGTGACGCTTCCCCCCACGAGCGATACCCGAAGCGGAGAAGTTGAAGCCCGTTCGATATGAACGCCATATCGCCAGGGCGGGAAACTGTATTGGACGCCATGGCCCATTGCTGCGACCTTGATCCTTGAAGTCCGCCGGCGCGGGCCGCGCAGATGCGGTCGCCCATGGCATCGGAGAAGCGTCAGGTGACCGCAATCCTCGAAGGCATAAGCGTCCTGGAAGTCGCCCAGTTCGTCTTCGTGCCCTGCACCGGTGCGATCCTGGCCGACTGGGGCGCCGACGTGATCAAGGTCGAGCATCCGGTGCGCGGCGATGCCCAGCGCGGGCTGCAGTACTTCGCCGGCAGCCAGCTCGAATCGTCGCGCAATCCGATGATGGAGCATCCCAACCGCGGCAAGCGCAGCATCGGCATCGACATCGCCACGCCCGAAGGTCAGGCGCTGGTCCAGCGGCTGGCGAGGACGGCCGACGTCTTCCTGACGAACTACCTGCCCTCCGCGCGGCAGAAGCTGAAGATCGACCTGGAGCACATCCGCGCGGCCAATCCCGACATCGTCTACGCGCGCGGTTCGGCCTACGGCGACAAGGGGCCGCTGCGCGACCGCGGCGGCTTCGACGCGACCGCCTTCTGGATGGCCAGCGGCCTCGGCCATGCGATGACTCCGGAGGAGTTCGACGTGCCGCTGTCGATGGGCGTGGGCGGCATGGGCGACGCGACCAGCGGCATGTACCTGGCGGGCGGGATCGCCGGCGCGCTGCTCCACCGCTGCCGCACCGGCGAAGCGCTGGAAGTCGACGTCTCGCTGATCGGCAGCGCCATGTGGTCGGCAAGCCAGGTGATCGGCGTCTCGCACCACCTGCAGAAGATGATGCGGATCGGCGTGCCCAAGGTCGGCGGCGCCGAGTTCAATCCCTTCATGGGCAACTACCGCACTTCGGACGGGCGGATGATCTGCCTCTACCTGCTCGTGCCCGACCCCTATATCCGCGACACCTTCGAGCATCTCGGCATTCCCGAGGCGGCGGACGACCCGCGCTTCGCCGACTCCCGGGCGCTGATGGCGCACGGGCGCGAGGCGATCGCGCTGATCGACGCGGCGATCTCGGCGCGGCCCTTCGACTACTGGTGCAAGCGGCTGGAGACGATGCAGGGCCAGTGGTCGGCAGTGCGCACGCTGCTCGATCTCGCCGGCGACGAGCAGGTCGAGGCCAACGACGGCTTCTTCGACGTGCCGGCGACCGACGGCGGCGGGCCGATCCGCCTGGTGCGCAACCCGGTGCAGTACGACCACAAGGCCGTGCAGTGCGACCGGGCGCCCCAGGCGTTCGAGCATACCGAGGAAATCCTGCTCGAGCTCGGCATGGAATGGGACGAGATCGGCGAATTGAAGCAGGCGGGGACGATCGCCTGACGGGTCGCCCGCCGAGGCATGGTGCTGGAGAGTGATATGAGTCTCGGGTTCAGACTGGTTTCAGCCGATTCGCACATCGTCGAGCCCCCGACGCTGTGGGAGGAGCGCATCGACCGGCGCTTCGCCGACCGGGCGCCGACGATCGTCAAGGGCGAGAAGACCGACTACTTCGTCGTCGACCGCAAGGAAGCGGCGGGCCGCGCCGAGCCCGGCGGCGGCATCGGCCTGCTCGCGACCAAGAGCAAGTACGCCGACCCCGACAACTGCAGCTTCAGCCACCGCGGGCGCTGGGAGGAGATCCCCGAATCGAGCTACGATCCGGACAAGCGCGTGCGCGAGCTCGACGCCGAAGGGATCGAGGCCGAGCTGGTCTACCCCACGCTGGGCCTCACCATGTACGACATCGAGGACCGCGAGTTCCGCTACGCCTGCTTCAGCGCCTACAACCGCTGGATCGAGGACTACTGCAGCGCCGCCCCCGGGCGCCTGTTCGGCATCGCCATGATCCCGACCGACGACATCGACCGCGACGTCGCCGAGCTCGAGCGCTGCGCCAGGGCCGGGCTGCGCGGGGCGATGATCAGCATCAGCCAGGAATCGGGCAAGAGCTACGGCGATGCCCAGTTCGACCGGCTGTGGGCCGCCTCGGCCGAGCTTGGGCTGCCGATCAGCCTGCACGTCGCGGCAAGCGAAACCGGCTTCCGCATGACCGGCAACATGTTCGCCGATTTTTCCTGCGGCTTCGGGCCGACCATGTACACCGTCGTCGCGATGATCTTCTCCGGCGTGTTCGACCGCCATCCGGGACTGAAGGTCCTGTCGGTCGAGAACGACGCGTCCTGGCCGCTCGCGGTGCTCGAGCGCATGGACGACCGCTGGACGCACGACCGCAAGTGGGCGCGCGGGGCGCACCTCACCTCGGGCCGGATGCCCAGCCAGGTGTTCCGCGACCAGGTCGCCTGCACGTTCATGCGCGACCGCACGGCGGTCCTCTCGCGCGACATCATCGGGCCGCGGAACATCATGTGGGGTTCGGACTTCCCGCACTTCGACGGGGCCTGGCCGCACTGCGGCGCGATCCTCGAGGGGATCTTCGCCGGCGTGCCCGACGAGGACCGCCGGCGCATCGGGCGGCAGAACGCCATCGACTTCTACGACCTGCCGCTCGAGCGCTGAGGCAGGCGAAGCGTGGAGCCCCCGACCGCCAGGCAGGAATTCGCCCGCAACTGGACCGTGGTGCTGGCCTCCGCGGTCGGCATCGCGCTGGCTTCGGTGAACGTCTACGCGCTGGGCGTGTTCATCCAGCCGCTCGAGCAGGAGTTCGGCTGGAAGCGGGCCGAGATCGCCGCGGGCATGACCATTTCCTCGGTCTTCGCGGTCTTCACCGGACCCTTCGTCGGGCTGGTCGTCGACCGCGTCGGGCCGCGGCGGATCGGCATGTTCGGCGTCGTCGCCGGCTGCCTCTCGCTTGCCGCCTTCTCGCTCGTCGGGCCGTCGATCTGGATGTGGTGGGCACTGTGGCTGCCCGCCGCCCTGGCCGGCGCCTTCCTCAAGCCGACCGTCTGGGCGACCGCGGTCTCGAGCCTGTTCGACGCGGGGCGCGGCCTGGCCCTGGCGCTGATGCTCAGCGGTACGGCGCTGTGCTCGACGCTGACTCCGATCGTCGGCACCTATTTCGTCGCCACGCTGGGCTGGCGGCAGGCCTATCTCGCCCTGGCCGGGTTCTGGGCGGTGCTGGTCATACCCATCGTCTGGCTGTTCCTGACCAGCGCCAAGGACCGCAACCTCGCCGCCGGCCGCACGGGCGCGGCGGCAGCGGCGGACCTGCCGGGCGCGGGAATCCGCGAAGCGCTGCTGTCGGGCCGGTTCATGCGGCTGGCCCTGGCCGGCTTCCTTGCCTCGCTGGTCGTGGTCTCCTTCGTGACCGGGCTGGTGCCGATCCTGACCTCGCAGGCGATCGACCGCCAGTCCGCCGCCTATATCGCGGGCCTCATCGGCATATCGACCGTCGTCGGCCGGCTGACCGGCGGCTACCTGCTCGATCGCGTCAACGGCAACATGGTCGGCGCGGTCAGCCTCGTGCTGCCGGTCGTGCCTTGCGCGCTGCTGCTGCTCATGCCCGGCTCGATCCCCGTGGCCTCGCTCGCGGTGATCGTGCTCGGCCTGTCGCTGGGGGTGGAGCTCGACGCGGTCGCCTACCTCGTCGGCCGGCACTTCGGCATGCGCAACTACGGCACTTTGTTCGGCACGATCGCCGGGCTGCTGGCTCTGGCGACGGGGCTCGGCCCGGTGCTCGTCAACCTCGTCTACGACGGCACCGGCAGCTACGCGGGCGTGCTGCTGGGCTACATCCCGCTGAGCCTGCTGGCGGCGGCGCTGTTCGCCAGCCTCGGCCGCTATCCGTCGTTCCCCGCAGCGTCCCCTGCCGCCCCCGGGGAGGGCGGCCCGGCGGCAGGGCGCCAGCTTCCCGAACCAGCCTGAGGAGAATTGCCATGTCCAGCCTGCCCTTCAAGCTCGTCTCGGCGGATTCGCACATCGTCGAGCCGCCGACGCTGTGGACCGACCGCATGGAGCCGCGCTTCCGCGACCGCGCCCCGCGGATCGAAAGGGGTGAGAAGGGCGACGAATTCGTCTGCGAGGGCATCGCCATCCCGCGCAAGGGCATCGGCCTGATGGCGACGATGAAGAAGTACCGCGACCCCGACGACCTGCGGTTCGACATGAACGGCCGCTGGGAAGACGTGCCCGCCGCCGCCTACGATCCGCTGGCGCGGATCGCCGAGCTCGACCGCGAGGGCATCGAGGCCGAGCTGATCTACACCAGCCTCGGCCTCATCATGTACACGATCGAGGACGGCGACTTCCAGACCGCCTGCTTCCGCGCCTTCAACGACTGGCTGGCGGATTTCTGCTCGGCCGCGCCGCGCCGGCTGTTCGGCGTGGCGATGATCCCGCCCCATTCGCCCGAACGCGCGGTGGCCGAGCTCGAACGCTGCGCCCGGCTGGGCCTGCGCGGCGCCATGGTCTCGGTCGACGAGGACGACGACCAGAGCTACAGCCATCCCGACTACGACCGGCTGTGGCGCGCCGCGGCCAAGCACAACATGCCGATCAGCCTCCACGTCGCGGCCAGCACCGAATCCTTCCGCCGCACCAGCAACGCCTTCACCGACTTCTCACTGGGCTTCACTCCGGCGATGTTCACCATCGCCAACATGATCTTCGAGGGCATCTTCGACCGGCACCCGGATCTCAAGGTCATTTCGGTCGAGAACGATGCCGCCTGGCCGCTTGCCATGCTCGAGCGGATGGACGACCGCTTCCTGCGCGACCAGGGCTGGGCCGGCAAGTCGCAGGGCCTCGCGCCGGGCACGATCCCGAGCCGGGTGTTCCGCGAACACGTCGCCTGCTCGTTCATGCGCGACCGCACGGCGATCGTGAACCGCGACATCATCGGCAAGGGCAACATCATGTGGGGGTCCGACTATCCCCACTTCGACGGCGGCTGGCCCGATGCCGCCGGTCGCCTCGCCGCCCAGTTCGAAGGCGTGCCGCCCGAGGACCAGCTGCGCATCGGCCGGACCAACTGCATCGCCTTCTACGGGTTGCCGCTGGAGACCGCGGCGGCAACAGGGCGCGAGGCGGAAGTGGCCGGCGGCTAGTTCTGCGACGAAGCGACCGGCCCGGCGGCCAGCGGTCCCGGGTCTAGCCCGGGACGACGATGGGCTTCCCCCGTCGTCCCGGCGAAAGCCGGGACCGCTGCCCTCGTCGTCCTGCCCTTGCACCCGCCATTTTCCCGAAACCCATCGGGTATCGTTATCCCGCATCTTGATATTGGACTGCATGGGGTGCCGATGCCTAGAAGCCGAGGGAAGGAAACCGTTCGGCATGGTTGGGCTGATGACGCCACTCACCGGGATCAGAGTCGTCGAAGTCGGCACCGTCCTGATGGCGCCCTATGCCGGCCAGTGGCTCGCCGACCTCGGTGCCGACGTCATCAAGGTCGAACCCGAAGGCGGCGACCAGACGCGCTTCACCGGGCCCTCGATCGAACCCGGCATGGCCTCGATGTTCCTGGCGCTCAACCGCAACAAGCGCAGCATCGTCATCGATCTCAAGTCGGCGCAGGGGCGCGACGCGCTGGACCGCCTGCTCGCCACCGCCGACGTCCTGATCCACAACATCCGGCCGCAGAAGCTCGCCAATCTCGGGCTCGATGCCGAGACGGTCAGGGCGCGCCATCCCCGCATCGTCTACGCCGGCCTGGGGGGCTTCACCGCAACCGGGCGCTATGCCGGCCGCCCGGCCTACGACGACATCATCCAGGGGATGACCGGAGTCGCCGACCTCGTCCACCGCCAGACCGGCGAATTCCGCTATGCCCCCATGGCGCTTGCCGACAAGACCTGCGGCATCGTCGCCGCCCTGGCGATCAGCGCGGCGCTGATGCGGCGCGAGAAGACCGGCGAGGGCGTGGTCATCGAAGTGCCGATGTTCGAAACCATGGTGGCGTTCAACATGGTCGAGAATTTCGCCGGATCGCATTTCAACGAGCTGGGCGTGATGGGCTACAGCCGGACGCTGGCCGCCAACCGCGGGCCCTACCGTACGCAAGACGGCTACATCTCGTTCATGCCTTATACCGATCAGCAGTGGCGTTCGTTCTTCACCGCGGCGGGCCGGGAAGACCTGGCCGCGGACCCGCGCTTCACCGACATCCGGGCCCGCACCGAGAATATCGATGCCCTGTACGAGATCCTGACCGCGCAGATGCTGTCGCGCCCCAGCGCCGAATGGCTGGCACTGGCGGAGCAGCGGGAGATTCCCGCCGGACCGGTGATGTCGCTGGAGGACATCATCCAGGACGATCACCTCGCCGAGGTCGGCTTCTTCGTCCATGCCGAGGACGGGGCGATGGGCAGCGTGCGGTTTCCCGGCGTGCCCGTCACGTTCGACGGGGTCCGCCCGCCGATGCGCCTGCCGCCGCGCCTCGACGAGCAATGCGAGGAAATCCGCGCCGAACTCGGCCTCGGTCCCGGGACCGAGAGTCCGGATTGAGCGCGGCCGGGTCGCGGCGGCAGTCAGCCGCCGGGACGCGAGCGAAACGCCCTCGCCCCGGCGCTGGAAGGCGTCAGTGCGCCATCGGTGCGGCCGCGGCCGCATCCTCGGGCAGCCCGCCGAGCTGGGTCACCAGCTTCCGGTAGGCGTCGAGATAGGCCAGCACGATGATCTGGCCGATCGCCGTGTCCTGGTAGCCGCCGCCGCCGGCACCCGCGAAAGTGCCCCAGAAGTTGCCGCCGCCGCCGCCGGCGCCGAAGCTGACGTCGGACTTGCGCGCATAGCCTTCGGTCAGCGCTTCTTCCTCGGTGGTGCGGGTATTGACGATCGAGAGCGTGACGTTGGCCTCGCCCTTCTTCACGTTGATGCTGCCGGCGATCGCGCCGAAGCCGCGGCCGAACAGGCCGCCGCCGACGCTGCCGAGCACGGCACCGACGCCGCCGCCGCCCGAATTGCGGTTGGCGCTGACAATGTTCGGCTCGAGCAGGTAGTCGGCGGTCTTGACCTGGCCCTTGCCGAGATTGGACCCGCGCTGCAGCTCGCCGCTGTCGGCCAGGGCGCGCTCCATCGCGCGGCTCTGCATGGCGCGGCCGCGATTGACGATGCCGAAGCAGCCGGACTGCTGGACGAAGACCTTGAGGATCGCCTCGGGACTGCCGAGATTGTATTCGCGCCACCACTGGTTCTCGGGCTCGACGATCGCGATCGTGCCGAGGCGGCGCGTGCAGCGCGGGATTTCCGCAGTCTCCCTGGTCTGCTGCTGGCGTGCGGAGGATCCCTTGGTATCCTTGGCCAATGCCGGAGACCCGCTCAATGCGATGGCGGCGGCAACCGCTCCGACCACGAATGTCTTCATCACTGTACTCCCTGCTGCTGGAGGCGCAGTGCGAGCACAGTCCCCCTATTCCCAATGATCGCCGATCATAAACCCGATTGGCTTAAGCTCAAATGACCAAAAGACTTCATCACGCTTTCGCCGGCGCGACCGCCATGTTGTCGATCAGCCGTGCGCGTCCGATCCTGGCCGCGACCAGCAGCCGCGCCGGGCGCGTGCCGAGGGCGGACAGCGGCTCGAGCGAATCGGCATCGCACAGCTCGGCATAGTCGACGGAGGCGAAGCCCCCGCTCCGCAATTCCGCGCCGAGCCCGGCCAGAACCTCCTGCACTCCCGCGCCCGCGGCGATGCGCGCGATCGCCGCGCCCATCGCGCGCGGCAAGGCAGCCGCCCGGCTGCGTTCCTCGGCCGTGAGATAGGCGTTGCGCGAACTCATCGCGAGCCCGTCCGCCTCGCGCACCGTTGGAACCCCGACGATGCGATCGGCCTTCGGGTGGACCAGGTCGAGGTCGCGCGCCATGCGGCGGATCACCGCCAGCTGCTGCCAGTCCTTCTCGCCGAAGAAGGCAAGGTCGGGAAGCACCTGGTTGAACAGCTTGCAGACCACGGTCGCCACGCCGTCGAAATGGCCCGGCCGGGCCGCGCCGCACAGCCCGTCGCTGATTCCCGAGACCGAGACGTTGGTGGCATAGCCGGCGGGATACATCTCGGCGACCGTCGGCGCCCAGACCAGCGAGACGCCCTCCCCCGCCAGCAGCTCGAGGTCGCGCTCGCGCGGGCGGGGATAGGCGTCGAGGTCCTCGCCGGCGCCGAACTGGCGGGGATTGACGAAGATCGACGCGGCGACATGGGCGGCATGCCGGCGCGCCTCGCGCACCAGCGCCAGGTGCCCTTCGTGGAGAGCGCCCATGGTCGGCACCAGCGCCACCGGCCCGTCGCGGCGCAGCGCCGCGACCGCATTGCGCAGTGGATCAAGGCTCTCGATGATTTGCATGGGCTTGTCCCC
>CAUJJI010000226.1 GCA_963205265.1 Pseudomonadota bacterium
CAGCTCCTCCTCAGCGGGGCCTTGGTTCGAGCCCTCGTGCGTCCACCAATCTTTCTCACATATCAACGATTTAGAGATGCACGGCAGCCGCGGTGCGGCTGGTTCCTGCACTCGGGTAACGTCGCGGGTAACAATCGCCAAAGAAAACCCGGGCCGTCGTGCTCTGCCGGCCTTTTATCCTGGAGTGCGTCGGAAGGGCGCGCCTTGCCAGAGTAGGGTGGCAGCTTCATAAGAAGACGTCGCGTGTCAGCCGAAGGGAGCAGCGAGGTGACTTTCTCACTTTACGACGCGGTCGTGCCGTCCTTCCAGCGCATGCTGGACTCGATGTCCGGCCTTCTCGAGAAAGCGGAGGCCCATTGCGCGGCGCACGGCGTCGAACCCGAGGACCTGATAGGTGCGCGCCTTGTCGACGACATGCTGCCATTCGCCTATCAGGTCAAATCGACGGCCGTGCATTCGGCAGGCGCCATCGCAGGCGCAATCCAGGGATCGTTCTCGCCGGATCAGTCGGAACCCGGCACGAGTTTTGCCGCGCTCGCGGAACGGATCGATCGAGCCAAAGCCGCCCTCGATGCGCTCAGCGAGGACGACGTGAATGGTCTGCTCGGACGCCCAATGCGCTTCGTGTTCGGCAAGCACTACGCCGATTTCACCGCCGAAACCTTCCTGCTTACCTTCTCCAAGCCGAACTTCTATTTCCATGCGACGACAGCCTACGACATCCTTCGCTCGCGCGGGCTGGCCATCGGCAAGGTGGATTACATCGGGCAACTCCAGTTCAAACGGTTCGAGTGACCAGCGGCCAGCCGCCGGCCCATGCCGCAACAAACTTCAATTTCCAGTTCGACAATCAGGGACTCGCGTTCAATGTCGATGGCCCATTGAGCGGGCGTCGGCACCGGCACGTTTGTCTCTCCGGTCGACTTGTCGCTGGGTACCCATAATCTGACCGGACTGCCTGGCTTTACGATCAATTTCAGCTTTCAAAGCGGTAGCGTCTTCTCGAATGCCAAACTCACGACGCCGCTGACCGGTGTCGCGGTGCGCATCGAAGATGCCGGAAGTGGCGTGCAACGCCTGTTCTTCACCGAGAGGGGGGTGCTGGAAGCAATGGAGGCCCGTTTCAGGGTGCACTCGACCTTTCCAACGGCGTCGATTTCCTGACATTCGAACCCACTTTTTCGGGCGGGAATTTTCTTTACGCGAGCGGCAACAACTCTGGGCGGTACCTCGCTCTGAGCTCAGGCGCAGTACCTGAACCGGCGACCTGGGCCATGATGATCCTGGGGTTCGGTTTGATCGGCGGTGCAATGCGGCGCAAGCAGCGGCAGGTCGTTCGGTTCGATTTCGCCTGATCCGATCGAGGTCGATTGCCCGACAGCCGAAGCCGGCCCCTCTCCGGCCCTCAGGAATGGTGCCCTTCAGTCGGCAGAAACTGGCCTTGTGGGCAAGCTGCACATCGGCTCGCAACAGACCAGGAAACCGACCTGGCCATAGTCGGCATAGCGCTCTTTCAGGATCGAGATGGACACCTCATCGCGAAGCCGACGCCGCACTGTTCGGCGGGATCAAACAGTCCGGTCTTGGCCGGGAGGGCGTGATCGCGCCCTGGCGGACAGGTTTTCCGGCAAGCCGTCCGCATGGAAAATCGATGGTCGAAGGTTCGCGCCCGAGCCGCTACAGGCGGCAGACCGGATGCAAAGCGATAGAGACATTTCCATGACCAACCACAACCGCCCGCGCCGCAGTGCGCTGTACTTCCCGGCCACCAATGCCAAGGCGATTGCCAAGGCGCGCAGCCTGCCGGCCGACATCGTCATCATCGACCTCGAGGATTCGGTCGCGCCCGAGCAGAAAGTCGAAGCCCGCGCCGCTGCGCTGGCGGCGGTGAAGGAAGGCGGCTTCGGCTCGCGCGAGGTGGCGATCCGGGCCAATGGCCTCGATACCGAGTGGGGCATGGACGATCTCGCCGCGATCGCCACATCGGGTGCCGATGCGGTGCTGGTGCCCAAGATTTCCGCACCGCAGGACATCGACACTTGCCAGGCCGCGCTCAGCTTGGCGCCGCCCGCCATGCAGCTGTGGGCGATGATCGAGACCTGCCGCTGCATCCCGCAGCTCGACGCCATCGCTGCGAGGGCCGCCACGACCCGGCTTTCACTGTGGATCATGGGCGTCAACGATCTCGCCAAGGAGATGCGCGCCCGCCTGACACCGGAGCGCACGCCGTTCCTGCCGGTGCTGACTCTGGCCGTCGCGGCGGCCAGGGCGCACGGCGTCGCCATCCTCGACGGGGTCTGCAACGAATTTCGCGACATCGCGGCATTCCGCGCCGAGGCGGCGCAGGGTGTGCTGTTCGGCTTCGACGGCAAGAGCCTGATCCATCCCGACCAGATCGCCCCCTGCAACGAAGCCTTCTCGCCCAGCGAGGAGGAACTGCGCTGGGCGCGGGTGGTGATCGAAGCCTTCCGGCAGCCCGAGGCCCAGGGCAAGGGCGCGATCAAGGTCGAAGGCAAGATGGTGGAACTGCTGCACATGCAGCAGGCCAGGCAGCTCGTCGCCGTGGCCGATATGATCGCGGCAAGCAACAAGGCCTGAGGCCAGGCCGGCGGTCGCTGTGCCAGGAAGCGCGAGCTTTCCCCGGCGGATCGATCGCCCGCGCGCCGGATCGTTCGGGTGGTTTGATCCGGATCGTTGTTTGATCCAGAGCAATGCCCCGACCGATGCCGGATCCTAGCTGAGGCTAGCCAAACCCGAGGAGAGCTGCGTGCAACAGGCCACGACCCAGGCGCCGACCACCCCCTATGAGATGATTGGGGGCATGGATGTCGTCGGTGAGATCGTCAATCGCTTCTACGACCTGATGGAGCAGGACGCGGCCTACGCGAAGCTGCGGGCACTCCATGCCGAAGACCTTTCGCCGATGCGCAGCTCGCTGACCGGCTTCCTGGCCGCCTGGCTGGGCGGCCCGAACGACTGGTTCACCGAGCGGCCCGGCCGCTGCATGATGTCGGCCCATCGCGACGTGGCGATCGATCCGGCGGTGGCTGGCGAATGGGCGGCGGCGATGACCCGGGCGATCGGCGATTCCCCGGTCGAGCCCGCGCTTGGCGCGAAGATGGCGGAAGCGCTGTCCAGCCTGGCGACCAACATGATCAAGCGCCAGTAGCGGCCACCCCGGCACGCCCATACCCCGCTCATCCGTCGAACCTCCCCGCGCAAGCGGAGAAGCGGGAGCGGAGAGCCCGGTCGGCCCTCCGCCCCCTCGGTTCAGAGTCCCAGGTCCTTGATCGGACCGTCGAAATTGCCGCCGAGCAGCGTGTTCGCCGCCGCCAGCTTCTCCCCGGGCGCGCCGGCGATATAGCCGTCGATCAGGCGCTGGTAGTTGCTGATCAGGCCTTCGCGGTCCTTCGACAGGCGCAGGACGTCGAGGCCTTCGGAATGCAGGCCCTTCTGCTGGATCGGGATGTTCGAATAATCCTGCCGCGGGATCATCGGGAAGTCCTGGCTGTCGAACGGCAGGATCGTCGGCTCCATCGGCACTTCGGGCTCCTCGCCCTCGGCGTAGTTGGTCAGCGACCAGATCTCGAACATGCAGCTTTCCGGACCCAGCGGGCGGATGCGGTAGGACGACATGCTGGAGAAGTAGGTCAGCAGGAAGTAGTGGGGGAACAGGTATTCCACCGCCTCGACCTGATGATTGGCCATGACGTCGAGAAGATCGGGCACGTCCTCGCCCTTCTCGCGCAGCTGCTTGGTGATCGCCCCGGCCACCATGGCGTACCAGGCGGGCATCGCCTGCTGCGGATCGTCCGGCAGCTCGGCGTCGGCGAACTGCTTGGCGATGGCCACTTCCTTGGCATGGACCAGCCCGGCCATGCCGGCGCTCAGCAGCTCCATCGATTCGATGCACTGCTGGACATTCTCCTTCACGCCCAGGTTGGGATTGACGAGCGGGCCGAGGCCGCCGGTCTCGTTGCCGTAGCGCGCGTTGTAGAGCGAGGGCTGCGCGTGCTGCAGCTGGGGGTGGGTCTTCATCACGTGGTAGCCTTCCATGAAGGCTTCCATCGCGACTTTCCAGTTGGACGGGAGCACGGTTCCGAACCACCATTCCGAACGCAACTTGCTCATGCCGCGGGCCTCGAGCCTGTCGAGCACCGGGCCGAGGCAGTCACGCAGCGACGGCGCATCCGGATTGTGATTGATAAAGGCACAGCCGCCCCACAGCTCGACCTTGACCGGCCGCAGCGCCAGGGCGTCCTTTTCCAGCAGCTCCTCGTCGAAGAGGTGGCGGCCGTAGACGAAAGTGCACTCGCCATCCATGTTCCAGCGCCAGCCGTGGAACGGGCAGATGAAGCCGCCCTTGGCGCAATTGCCGTGCTCGTTGCCCTTGCCGCCGGCGATCGGCACGCCGCGGTGGCGGCAGTGGTTCTCGAACGCCTTCACGCCGTCCTTGGTGCGAACCACGATGACCGACTTGCCGACGTTGGAATATTCCACCCAGTCGCCCGGGTTGGGAATCTGCTCGAGCCGGCAGGCCATCTGCCAGACGTTCGGCCACAGGTGCTCGCATTCGAGGCGGTAGAAGTCCTCGTCGAAATAGCGGGCGGCGGGAATCAGCGCTGGATTGTCGATGCGCAGCGGATTGGCAGCGCTCAGCTGCTCGGACAGGTCCATCTCGGCCATCGTGGCACCTCCTTGTCTATCTTGTTCGTGAATCAGGCGAAGGGCTCGTCGCCCAGCAGGATCGTGCGGCGCAGCAGGCGGCCACAGTCGGGATCGTAGGGCATGGCGCGATGCAGCGTGCCGGTGTTGTCCCACATCACCGAATCGCCGACTTCCCACTCGTGGCTGTAGTGGTAGGGTTCGCTCGTCGCGAATTCGCGCAGGCCGTGCAGAGTGCGGGCGCTCTCGCGCAGGTCCATGCCGACGACCTGCTGCGCGGTGTTGCCGAGGACCAGCGACTTGCGGCCGGTCTGGTGCTTCCACACCAGCGGCAGGACGATCTCGCCCTTGGACTGCCAGTCCTCGAGCTGGGCCAGCGTCGGCTCGGGGCAGTGATAGAGCTGCGAGACCCACATCGAATGGATCACCTTGAGATTGTCGATCGTGTCCCTGGTGTCCTGCGGCAGGTCGTCATAGGCGGCATAGCAGTTGGAGAACTCGGTATTGCCGCCCCAGGTCGGCAGGACTTTCGACGAGAGGAGCGAGCCGCGGATCGGCACCGGGTTCATCGTGCCGTCGACGTGCCAGAACAGCGAGCCCTTGAGGTATTCGATGACTTCCTTGGAATGCTCGTTCCTGTCGAGCGAGATCGAGAAGACGGCACCGCCGTCGACGCCGATCTCGGTGGCGTTTCCGCCCAGCATGTTGCTGAACTTCACCTGCTCCTCGTCGGTGAAGTTGATCTTCTTGAAGACCAGCACGCCGCGGCGCTCGAGCAGTTCGTTGATCTCGTCGGTCAGCTCGCCGCTCATCAGCTCTTCCTTGCTGTTGAGAATGCGGCTGCCGATCTTGGGCTTGATGTCCTCGTACTTGAGGCGAGTCAGTTCCGTAACGGCCATCCTTGGTGTCTCCTCTCGGCAATCGGCCGGGCTTCAGCTCGCGGACCGGTTTGCGGATGATATTGAAACGAAGCCTATGGTTTCCTTGCCGTCGCCGCTTTGATTCAGCGCAAGGTTCACCCTGAGAGGCCGCAAAGGCCCTCGCGGCCAAGCTGCCTTTATTCGAACGCAATCAGATATTTGTCGTGACTTCGGAAGATCGGAGCGCAACATCTCCGGGGTGCCGTTCCCGAGCGGCTGCAATTTGTCGCCGGGCTTGTGGCATAGTCGGATCGAGTAGGAAAATCGGACGGTGGGGAAGACCCCACCCGCTCTTCGCGGTGCGAAGAGCGAGGTGGGATCCCACCGGCGAAGCATGCCCCCTACAACGGCTGCGGAGCGCCGATGCCCATGTACTTCGCCAGATTGTAATGCAGGTTCGTCACCTTCCGCTCCTGCCAGGGATTGGGAAGGTTGCCCTTGAACCCGCGCGACTTGTAGCCGCGGTGGACCTCGACCATGTTCGAGATGTCCTGCGCGATGACATAGGGCCACTTGTCGAGATCCTGCTCGACATAGACCCATTCCGTTTCCGGCTCCTCGCCTTCGGGAAAGCGGTCGAGCGCGACGGCTTCGAAAATGCACTTGTCGGGATCGGTGCCGTATGGCCGGACGCGGTAGGCCAGCGAGAAAGTCGGTCCCGGGATGAAGTTGACGTTGGGGAACACCGACAGCGCCAGGCCGGCCGCGGCGATCTGCGCGTCGCTCAGCTGAGGCCACTCGACGCCGCGCGCCGCATCCTCGGCCTGGGCCATTTCGAGCCAGCGCTTGTGGACTTCGCCCGCGGGCGTACCTTCCGGCAGGACCTCGGGCAGGCGCTGAGCGGTGCGGACCAGCGTCTCGCTGGTGCTGGCGCCGATGGTCTCCCAGTATTCCGCCTGCATCTGGGCAATGGTGACGCGCGGGTCGCCGTCGCCGGCAGCACGATGGACGCTGGTGTCGACCGCCGTGCCGACGTCGCGATGGGCCTTGGAATCGAAGCCGGTCTGGCCGTGCAGGCCGAACGACTTGCTGAACGAGTAGAAGTCGCCGTACTTGATCAGCTGCGGGTGCGTGCCCTGGACGTGGTAGGGTTCCAGGAACGCTTCCAGCGCGACTTTCCAGTTGCAGTCGAAGATGCCCCAGAAGCGGAAGCGGTAGCGCATCTTGTCGAATTCGAAGGGATCGATCAGCGTGTTGATCGGCTCGAGATAGTCCTTCAGCGGGCCGGCCTCGAGATCCATGTTGATCCAGATCCAGCCGCCCCAGGTATCGACCTGCACCGGCGTCAGGCTGGTGCAGCCGGCGTTGAGCGCGCCGTTCCAGTCTTCCTCGTCGGGGATATAGATGGCGGCGCCGTCCAGGCCGAAAGTCCAGGCGTGGTAGTTGCAGCCGAACTTGAGCTTGGACCCGCGCGCCGAATGCGAGCCGGTGTCCTGCGCGACCGTCTTCGGCCCGCCGCCGGTGTTGTCGCCGACCAGCCGCCGGCCGCGGTGCGGACAGACGTTGTGGAAGGCCTTGAGGCTCGTCGGCGTGTCGCGAACGATCAGGATGGAATCGTGGCAGATGTTGTAGGTGATGTAGTCGCCGACGTCCTTCAGCTCCTCGACGCGGCCGGCCTGCTGCCAGACTTTCGACCACAGCCGCTCGGGCTCGAGTTCGGCATATTCGCGGGAAATGAAGGCATCGACGGGATAGACGAGAGCTTCGGACAGTTCGGGAGAGACGATTTTTTCCGGCTTGTTCATGACATCCTCCAGGCAGGATTTGCGTGGAATTGCTTTACGTTGCCACCCCC
>CAUJJI010000227.1 GCA_963205265.1 Pseudomonadota bacterium
GCCGGCGCCTGGAGGAGAAATGGGCCCTGAAACAAGTTCAGGGTGACGAGCGAGTTCAGGGTGACGAACGAGTTCAGGGTGACGATTGTGGGGACGTCACGACCCAGCCGCCAGCGGTCCCGGGTCGAGCCCGGGACGACGAATGACGCCTCCACCCAACCGTGCTGTCCCCAAGATCCGTTGCGCTCGGTGCGGCCAGCCGCTACTTCGCTCGCGCGGCTGGCCGATCGGCCTGGCGCAAGATCGACTTGCCCGGATACCTGCCCATGGCTCACGCATATTTCAGCAAGGTGCTCAAGGTCCCGGCGCCCGAAGCCTGGGCGATCGTTCGCGATTTCGGCGGTTCGGCGCGATGGTTTCCCAATGCCCGGCATTCGGAAATCCGCGACGGCGGTCCTGGCGTGGTCGGCGCCGTTCGCATCGTCACGACCGCCGACGGCAGGACATTGGAAGAGCAGCTGGTCGCGCTGTCGGACGCCGATCGCAGCATAGTCTACGACCTTCTCAAGGGCGACGTGCCGTTCCGTGACTATCGCGCGGTCTTGACCATCCGCGAGATCGTCGCAGATCCCGGCTCCTGCTATGCGGAGTGGTCCGGACGGTTCGAAGTCGACGGTGACCCGAACCCGGCCATCCAGTCCATCCGCGACGGTTTCTACAAGGCCTGCCTCGAAGAGCTGGAGCGGGTCTACCGCGCCGCCTTGCAGGATTAGTATTCGTCGCGTCGCAACATCCATAAGCCACGGGGGAAACAATGGCCATGAACGCGCAGATCGCCGCACTGCTGGATGCGATGGCGGACTTGCCGCCCGTGGACTTTGCCACGGTCAAGCCGAGCGACCTGCGCGCTGCGACGGTACCGATGCAGGTCGGCCCGCCGCCTGCGGTCTTTGCAGTCCGCGATCTCGTGCTCGACCTGCCGGGACGAGACATCGCCGCACGCCTCTATGTCCCCGAGGACACCGGATCGGCGCTGCCGCTGGTGCTGTTCTATCACGGCGGCGGCTGGGTGATCTGTTCGCTCGAAACCCATGACGCGCTGTGCCGCGCGCTCGCCCGCGAAAGCGGCGCCGCCGTACTGTCGGTAGATTACCGCCTCGCTCCCGAGACACCCTTTCCCGGGCCGCTGGACGACTGCTACGATGCGCTGGCCTGGGCGCGCAGCCATGCCGACGAACTGGGCATCGATCCGAACCGGATGGCAGTCGCCGGCGACAGTGCCGGCGGCAATCTGGCCACGGCCGTGGCCATCCGCGCGCGCGACGAGCAGGGCCCGGCATTGCGCCACCAGCTGCTGATCTACCCGGTGACCGATGCGGATTTCGAAACCGCGTCGTACCGCGAGAACGGCGGGGACGGCTCGTTCCTGTCGACGGCGATGATGCGCTGGTTCTGGCAGCAATACGTCGGCGACATCGCGCAGGTCGGCCCGCTGGCGGCGCCGCTTCGCCAGGGCGACCTCGCCGGCCTGCCGCCGGCCACGATCGTCGTCGCCGAATACGACGCGCTGCGCGACGAAGGGCTTGCCTATGCCGAGGCGTTGCGCAGGGCCGGCGTCGCGGTGGAAAGCGAGACGGCCGGCGGCATGATCCACGGCTTCCTGACGATGCTGGAAGCCGTGCCCGACGGCTACCCCTACCTGATGCGGGCCGCTGCCCGCCTGCGCGCGGCATTGTCCTAGGCCGACGCTGCCGGATCCTGCGGTTTCAAGCGTGGGCTAGACCCCTTTCTCCGGCAGACTTTGACAAAGGCCGGGCAAGCACGGACACCGAGGGCGTCGATTTTGCCGATGACCGCCTGGCCGTGGTCCGGCGATCGAGCTGCCTGGCCCAGGCAAGCCATTCCAGGAGGATTACTGTGGGTATGCTGCAAGACAAAGTGTGCGTCATCACCGGGGGATCGGGCAGCATCGGGCTGGCCACGGCGCGGCTGTTCGTCGAGCAAGGCGCGAACGTCGTCCTCGTCGATCTCTCGGAGGAAAGCCTCGCTGCCGCCGCGGCGACCTTGCCCGAAGGAAAGGTGCTCACTTGCGCAGCCGATGTCGGCGACGCGGCACAGACCCGGGCTTTCGTCGACGCCACCGTCGCGCGCTGGGGCCGGATCGACGTGCTGTTCTGCAATGCCGGAAACTCCGGGGTGATCGGTGGCATCGAGGATTACCCCGACGACGGCCTCGACGTCGTTTTCCGCGTCCATGTGCGCGGCGCGTTCCTGAGCTGCAAGTACGCTCTGGCGCATATGAGCTCCGGCGGTTCCATCATCATCAATTCGAGCGTGGCCGGACTGGGCGGCAGCCCCGGCATCTACGCCTACTGCACGGCAAAGCACGCGCAGATCGGCCTGATGCGATCGCTGGCAAAGGAGCTCGCGGGCAAGGGCATCCGCGTGAACTCGCTTCATCCGGGACCGATCGACAACGCTTTCCAGACCCATATCGAGGATTCGTTCAGCCCCTTGATCGGCGGTGCCGACGCCACGGCGCTGATGAACTCGTCGATCCCGCTGGGTCGCCACGGCAAGCCCGAGGAAATCGCCAAGTCGGCGCTCTACCTCGCCAGCGACATGAGCAGCTTCACGACGGGAAGCATGCTGGTGACCGACGGCGGGTTCACCGCCTGAACGCTCGGCAGCGGGGACGCCACTCCCCGCTGGAGTGCTTACTTCGATTGCATCGAAGATGGCGCTCTAGCACTTTGTTATGGCGCGATTTCCAAGTCGCCAGCTGATTCCATCTGGCTCGACATCACTCTGGTCCGAACGGTGGCTTTTACCCGACGGTTCAAGCCTGCGCGGGGCGGCGGTCCATGAACAGAGTGCTGCGATAGGTCATGACCACTACCCCGTCCTGGTTGACGACCGACGTCAGGTAGCTGAGCAGCCCGCGGTCCTCCCGCGAGCGGAGCGGGCGCGTTTCGGTAATCTCGATTTCGATATGCAGCGTATCGCCGGGGAAGACCGGGCGCAGGACCCGCAGCTCATCCATCCCGGCACCTGCGATGGGATGAATCCCGACCTGCCCGAACCCGCGCATCTGCAAGGAGTGCGCCATCGCCATGGTGTGCATCCCGCTGGCGCAGATGCGGCCGAACACCGGGTTCGCTGCCGCGGCCGCATCATCGATATGGTACGGCTGCGGGTCGTAGCGGCTGGCGAACTCGATCACCTCTTCGCGCGTAACCGGGTAGTCGCCGAAACGGAACGTCCGACCGGGTGCAAGATCCTCGAGCCACAGCCGGGGGGAAGCATCGTCCGTATCACTGGCATTCATCGATCCCGCCTCCTCAATCACCCGCGGCGCCCATGATGGCGGCCGCGTTCGCCTTCGACAGGCCGGCAGTCCAGCCGCCGTCGACGACAAGCGCGTGCCCGTTGACGTAGGATGCGTCATCGCTGGCGAGAAAATGGATGGCAGCGGCGATTTCCTCGGGCTGGGCCGGTCGCCCGGCGGGTGCCAGCGCCTTGGTCATGCGATACAGCAAATCGGGCGCAACCGCGGTCGTCATCGGCGTCACCGTGGAACCCGGGCAGACGCAGTTGACGCGGATCCCTCGCGGACCCAGTTCGATGGCAGCCCCCTGCGTCGCCGCCACGACGGCCGCCTTGGTCATCGAATAGAGTATGTTGGCATCGGCGGCATTGAACGCGGAGATCGAGGCGAGATTGACGATCGACCCGCCCGCCTGCATCCGCGCAGCCGCCTCCTTCATGCCGAACAACACGCCCAGGGCGTTTACGCCCCACATTCGCTGCATCCGCTCCTCGGTCACGTTCTCGAGCGGGCAGTAGCCGGCAACCCCGGCGCAGTTGACGACGATGTCCAGCCGGCCGAACCGATCGACGGCGGCATCGAAAAGCGCGACCAGGTCCGCAGTCCGGCTGACGTCGCCCTGGAGAAAGTGATCGATCTCCCGGCCTTCACCGAGGGGCTGCATGTCCATGCCCACGACCTTTGCACCGGCGCTGCGGAAGCGCGAGACGGTAGCTGCGCCGATGCCGCAGGTGACACCGGTGATCACCGCGACCTTTCCGGACAGATCGAACATGGCCTTCAATCCGCTTTCACATCAAGGGGATACCGGCCGCCCCCGGTGAAGGGGGCGGCCGCCGCATCCCGGTTCCGACGGGCTCAGTACTTGAAGCCGACGCGGATCCACATTTCGCGACCCCGGCCCGGAACGGCCGTCGTGTCGGCCAGCTTCGTCGGATTGGCGGAGCCGGTGGGGTTATCGGTCGAACGGGTCCAGTAGAACTCGTTGGTGAGGTTGCGTCCGATCAAGGCGACTTCCCACTTGTCTTCCGACTGGGCAACCCGAACCGATGCGTCGATCATCGTGAAGCTGGGCGAACGCGAACCCGGCTTCGAAGTCGCATTGGCGACGTAGCTGTTGCTGAAAGTCAGCCCCGACGCCAGTTCGATCTTGGAATCGCCGGTGAGCGGCGTCTCATAGGTGAAGCCGGCGTTGCCCGACCACTTCGGCGCGCGGATCAGCTCCGTGCCGCTCAGGTTCTGCAGCAATCCGACGATGTTGTTGTTCGTCGGGTTGGGCTGGCTGGCGCACTGCCCGATCCCGGTACCGGGGCTGAGGACGGCCTGGCCGGTGTAGCAGCTGCCGAAGTACTGATCGTACTTGCCGTCGTTGTAGGCGACGTTGGCATAGAGCGAGAGCGCCGTGGTCGGCCGCACGTTCACGGCAAGCTCGACGCCCTTCGAAGACACCTTGCCGGCATTCTTCAGTTCCTGGACGGTACCCTGGGTGGTCACCTGCACCTGGAGGTCGGTGATCTTGTAGCTGTACAGCGCCAGGTCGGCCGTGACGAGGCCGTCGAGGAAGCGGCCCTTCACCCCGCCCTCGAAGCCCTTCACCTTCTGCGGGCGATAGGCGAAGTCACCGGCAGCGTTGAACGAACCGCCATTGAAGCCGCCCGACAGGAACCCGTGCTTGTAGGTCGTGTAGACGTTCAGATCACGGTTCGGCCGGTAGCTGATCGAGATTTCCGGCGAGAAGTTGTTCCAGGACTTGTCGTTGTTGCCGTTCGACAGGAACGGCTGGTTACCGACCAGTTCGACACCGCGGTTGATCACCGATTTCAGCCGCTTCTCTTCGTGCGAGTAGCGCCCGCCCGCGGAGATCTCGATCTGCTCGATCGGCTTCAGCTGGATCTGGCCGAATACCGAATAGGCTTTGCCTTTCTGATCGAGGAAGTAGTCCGAGGCCAGGAACGGGCTGGGACGGGTAGGCCCGAGGATCGAGGGCGCGCCGGCAACGGCGCCGAATGCCGCGATCGATGCCGTGTCGGCCTTGGTAGTCTGGTACTGGCCGCCGACCAGGAAATTGATCGGCCCGCTGAAGGAGCTGGCAAGGCGGATTTCCTCGCTGAACTCGCGGATGTGCAGCTCGTTCATCGAGCCGAGGATGGCGGCCGGCAGGTAGGTCGCGGTGAAGTTGCCGACGTTGAAGAAGTTGAGGCGATAATAGCCGGTCACCGAAGTAAGCTCCAGATCCGGCGCGATGTCGTAGTTCGCTTCGAACCCGGCCAGCCACTGCTTCGAGATCGAGCGCAGCGAACCGTCGCCGAAGTCCGAGTAGGGCAAGCCCGGGGGCGCGGGAGGAACGGCGCCGCCCGCGACGATCCGGCCAAACGCCGGCCCGAGCGAGGCCTGGGTGATGTGGTTGTCCGCCTTGCAGTCCGAAATGGGGCCGTTGGCGAATTCCACACCGTATGGGCAGTCGACCGTCTGATAGTTGTTGGTCATGCCGTTGTCGCGGACATGGTTGTAGGAAACCTTCAGCTTCGCCCTGAACGCTCCCCCATCGTCGAACTTGAGCGTGGTCCGCATGGCCCACTCGTCCTTGTTCGGCGACGTCGAGCTGTTTGGCGCGAACGGGTCGCTCTTCGGAACCAGGTTCTTGACCCAGCCCTTCATCGTCGAGCCGAAGAATGCCAGGCGAGCGCCGAGACTTTCGGTCAGTGGCGCGGAAATGTAGCCCTCGCCCCGGAACTCCTTGCCTTCGGTCTCGTATCCGGCCCTGCCGCCGGCTTCGAAGCGATCGCCGGGGTCGGCCGTGCGGGTCGAGACGATGCCGCCGGGGCTGTTCTTTCCGAAGAACAGCGCTTGCGGACCCTTCAGGACTTCGACGCCGGCGATGTCGAAATCGCCCATGCGCCGGATCGAGGCACGCGCGACCTGCACGCCGTCGATGTTGAACGACACGGCCTGATCGCCGAGCGGGTTCGCGTCAGCCGCCGAAATGCCGCGCAGCGAAAGCGAGCCGCCCTGGACGGTACCGCCGCCCTCGCCGACCAGGAATCCCGGGATCTTGCGGGCCAGGGCATCGGTACCGTTGATCGCGGACCGCGAAAGGTCGCTGGCGCTCAACGCCGTGATGGCAACCGGCACCTCGATCAGCGTCTCGCTGCGCTTGCGCGCCTGGACGATGATTTCGGTGTCGTCGACAACGGCCGCGTCGGCCTCCGGCTGGGATCCAGCCTGCTGCGCCGCCACAGGCTGCGGCAAGGCTGCGATGGCGCTCCCGACCAGCAGCAACGCACGAACGGAGCTAATCTTTCGGTTCATTTCTGCGACCCCCCCCTTTTGGTCATGGATCCAGTTAGGACGGGAGCCCATATAGCACCGAGAGCGTGATCCCATTCTCCTGTACTTGCTCTGGATATTGCCTCCTAATGAGCGAGCCGGGACAAATTGCATGCGGCAGGCTCGCGCCGGAGACGCTTCCGAAGCCGGCGGCCTTTTCTCAGGCCTTGCGGTAGACGATGAATTCCAGAAGGGACCCGTCGGGGTCGCGGAAGTAGTAGCTGGTCCCAGGCCCTCGCGCGCCCACCCTCTGTTCCGGACCGACCGTGATCGTCACGCCGCAGCGGGCAAGGTGGTCGAGAAGTTCGGCCTCGGTGCCTTCCCAGGCAAAGCACAGATCGCTGTTGCCCGGCGCGACCGGCAGCGATGCGACAAGCTCGGGCGGCGCCTGCTGCGGCAGCCCGGGGCCATGGACGTTGAGCATGCACGAGCCGATCCGGTACTGCCGGAACAGTGCCATCGGCTTTTCCACCACGGCACCGAAGACCGCGGCGTAGAAGGCGTCGGTGCGGTCAAGATCGCTGGACGCGATGACGCAATGATCGAGCTCGATCTTGCCGGCGAGATCCGCGGTGCCCATCGGCCAAGGCCCTCCTTCGCTTACTTGCCGTCGATGCTGTACACCAGCAGCGCGTTGCCGGGCAGCTTGAAAGCAAAGCCGTAGCCCGAATTGGTGATGAGCTTCCCGTCGAAGATTGCCGGGCCCGGGCCGCTCATCGAGCCGCCCCGCGCGACCGCGCCGCTGGCCGTAGGATATTCGCCGATCGTATCGACCTGCCACAGGACCTTGCCGGTGGCGCTCTCATAGGCGCGCAGCCAGCCGTCGATGTGGCCGGCGATCACTGCGCCGGGTATCGCGGTCGAGGCTGCCGATATGCCCGGCTCGCAAGGTGTGCGTCCGCGGCATTCGTCGAAGAAGGGGCCCCTCCACACGACCTTGCCGGTGCGCGCATCGACCATGTGCATCCCCGGGAAGCCGCGATCGTCATAGGTGCCGGCTTGCGGGGTCGTCTTCGAATCGTAGATCGGAACGTAGATCCGCGTGCCTTCCGACGACATCCCGAAGTGGATGCCCCCCTGCAGGCTGCCGCGGCCGACTTTCACGTTCCACAGGACCGCGCCGTCCCGGTCGGGATCGATTGCCGTCAGCGCACCCGACTTGGAACCGGCCAGCAGGATCTGGCGGCCGCGGTCGAGATCGACGATCATGACCGATGTGGCGAGGTCCTCGTCGGGCCCGCGCTCGGCGGGACAATTGGGATGGGCCTTGTACATGCAGCTGTTGTTCCACGCGTCGCGGAAATTGATCTGGCGCGACCAGCGGCGCTGCCCGGTGAGCAGATCGACAGCAAAGACCGCATCCGAGTTCTCGTCCGCCGGCGAGGTATAGTTCTCTCCCGACCCGAAATAGAGCAGGCCCCGCTTCTCGTCGACCGTGGGCGAGCCCCAGACCGGGGCGCCTGACGGTGCGAGGATGTCGACGCCCTTCGCCGTGCGACCCACGACCTGCGCCTCCTTCTGCACGGTGTAGGCCTGCCACTTCTTCGCACCGGTCGCGACGTCCAGTGCCACGACCGAACCGCGGAACGTGCAGCAGGCATAGTCCGGGTTCTCGGCCGAGCCGACTTCGAGCGAGGAGACCGGCACGTACAGCATCTGGCCCCAAAGCGCGACGCTTCCGGTGATGGTGGCGGCGCGGTGCTCTTCGGGACGCGCGCGCCACAGTTCCACTCCGGTCAAAGCGTCGACGGCGTAGACGTTGCCCAGGACGTCTCCGAAGAATGCACGGGGAGAATGGTCCGGACGCGTGCCCTCGGGCCAGCGCTCGACGACGATCGTGTTGCGGACTTCGGCTGCCGCCGAATAGGACCAGCGCACGCAGCCCGTCTCCAAGTCGAGCGCGAAGACCTGACCGCTGTGGCTGCCGACGAAGATCGCTCCCATCGCGACCACCGGCTGCGAACGCGCCTGCGTAGCGTCGGGAAAGGCGAACGCCCATTTCAGCTTGAGCCGGGGCAAGTCGGCTGCCGTCAGCCCGCCGACGCTCGCCGGGACGAAACGGCGGTTGTCGTAACCCCAGCCGACGGCAGGCGGCGGCCGCGTCAGGTCGAACTGGGCGTGCAGGGCCTCGCACCTTTTCGGCGGCGGGGGAGCCTTGTAGTCGGCCAGATCCGTCTGCGTGAGGTACTCGGCGACCTGGCGGCGTTCGAGAGGCGTCAATCCCGCCGCCATATCCTTCATCACCCCGTGGTCGAGGATCGCGAGGATATTCGCCGGCGACATGCCGCGCATGGTATATTCCGGCGGCGCCTTGGGACTGCCACCCTCGTGGCAGCCGGCGCAGGTGGTCTTGAAGATCTGCTGTCCGGGCCACATTTTCGCGTCGCCGCCTGCCGGAGCGGCATGCAGCCGATCGCTTGCCACCGTCACCAGCAGCGCCCCGATGGCGAGCAGCAGGGCTAGAATCTGACGCGAAATATTCATTGTTCCTCCAAGTCGCCCCTGTCGGCCAAGACCGGGCCCAAGTCGTCGATCCCGCCGGCTAGTGGCGGTGCCTAGCAATCGCCCTTGCAGACGGCGGCGTTGCGGATCCGGTATTCGGTGGGGGTCAAGCCGGTGGACTGCTTGAACCAGTGGCAGAAGGCACTGGCATGAGTGAAACCGAGGTTGTGGGCGAGAACCTTCAACGGATAGTGGGTCTCGATCAGTTGCCGGCAGGCCGTGTTGACCCTGGCCTCCTCGATTTCCGCACGCAGCGAGCGTCCAGTCGTGCGCTTGAACATCTCGCGCAGGCGCGCTTGCCGCATCTCGAACCGGTCGGCGATATAGGCGAGCGTCAGGTCCCTGAACTCGGTCGTCTGAATCAGGTGACGAATGCGGGTCACCTGCTCCGGGGAAAAGCTGCGCGGCGAGAACTCGTTCTGGCTCGACCTGGCGATCAGGCAACGGGCGGTATCGATCGCGAGAATCCGCACGAGCGATTCCAGCAGCGGCTTGCTGCCTTCGCGCTCCATAATGAGCTCATCGTAGATCCGGTCGAGCGTCGCGGCGATCGTCGGCTCGTCGAAGATCGGATGGGCATCGACCTGGCGGAAATCGAAATCGATCGAGGCAGGAAGCTGAGCGTTGAGCCAGGCCAGATCGAAATCGAACCTGCGCACCGGGAAATCGACTTCGACTCCCACCGTCTCGATGGGCAAGGCGGCGCCGGCAGGGGTAAGCACTATCCTTCCAAGACGCGGATCGCCGTTCATGGGCTGCGACAGCCGCGCTCGCACCGGGCGCCTCGTGCCTGCCTGCTGGAAGTTGAAATACTCCTCGTGCTGCGCGAACCGTATTCCGGCGCACCACGCATGACTCTCTTGCGAGAGCACGAGACCTTCGAAACTGAGTTGCCACTGCAACGTCCGCATGCATCCAGATCCCACAGCCCGGCAGCCGTCGTTGTCGCCGACGGGTCGGGATGCGAAACTAGCAGAACGCGGGGCGACAAGAAGCGCTTAGGTGCCCCGGTTTGGTCTGTGAATGAACTGGATGTTTGTTTGCAATGAAAGGACCGCGCAATGCGGCACCGTCAGCGATTGCCCGCCCGGATGATCTCGGACGCGCGCCAGCCGACGGCCATGGTAGGTCCGTTGATATTGCACGACGGCATCGTCGGGAAAACCGACGCATCGGCCACACGGAGCCCGTACACTCCGCGGACGAACAGCCGTGGATCGAGGACGGTCTCCGAAGACAAGCCCATCCGGCACGTGCCGCACGAATGGAAAGTGGAGCTGCCCTGCTCGCGATAATAGCGCACGATGTCCTCGTCGCTGTCGATCTCGGTGACCGGCGGCCGCTCCTTCGCGATGAGCCGCGAGATTTCGGGCTGCCGGAGCCAGGCGACGGTGAAGCGGTAGCAGGCTATCGTCACTTCGCGGTCATAGGGATCGGCCAGGTAATTGGGTCGTATCCGCGGAAGCGTTTGCGGGTCCCGGTCGGCGATCCGGACGGACCCGCGGCTGCGCGAGCGCGCAGGGAAGCTGAACACGTGGAAGCTCGGCTGAGGTTCCGTCTGCAGTCCCGTCTCGAGCATCTGCATCACATAGGGAGCGAAGATGATTTCCGCATCCGGGCGATCGAGCCCGGGGCGGCTGCGAAAGAAACCCGCCACGGGGTAAGGCGGCGCGGCCATGGGGCCCCGGCGCGTCAGCGCATAGCGCATGGTATTGGCGAGCAGTCTCAAGCCACGATACTCGGCATTCTCGCCGAGCGGCGCGGCGAGGTCGTAATGCAGCATCAGTGCGCGATGTTCGAGCAGGTTCTCCCCGACCGCCGGGGATTCGGCGACCATGTCGATGCCCAGCGGGCGCAGGTGTTCGGATCTGCCCACGCCCGAGCGCTGGAGGATCGCCGGGGTGTTGAGCGCGCCCGCAGCCAGGATGACTTCGCCGGACGTGGAAAAGCAGGCCTTGCCGGTAGCCAGCCGTCCCTCGACGCCGCAGGCGCGCAGGCCCTCGAAGACGACGCGGTCGGCATCGAAGCCGGTCACGATGCGCAGGTTCGGCCGTCTCCGTGCACGATCGAGGAAGGCGCGCGCGGTGCTCGACCGGATGCCCCGCCGGATCGACTGTGTCGCATAGCCGACTCCTTCCTGGGCGGGATTGTTCAAGTCGTCGACGCGCGCCACCCCCATGCGCTCGCCCGCTGCGATGAAGGCTTCGGCCAGCGGGTCGCGGCTGCGAGGGATCGACAGCTCCAGCGGCCCGTCGCCGCCGTTCTCGCCCTCGCCGCATTCCATTTCCCTGAAGACGCGAGCCATCTCGCCGCTGTCCCAGCCGACGGCGCCCGCAGCGGACCAATCGTCATAGTCGGCCATCTGCCCGCGGAAATACATCATGCCGTTGATCGAGCTCGAACCGCCCAGCACCCGGCCGCGCACCCAGGGCTCGGCCCCGATCCCTTCGGCTGCTTCGGTCAGGTACTGCCAGGTGTGGCTGGGCTGTCCGAGTATCTTGCCGATGCCCTTGGGCATCGAGATGAACGGATGGCGATGGCTCGGACCGGATTCGAGCAGCAGGACCCGTGTCCGCGGATCTGCAGACAGGCGCTCGGCGAGCACGGCGCCGGCCGATCCGGCGCCGACGATGATGTAATCCGGGTCATCCATTCCCGTCGACTGCCCAGGCTAGATTTCGAAATCGCAAGGCACCTTGGGGCCCGGCGGGAAGCGGATCGGCATGGTTTCCCAGCCGTTGATGGTCCCGATCGAACGATATCGGCGAGCCCCCTCGTAATCGATCGTCCAATCGGGAATGCGAGCAAACATCTGCGCGATCATTTCCTCGAACATCATCCGCGCGAAGGAGGAACCGATGCAGCGGTGAATGCCCGAGCCGAAGGCCAAGTGCCGGTTCGACGCGCGATCGAAGTTCACCTCGTCGGGGCTTTCGAAGACCGCGGGATCGCGGTTTGCGGCCGCCCAGACCAGCATCACGCGGTCGCCCTCGTCCACGTCCTGCCCGGCCACTTCGACGCTGCGCGTTACGTTGCGGGCGAGACAGTGAATGGGTGAGAACACCCGCAGGAACTCTTCCCGCGCGAACGGCACCAGCGACGGCTCGGCCATCAGCCGGGCCTTTGCCTCGGAGTGATGATGCAGGTACTCGAGAGCATGAGTGGTCAGCGCCGTCGTCGTGTCCACGCCGCCGATGATGATGTTGTTGGCCAGCGACAGCACGTCGTTCAACTCGAGCAGGCGTCCTCCGACCGGCTGGTGCGCGAAATAGGACAGAAGATTAGGTTCTTCAGGCAACCCCTTGTATCGCATGAATTCTTCTGCACAGCGCTGGAAGATCCAGTCGACGCCTGCGACGACTTGCGCGTATTCCGGCGCTTCCTTGGGAGTGAAGACCATGGTGTGCAGGGGATCGGCGAATTCGCGCCACTCCGATAGCGGCAGCCCCATCAACTTCATCGTGACCATCGCCGGCACCGGTCCCGTGAAGTCGTTGACCAGGTCCATTTCGCCGGTTTCGATCACCCGGTTGAGGAGAGCCGTGGCAAAGTTTCGGGCGTCCTGGCGGAACCCTTCGACCGCCTTGGGTGCGAAGCGACGATTGATGAAGTCGCGGAACAGGTTCCATTCCGGCGGATCGGATTCGACCGGGAGCCCGCGCGGGATGGGAGTGAACGGGATGGTGATGCCGCCGCTCCCCGATGCAGTTTCCGGATCGAACGACTTCGCGCTCGAGAACGTCTCGGGGTCCCGCGCCATTTCGACGACGGCATCGTAGGACGTCGCCACCCAGTAGCCGCCGTGCCGGTCGGTCCAGGCTACCGGGCACTTTTCGCGCATCTCGCGGAATTCATCGGGCCAGTTTTCCGCGTGTTCGGGCGATTCGTGATCGAAGGCTATCGGGTTGGCCTTGGTTCCCTGCTTCTGGTCCATGGGTAAGATCCTGACGACGGAGTTCAAATCTCATTCGGTGACGATGATGGCCTGCTCGGGGCACGCCTGCGCCGCGCGGCGCACCGCATCCTCCAGTTCGGGGGGCACCTGCCGGAACCGGGCCTGCGAACGGCCGTCCTCGTCGCTCAGCACGAACGCCTGCGGCGCATAGAGGACGCACATGCCCTGCCCGACGCAGCGCTCATCGATGACAGCAACTTCCATCGTGCCTCCTAGAATGAATCCAGCGACTGGTGATCGTCGATGGCGACAAGCAGCCTGTTCAGGAATTCGCGAGTGGTTCGCAGCGGCTGCATGTCGGGCATGCCTTCCGCGGGGTGCAAAGTGATCGTCCAGAACGCCAGGGCGCTCATCAATTGCTGGCGCAACGACGTCCAGACCTGATCGATGGGCTCGCGCGGAACGCCGCCTTCGGCCATGAGATCGAGATAGAGCTCGACCAGGTCCTTCTCCCACGCGCGGCGGTTCTCTACCGTGAGCGCCGTTGTCATCGTGTAGATGAGATCGCGCGACCAGTGCCCGACGGATGTGATCTGCCAATCGCTCAGGCCCATCCTGCCGTCGGCGGCGATGTACCAGTTCTTGAGGTGGACGTCGCAGTGGATCAGCGTCTGGGGCAAATGATCGTGCCGCTCGACCGAACGCATCGTCGCCGGCCAGACTTCGCCTCGCCGGGCGAACAGGCGCGCAGGCATGATGTCCTCGCACTGGCCGAAGGCATCGTCGCAGCAGTCGGCAAAATCGGGCGAAGCCGCCATCATCCGCTCCCACCACTTCGGCCAGGTGATGAACGGCAGCGATGCCGTGCCCAGTTCGGGGCTCATGTAGAATCGCGAATGCAGGTTCGCGAGCGTGCGGATCTGCTGCTCGGCGCGCTCACGGGTGACCTCGGTGCGGTCGTCGCAGAACTCGCCGCGGTCACGCAGGTCGTGCAACATGATCAGCGAGGCGAAATTCTCGGGGTCGAACCGCGCGTAGATTCCTTCGGGAGCCTCGATCTCGAGCCGAGGACGGACGAGGTTGTAGAAGTCGGCCTCGATCTGCGCCGCGCGGGACAAGCCAAGCACCAGGCGATTGTTCAGCGTCTCGGCCGCCTTGCAGAAGACCGTTTCCGGTAGCCCGGCGCTCCGTCCCGCCGCATTGTATTCCAGCATGATGCGACGGCGGTTCGACGAACCGTCGTCACGCTCGTCGAAGCTGTGGGCGGTAACCTGGGCACCCGGATGATCCCTGCACAGCACGTCGGTCAGCCACGCGTCGGTTATCGCCGCATAGCTGCGCGGGACCTCGTCCCGCGTGGTGACAGGGCTGTCCAGGTCTTCGGTTGCGAACAGGCCGGCGACTCTTTCGATTTCGTTGCTCACGGACTGGTTCCAATGTGCTGCAGTGAAAGTTCAGGCGAGATGGGCGGGAGCCGAAGCCAGTACGACCGATTTCGTCTCCAGGAACGGCATGAGCCCCTCGACGCCTCCCTCGCGGCCGATCCCCGACTGCTTGAAGCCGCCGAACGCGATATTGAAGAAGTCGAGCGCCTCGCCGTTCTGCCCGATGGTGCCGGTGCGCATGCGGCGGGCGAAGCGATAGGCGCGGTCGGCGTCCGGGGTGAACACGCCACCCGACAGGCCGAAATCGGAATCATTGGCGATCGCCACCATGTCCTCCTCGTCCTCCGCCGGGATGACGCTGAGCACCGGGCCGAAGATTTCCTCTCGAGCGATCGTCATGCGATTCGAGACGTCGGCGAACAGCGTCGGCTCGACATAGAAGCCGCGATCGAGATGGGCAGGCCGGCCTCCTCCCGAAACCAGCCTCGCACCTTCGGACTTGCCGCTGGCGATGTAGTTCTCCACCCGGTCGCGCTGGCGACGCATCGCCAGCGGCCCCATTTGCGTCCCCTGCATGAGCGGATCGCCGACATTGACCTCGCGCAGCCTCGCGGCGATGGCGTCGACCAGGGCTCCCTGGCGGTTGCGCGTGACCACGACCCGCGTCAGCGCCGCACAGACCTGGCCGGTCATCAGCGTCGCGTTGCCCGCCATTGCATCGGCGACGAGATCGAGATCGGCATCGTCGAGGACGACCGCCGCCGACTTGCCCCCCAGTTCGAGCGTGCAGCGGGCGATGCGCTCGCCGCAAATCGAGGCGATGCGCTTGCCGGCCGCGCTGGAGCCGGTGAAGGTCACCTTGTCCACCGCCGGATTGCGGACGAGCGCTTCCGACGCCGGCCGATCGGCAGTGACGACATTGAGCACGCCTGCGGGCAGGCCCGCCTCGTGCGCTGCTGCTGCTACCGCGTAGGCAGCGCTGGGCGCCTCGGGGGAAGCCTTGAGGATCACCGTGCAACCGGCGAGCAGGGCGGGTGCGACCTTGTAGGCGATCAGCAGCGGCGGCGCATTCCACGGGATGATCGCCGCCACGACGCCGACCGGCTCGCGCACGAGCAGGCCGAAATTTCCCGATTGCAGCGGCATCACCTTTTCGAATTCGAAGCTGTCGGCCAGCGAGGCATAGAAGTGATAGACGCTTGCCGCCCAGGCCGACACGCCATTTGCCGCCGGCAGCACGATCCCCATTTCGCTCGACCAGTCGTGCGCGATGGCGGGCGCACGGGACATGAGGATATCGCCGATCGCCTTGACGAAGCCGGCACGTTCCGAGGGAGCGAGCGCCGGCCACGGGCTGGTGTCGAAAGCCGTTCGCGCGGCACTTACCGCCCGCTCGATATCCGGCTCGAGCGCCTCGGCCACCCGGACGAACACCTCTTCGGTCGAAGGCGTCACCACCTCGAAGACCGATGGCGTCGACGGGTCGATCCACTGCCCGCCGATATACAACTTGTCCGGGTTTTCGATCATCGCAACACCTTGTCCGCTCCCATCGTTCCGCCCGGCCCATGTCGGCACGGTATCCGTCGGCGTGGCCGGCGGCGGTTTCATCGATAATGAAGACCTAGCTTCACCCGGCCAAATGGACAGGTGAATGGATTTCGCGGGACGCTCCTTTTGTTACGAAGTCGGTGCCGTCCTATTGCCCAATCCGCCCGGAATGCTGCCTAACGTCCGCAGCGCTTTCGACTGCGGGCGAGCCGGCAGGGTCCGAGGACGGAAACCTGCTGCTGCTGTCGGCGAGGGCGCGAAGCGGCGATGTCCGGCCAGCACGCGAAGAAGTGGTCGATAGGCGGTCATGTCTCGCGTTTCGACGATTCGAAGCCGGAGCATTCGAAGCATTGGGAGGAATTAGGATGTTGAAGAGGTATTTTGCTGCACAACTGCTTTGCAGTGTCTCCTGCCTGGTCGCGGCGCCGGCTGCGTTCGCCCAGGCCCCGGCTGAGCAGGACAACGCCGCTGCGGAAGGCGACGCGATCGTCGTGACCGCGCGGCGCCGCGAGGAAACGCTCATCTCGACGCCGGTGGTGGTCAGTGCCGTCAACGCCAAGCTGATCGAAGCGCGCGGGATCGTGAACCTCGACGGCATTGCCCGGGTGATTCCGCAGCTGATGATCGGGCCCCAGGCCGGCTCGGTGCAAGGCGGCGAGGTCTCGATCCGCGGCATCGCCGGGCCCGACTCCAATCCCTTCGGCGACCAGGCGGTTTCGTTCGACATCGACGGCATCCAGGTGGCCAAGGCCACGGTCCGCCGCATGACCGATTTCGACATGGCCCAGGTCGAGGTCTACAAGGGCCCGCAGGCTCTGTTCTTCGGCAAGAACAGCATGGCCGGCATCGTCAACATGCGGTCCGCCGATCCTGGCCAGAGCCTGGAGATGGGCGCAAAGCTCGGCTACGAGCCCTATGCCCGCGAAATGCGCGCCGAGGCCTACTTCTCGACGCCCCTGACCGACAGCCTCGGCTTCCGCCTCGCCGGCCAGTACTCGACCATGGACGGCTGGTTGAAGGACCAGACTCCGCGAACCTCGCTGTACTACGATCGGCCGCGCAACCCGGATACGTCGAGCTACGGCTTGCGTGCCACGCTGAAGTACGATGGCGGTGACACTTTCGACGCACGGTTCAAGTTCAACTACGCCAAGGTCACGGGCAACGGTCCGGCTGCGCTCAACGCCTTCGTCAGCTGCCCGTTCGGCGCGCGTCAGTTCTCGTTCCTTCCGGCGGGCGCCGACAACTCGCAGTGCGGTGCCGGCAAGTACAACGTCAACGCCGGCTATGGCCCCAACCTTACCGCGATCGGCGGGACGCTCAACCACTACCGCCCCGACGGTCGGAACTTCCTCGACCAGCGGCAGATCCTGACCAGCCTCGTGATGAACTTCCATCCGACCGACTCCATAACGGTCAGCACCGCGACCGGCTATTACGACGTCGACCTCGACCAGTGCCAGAACTACGAGAACAGCTTCGCGGTCATCCTGCCGAGCTGCAATCAGCTGGAAAACAAGGAATTTTCGCAGGAGTTGAACTTCACCACCGACTTCTCCGGACCGCTGAACTTCACCGGCGGCCTGTATTTTGGCAATACCAAGGCCTGGACAGGCTCGTTCACGTTCCTGTTCGCCAGCGGCTTCGACCTGCTGTTCCCCGGCTATGGCGGACCGACGACGCCGGCGCAGGTCAACAACTACGTCCTGACGCAGAAGGGCAAGGCCTATTCCGGATTCATCAGCGGCAGCTTCAAGCCCATCGAAGAGATCGAGATCAGCGGCGGCGTACGCTATTCCTACGAGAAGAAGCGCCTGGCAGACGTTCGCACCGGCGGCGGCATTTCCGAAGTCTTCAACCCCGCCATATTCAAGGTCGTGCTCGACGATTCGACGATCCTGAGAAGCGCCGCCGCCGGCGGCACGCTGACCAAGGTCCGCGACAACTGGGACGACTTCTCGCCCGAAGCGACCATCTCCTATCGGCCGAACGGCAACCTTACCCTGTTCGTCTCCTACAAGCACGGGTTCCTGTCGGGCGGCTTCAATTCGAGCTCCGTCAACTTCTCGACCCCGAACCTCGACCTCAGCTATCGCCCGCAGACGATCAAGGGCGTCGAAGGCGGCGTCAAGGCGATGCTGATGGGCGGCGACCTGCTGTTGAACGCGGCGGCCTACTCCTACCGGGTCAAGGATCTGCAGGTCGTCAACTTCACCAACGCGACAAGCACGATCCGCAACGCCGCCGCCTCGAAGATCGACGGCGCCGAATTCGACTTCACCTACCGCACCCCGGTCGACGGGCTGACGATCAACGGGGCGGCGGCCTATAACAAGGCCCGCTACAGCAGCTTCCCCGCGGCGCCGTGCTACAACGGCCAGACCCCTGCGCAGGGTTGTACGGCGGCCGGCACCCAGAACCTTGCCGGCATGCCGGTCGCGCGTTCGCCCAAGTGGAACACGCAGGCAGGCTTCACCTATGAGCAAAGCCTGAGCAGCGGCCACAAGCTGGGCCTGAACGGGAACATCACCCATTCCTCCAGCTACCTGACCGACGCAACCGACGCGCCGAACGGTCGCCAGCCCAGCTTCACCATGATCGACGCCGGTCTGCGCTTCGGGGCCGACGACGAGACGTGGATGGTCTCGGTGATCGGCCGCAACCTTACCGACAAGCACATCTTCTATGCCAGCACAGACGTGCCGTTCACCGGCGGCGGCACCGGCACGGCTGCAGGCGTGCTGGGCGACCGCTTCGCCTCGATCGGTCGGGGTCGCGAGATCCTGTTCCAGATCGCCTACAAGTTCGGTCAGTGAGCACTTGCAGGGTGGCGAACACTCGCCACCCTGCAATCGCCGCAGGGGCAAGCGCGCTCTTCGCGCAAGGGCAAGGGTTATTCCTGTGAAGCAATTGCTTGCCCCATTGGTCCTGGCGGTTTCCGCACTGGCGCTGCACTCGGGCCATCCCGCTGCAGCCGGTAGCCTGCCGCGCGATGCAGACGGCGACTGGCCCGGCTATGGCCGCACGCCGGACGAGAATCATTTCAGTCCGCTTGCCGAGGTCGACACGCGGTCCGTCGCGCGTCTCGGCCTCGCCTGGAGCATGGACCTTCCCCCCGGAAATCCGATGAGCGCGCCGATCGCGGTCGGCGGGACGCTCTACACGTCCACCGGCTATTCCGTGGTTCGCGCGATCGATGCGGCGACCGGCCGGCTGAAGTGGACGTTCGATCCTGGCGCCGCCGTCGCCGCCGGCGAAAAGCTGCGGATGAACTGGGGCAGCCGCGGATTGGCCTGGTGGCGGGGACGGATCTATGTCGGCACGGCCGACGGCCGCCTGATCGCGCTCGATGCCGCCACCGGCCGGGTCGCGTGGAGCGTGCTCACTGTCGGCAAGGACGACGGCCGCACCATCTCGGGTGCGCCGCGCATCTACGACGGCAAGGTCCTGATCGGCCACGGTGGAGCCGATACTTCGCCCATACGCGGCTACGTCACCGCTTACGACGCCCTGACCGGCCGCCAGCTCTGGCGCTTCCACACCGTGCCGGGGAACCCGGCAGAGGGCTTCGAAGACGAGGCGATGAGCATGGCCGCGGCGACGTGGGGCGGAGAATGGTGGAAGCACGGCGGCGGGGGCACCGCCTGGAACAGCTTCGCCTACGATGCGGAACTCAAGACGATCTACATCGGCACCGGCAACGGCTCACCATGGAACCATCGCGTCCGCAGCGCCGGAACGGGCGACAACCTGTTCCTGTGCTCGGTGATCGCGCTGGACGCCGAGACCGGCAAGTACAAATGGCACTACCAGTTCAATCCCGGCGAGAGCTGGGACTACAATGCTGCCATGGACATCCACCTGGCGACGATGACGATCGCCGGAAAGCCGCGAAAAGTGCTGGTAGAAGCGCCGAAGAACGGCTTCGTCTACGTCATCGACCGCGAGACCGGACAGTTCATCTCGGCCGACCCGATCGCCCGGGTGACCTGGACGACGGGCATAGACCCCACCACCGGACGCCCGATCGAGCGCCCGGAAGCACGCTATCCCGACGGCACGCAGTTCGAACTCTGGCCGAGCCCGAACGGCGCGCATACGTGGCTCCCTTCCGCTGTCGATCCGACCGCCGGCATTGCCTACATCCCGGTGATGAACGCGGGCTATACCTTCTCCGATCGCGGGATCGACTTGCGAAGCTGGCGGCACCCCAGCCATGTCGAATGGTCGCCGGCGGTGGACGTCGCCAGCGTGGGCGGCACAGGCAGCTACCTGCTCGCGTGGGACCCGGCGCGCCGTGTGGCGATTTGGAAGGCGCCGACCCCGGGGCTGTGGAACGGCGGCCTGCTCGTCACCGGCGGCGGCCTCGTCTTCCAGGGACAATCGAGCGGAAAATTCGTCGCCTACGCCGCGGCCGACGGCAAGCCGCTGTGGTCTTTCGATGCCGGGGTGCCGGTGCTTGCCCCACCGATCACCTTCGAGGCCAACGGCAAGCAATACGTGACCGTCCTCTCCGGAACCGGAACGACCGCGGGACTTGCGGCCGCTGCGCTGGCCATGCCGGTCGACTACCGAACCCAGCCGCGCCGCATCCTGACATTCACGCTGGGTGGAAAGGCAAGGCTGCGCCGGCCCGCGCCGCTATCGCCGCTCGTCGCCGATCCCGGCTATGCACCCGATCCGGCGGCGATGGAGCGTGGCGCTCCGCTCTACGGCAAGCGGTGCTATTCCTGCCATGGCCTGCCCGGGCAATCGGGCGGGACGGCGCCGGATTTCGCCCGTTCGAGCATCCCGCTATCGGCCGAGGCGTTCGAGGAGGTCGTGCGCAACGGCGCGCTTGTCGCCCAAGGCATGCCGCGCTTCGGCGAACTGTCCGACGCCGAACTCGGCGCCCTTCGCCAGTTCATCCGCGCCATCTCTCACGACGCGCAGCGCCAGGACTAGCCAACCGCAGTCCGCAGCCGGGTCAGCCGGCGAGAGTGAGGTCGCGTGGCGCGCGATCGACCCGCAGCGGTCGCATGTACGAAGGATCCGACTTGTCCCACGCGCCGGCGACGAACAGCGTCGCATCGAGCGGCGCATCACCTGGCCCGCTCTCGACGTTCCATTCGACCATGCAAATGCGGTCGGCCACGGCCCAGTTGCCGGCGCGCCGCTCGATCCGGTCGATATAGCGGCCGCCGACGATATCGCAGATTCCGTCGGCGCGCTTCAGCACTGCCAGGAAGTAGCTTTCGCAATGGGCGCTGTCGCCATCGAGGTCGATGACCTGATTGGTGACGAAGTGCTGGTGGCAGACCCAATTCTGAGAATGGACGCGGTTGGCATATTCGACGAAACCTTCACCCGACCCGATGAACGCGCCGTGGTCGTCGGTCGCGTCCGGGTGGTATGCCGACATGAGCAGCGGCTCGTCATGCCGATCGATGCCGCGCGTGTAACGCAGAGAGACATCGCGGATCGCCTCCTTGTCGAGCATTGTCTGGACGGCGGCCAAGTTCAGTTCCATCACCATTCTCCCGGGGTGCTCCGCCGCGCGGAGTTCATAGCGCTCGATAGCAGAACAGGTTCAGCGTTGTCGTCCGCACGAGTTCGTCATTCTGATTGAACAGAAGGTTCTCGCCGGAAGTGAAGTAGCCTTCGCCGAGCCGCGTCTTGCGCAGCTGGCTGCACGTCGCCAGACGCTGCTCGGTGCGCAGCGTATCGCCGACGCGCAACGGGCGGTAGAAGTTGTAGACGGCGTTGGTCACGACCGTCTCGGGGCAGTCGGGCGGAGGGAACGGGACCCCGCCGCGGATCAGCTCCTGCCGCAGCGCCGACATCAGCTCCATCCCGTGCAGGCCCTGCACGATCGGCTCGGGCACGACCGCGCCGGGCTTGCGATAGCCGAGCCCGACGGTGAGCCCGCTGCCGGCCCCGTAAAACAGACCGATCGGCGGCGAGACGATGCCGCCGACGTGCGAGGCCGCAGCGAAGCCGGCATCCCAATAGAGCGGGTTCCAGTCCTCCAGCGCCTCGCACCACAGGTGCACGTCGCTCGCCTGAAGGGGCTCGCGCGGCTCCCAGTTGCCTTCGCGAACCTGCCCGAGGTATGCCTTGGCGAAATCGGGCATGTCTTCGTTCGGCTCAACGACGTCGCCGGGATCGCGGTCGCGCACCACCGCCGGCAGGCTGCCGTCGGCCGACGGCAAGGCGACCGTCACCTTGGCCGCCGCGACGCTGGGCGCAGTGCCGTTGGCGATGTTGAGCTCGACCTCGACCAGGGCGGTGCCGTCGGCGTGGCGATGCTTGCGTGCCACCGTACCGGTCACCTGCAAGATGTCATTGCGCAGGCACTGGCCCGTCATCTGGAACTCGATGCGACGGATCAGGCCGAGCGGCCCGGTCCAGTCGGTGGTCGCGCGGCAGAACAGGCCGCCGATATGCGGGGTGGCGGCGAAGGCATCCTTGATACCGACTGCGCGGGCATAGTCCGGATCGTGGTGGACATAATCGTAGAGGCCGGTCGCGCGCACGAAGGCGATGAGCCGCAACATGCTCAGCTCGTAGTCGAAGCCGGGCAGCGGCTGGCCTTCGACGACGTCTTCCCACAGCAACGATCCGTATTCGGACTGGCCCAACTCATTCACTCCCGGTCGCAAGGTGGCGGCGCAGGAAGTCGGCTGTCGTGCCCGCGGCCGCGGCGATGCGCGCCTGCCCGAGACGGGCGCCCCAGTAGCTTTCCGAACCGAAGGCGAGCTGCCACTGCTTGATCCGTCGCGTATAGAGCTGCAGGTCGAACTCTGCGGTCACCCCGATCGCCCCATGAATGGCGTGGGCGATGTTGCAGACCTGCGTCGCCGCCTCGTTGGCGCGGCATTTCGCCGCTGCCACCCGGATCGGATCGAAGGCGCTGCCGGTGAAGGCGCTGCGCGCCGCAACCTGGGTGGACAGGACCTGCTCCGCGAGGACGGCGAGCTGCTGCTGGATCGCCTGGAACTTGCCCAGCGAGCGACCGAATTGCTGGCGTTCGCCGGCATAGCGCAGTGACATCTCCAGCACTCGCGCCATCGCCCCAGCCATCAGCGCCGCCGATACCGCCGCCGCCGCCAGCAGCACGGCGTCGGGATCGCGGGGAAGCGTGGCGAGCACCTCGCCCTCGTCGAGCTCTGTGGCAGCGCCGGTGCGGAACAGGTCGCTGCCGCTGCCACCGGCGGCAACCAGCGTCGGAACGCCATCGCGATCGACGAGCGCATAGCCGGCGAGGCGGCCGCAGGGAATGATCGCCGAAGGGCCGGCGAGGACGATCGCGGCTCCAGCCGGGACGTCGGCACCGTGGGCGGCGAGCATCGATCGCGCCACCATCGTTTCGGCGAATGGCAAGGGCACGCAATATTCGCCCGCCGCCAGCACCAGGGGGAAAGCCTGCGCCAGGTCGAGTCCGGCACCGCCGGCCGCTTCGGGCAGCAATGCATCGGCAAAGCCCGAATCGTCGAGAGTGCGCCAGAGTTCGCCCGGCGATGCGCTGTCTTCGACCGCGCGGATCGCCTCGGGCGTCACCAGCCCGGCAAGTTGGCGGCAGAAAGCCTCTGCCAGGAAATTGCCGACTTCGTTCATCGCAGGCCGAGCCCCCTTGCGATCATGCCTCGCAGGATTTCACGTGTCCCACCCCTCAGGGAGAAGACGTGGTTGAGTTGCATCAGATAGGCCAGAGTCCGCAGCAGCTCCGGATCGGTTGCCAGTTCCGGACGCGTGGCCACCGCATCGGCGATCTCGGCCGGAATCTGCTGCTCGATCTCGGTGCCCATGTCCTTGAACAGCGCGGCCTCGGTGATCGGCGATTCACCCTTGGCCAGCAGCGCGGTCATCGCCACCGACATCTCGCGCAGCGGTGCGAGCCGCGAGACGAGTCGGCCCAGGCGTGCGGCATCGGCGGGATCAGGTGAGTCACCGAGCAGGCGGGCCCAGAGGTCGAGCAGGACGAGGCTCGAGTAAATGCGCTCCGGCCCGCTGCGCTCAAACGCCAGTTCGGCGTTGACCTGCTTCCAGCCGTTGCCCTCGGCGCCGACGAGCGCATCCTCGGGCAGCAGCACGTCCTCGAAGAACACTTCGTTGAAATCGGTATCGCCGGTGCCGATCATGATCGGCCGGACGGTCACGCCGGGCAGCGACAAGTCGACGAGGAACTGCGACAGGCCGCTCTGCCGGTCTTCGGAGGTTCCCGAAGTGCGGACCAGCGCGATCATGTAGTGGGACTTGTGCGCGTAAGTCGTCCAGATCTTCTGGCCGTTAAGCCGCCAGCCGCCCTCGACGCGCTCGGCGCGGGTCCGCACGCTGGCAAGGTCCGAGCCCGAATTGGGCTCGCTCATGCCGATGCAGAAGAACAGCTCGCCGTTGCAGAGCCGAGGCAGAATATCGCGGCGCTGCGCTTCGGTGCCGTAGTGCAGCAGCAGCGGCGCGCTCTGGCGATCCCCGATCCAGTGCGCGGCGACGGGCGCCCCGGCGGCCAGCAGCTCCTCGACCAGCACGAAGCGGGCGAAGGGATCGAGTCCGGCGCCGCCGTACTCGCGCGGAATGGTCAGGCCGATCCAGCCGCGCGCTGCCATTGCGCGGCTGAAATCGGCGTCGAAGCCCGCCCAGCTCCGCGCCCGGACATGGGGCGGCACGCCTTCGAGCTGCTCGGCGATGAAGGCCTTGACCTCATCGCGCAGCGCCTCCGCATGGGGCGGTATCACGGCAGGGGGAAAATTTTCCAAAGTCAGCGACACGCGCTTCTCTCATCCTGAATGCTGATTTTCAGCTTGCTTGAACCAGATCGCCATAGCCGAGCGACATTGGCCCAGCATGCACCGCGATTAGTCTGCAATGGAACCCCCGCCGGCGTCGTTCCCGTCAGCGCCTTCCATCCCAATCACTCCGGCAAGCGCTGCCACGTCCTGCAGCGCGCGCAGCATGTCGTTGAGATGGGTGCAGCCGGCCTCGCCCCGCAACAGGCTCGGCACGAGGCCGCGCAGGTCTCGGACGTTGCGCCCTAACAGAACCTCCGCCGTCGCTGGTGCCGCGTGGCAAGTAACGTAGGGCAGCACATGGGGCGTGACTGAAATGGCGGCGATCTCGAGCGAAGCCGGGTCGAAACGCGCCGTCAGTCCGTACTCGTGGAAGATCAGCCGCCGTCCCGGATCGCCTTCGATGGCGCTGCTGTCCTGAAACCAGGCATCGGCGACAAGCTCCCCGCCTTCGCGCCAAAGATCGGTGCGGCGCAGTCGCCACTGGTTGGGCCCGTCGGTCTCTGCGAGCGCGTGGAACTGGAAGGGATCGGCCGTGGCCAGCGGCAGCGGCCCGATCGGATGATCCGCGTTTTCCTCAGCCCCCCGCCCGTCGGCGGTCATTGACGGAGAACCCGGGACGTAGCTCAGGCAGATGCCGGTTACCGGCCGGTCTGCGACCGACTTGGCGCAGAGCCGGTCGGCATGACCCTTGATCCCACCTTCCCACGCGTACCAAGCGGCAACCGACATGAACACCGCGCCTGCAAGGTCGTCGAGCAGGCGGTGGAGCCGCGTTTCCCGCGCAGCTTCGTCGGCGATATCGCGAGCCATCGCCTTGCGCAGCTCGCCGCCGGGCCGCAGGCCGGCGAACTGCGCCAACCGGTTCCCAAGGCGAGAGCCGTCCAAAGCGGAGATGCGGCCATCGGGACCGATCACCGCCTCGAGCCCGTCCTCCCCGATCACCGCCGGATCACGGTCGGATAGCGTCACCAGGTCGCGCGCGCGGCCGACTATCGTGAACCGGCTATCTTCGCCGGGCGTCCACAGGCTCTGCAGGGAACTGGTACGGCGAACCGAGCCCTGGCGGCGGGCAGGCTGCCGGACGGCCGGTCGGTTCAGCGCTGTCGCCTCCAGCTTCAGCCGGGTCGGGATGGGGGCCATGTCGTCTCCGAAACAGGGTTCACGTGCCGGTCGATCCCACCTGATAGCGTGATGCCGCCTCCCGAGGTGTTCAATTGTTTGCCACGAGTGTTGAGAGAATTTCAGCAGCCTCGCCGAGCCTTTCGGTCAGCCAGGCCGCAAAGGCCCGGGCCAGCCGGATATTGCCGCTTTCATTGAGCAGAATGCCAAGCGGCGGCGAGAAATCGCAGGCGATCGGCAGCGGTTCCACCAGGAGACCTTTGGCCAGGTAGTCGGCCACCAGGCTGCGCACGCCGATGGCCAAGCCGCAGCCGTCAAGCACCGCCGGATAGAGCAGTGCATGGTTGTCGAGCGACAAGGCCGGTGCCGGAGTTTCTTCTTCGACGCCGGCAGCGCAGAACCATTCATTCCAGCCCTTGAGCGTGGGTATCGTGTCGATCAGCGGGAGGCTGAGCAGGTCCGCGGGCTTCGTCACCGGGTTCGCTGCAAGGAAGGCCGGGCTGCATATGGGCGTGATCGAAAGGTCGATCAGCGGCCGGGCACCGTCCCGCTGCGCATTCGCGGTCAACGGCACGATGCTGACGTCGACGCTGGCCGAGCGACGGCGGCCGTTGCTCAGCAATTCGATGCGCACCCCGGGATGAAGCGACCGGAAGCCGCCAAGCCGAGGCAGGAACCAGCCGTTGAGCAGAGGCGGGGCGGCGATCCGCAGCAGCGGGCGGGAAACCTTGCTGCGCGTAAGCATCGTCGCATCGTGCAGCAGGCTGACTCCGGGGCGCAGCCTTTCCAGGAAGACAGCGCCGTCGTCGGTCAACCGCAACCTGCGCCGGCTGCGATCGAGCAATTGCACGCCAAGTTCTTGTTCGAGAACCTGAATTCGGTGGCTTATCGCTGAGACTGTGACGTTCAGCCGTTCCGATGCCAGCCTGAAATTCAGCACCTCGGCCACGCACAGGAACGTCTCTATGCCACGCAGGGATGGGAGTCTGCTCGCCATGAGCGCGCTTATCGCATCGCGCGACGCCTTGGCAATCGCGCGCCGCCTTCGCGCACGGCCAGGTCGAGCGCCGAGATGCCCCCTGCAACCATGGAATTTGCTTCCAGATGCGAATTCGCCGGCACAATCGCAAACCGCTGCTCAAGAAGCGCATGTGAGCGGCAAGCGGCGGCACCGGCCCGAAGGGGCCTGGTGCCTCGGACGTTTGGGAAAGGGAACGAAGATGCTTGGCGAGAGCACCAGAGGACTGTTGGACCTTGCCGGAAAGACGGCGATCGTCACGGGCGCCGGTCAGGGCCTTGGCCGCGCCATCGCCCTTCGCCTGGCCGATGCCGGAGCCGGCGTGGTCGTCACGCACAAGCGTGCCGAGGGCGCCGTCGCGGTAGCCGACGAAATCGTCGGCAACGGCGGCAAGGCGACCGGGCGCGCTCTCGACGTCACGGATATTGCCGCGCACGGCCGCGTGATAGACGAAGGCACGGCCTGGGGCGGCAGCGTCGACATCCTCGTCAACTGCGCCGGCGGGATGCATCCGTTCACGCCGTACCTCGATGTCGACGAAGCGACATTCGATGCGACCATATCCCGCAATCTCAAGAGCGCCTATTTCCTCAGCCAGGCCTTCGCCCGCAAGCTGGTGGAAGCGGGGCGCCCAGGGCGGATCGTGAACATCGCCTCGACAGCGGCGACCAAGCCGGACTTCCAACTGGCCGCATACAACGCCGCCAAGGCCGCGCTCGTCCAGTTCGGCCGGTCGATCGCGGTCGAGCTCGCCCCGCACGGCATCCTCGTCAACACCGTGGCCCCCGGCCCGGTGCGCACCACCAACACCGAATGGATCTACGACAACCCGGCCTGGCAGCGAGTGCTCAAGGAGAAGGTCCCGCTCGGCGGGCCGGCAGAGGCCGACGACGTCGCAGCCGCCGTGCTGTTCCTGTGCGGGCCGGGCGCGCGCCACACGACCGGCAGCACCGTCACCGTCGACGGCGGCTTCACCTGCACCTAGTCCGCAACCAATCCAGCCGAACCAGAAAGGAGACACCCGATGCCCAAGATGGTCATCCTCATCAAGAAGAAGCCCGGCATGAGCCGCGAGGACTTCATCAATCACTACGAGACGAGCCACGCCGTGCTCGGCAAGCGCCTGCTCGGGCATTTGTGGACGAAATATGTCCGCAACTACCCGGTGTCGCTGATGGCCTACCAGCCCGAGGAAAACTCGGTCGACGACACCTACGATGCCGTCACGGAGATATGGTTCGAGGACCAGGCCGCCGTCGACGAGATGGCGCGCATCATCAACCTCCCCGAAAACAACAGCGTGATCCTGGCAGACGAAGAGAAGTTCCAGGACCGCCTCAAGACCCGGCTGCTGATGGTCGAGGAAGTCGACAACGGCACCACCCTGGATTGACCTGCGACGGTTTCGACTCGGCCTTGCGGTGCACCGGAAGGCGATGGGATTGCCGCGAATTGCCGCCCCGCCGGGCATCGATTGCCGCGGTCGACCCCCGGCGCGAACGGCAGCGCGGCGGCGGATCGTGCCTCCCGGAGAAAACATCGCCGGCGCTCGCAGGTACAGACAATCTGCACCACAAGTGCAGACAAGTTCTGCCTTCTCACCCGGGCCGATGAGGGTTACCTTGCACAGCATCAGGCGTGGGAGACGCCGGACGGATCGGAGCCCCTGGATCAAGGGTCTCCGGCCGCATGAAATCGAAAGCCTGGATCAGCAAATAGCAAAGTCGCAATGATCCGGGTCGAGTCTTCATGGGATCGGTACGCGAGTCCATTGCGTCGGCGATCCTTCGCGATCTCGCAGCCAGCAGCCTGTGCGGAGAATGTGGCGTCGAGCCCGGCGCACTGAACCGACACGATTTTTGCAACGACAACGTCGAAAGGCGACGCCATGAACGAGACAGTCGACCTCACGAAATACGGCAACCGCAGCTATGTGCGAGCCGTGATGGGAACCCAGTTCGACGACATGCCCCAGTATGTCGATTTCCTGCGCCGCTCCGGCGAGGAAATCCCCCAGACGGCCGCCGAGCGCGGAACGCATCGGCCGGAGAACAAGCCCCTTCCCTACGAGTATTATCTCGATCCGAAGTACGTGCCCGAGGAAATCGAGAAGATCTGGAAGAAGAAATGGCAGGTCGCCTGCCGCGAGGAGGACATTCCCAACATCGGTGACCGCGTCGCCTACGACGTTGGACCGCTGTCGTTCCTCATCATCCACTCGGGCGAGAACGAATATTCGGCCTTCTGGAACAGCTGCCGTCACCGCGCGCGCCGCCTTTGCGGCGACAAGCCGGAATCCGGCGACATGGTGCAGTGCCCGTTCCACGCCTGGAGCTATGACCTCAAGGGACGGCTGGCCTGGGTTCCCCGCCACGAGGAATTCCCCAGCGCTACCGCGGAATTGTTCAGCCTGCGCCCGGTCCAGTGCGACACCTGGGGCGGCAACGTGTTCATCAATCCGGACCTCGACGCCGAACCGCTGGCCGATGCGCTGGGGGTGATGCCGCAGCATTTCGCCGATTGCCCGCAGGAGGACCGCTACACGGCCGCCTGGATCAAGAAGAAGGTCAAGATCAACTGGAAGTCCGGCCTGGAAGCTTTCCTCGAAGGCTACCACGTCCTGACCACGCACCCGAGCGGCATGCCGATCTTCGGCTCGACCTATACCCAGACCGACTGCTGGGACGACGGCAAGGCCAGCGTCAGCCGGCTCATCACCCCGGCACTGGTGCCCGACGGCTGGGTACAGGGCGAAGTCAGCCCGCGCCTGGCGCTGGATCTGTTCTGCAACACGTACGGCTTGCCGCTGCCTCCCGAGGGACGGGGCGACACGGTCGCCGACGCGCGCGCCTATGCTGCCGACAAGACCATCGAGATCCACCGCGAGCAGAACGGGGTCGACTTCACCGGCCGGTCGATTTCCTACCTCGTCGACATGCACCAGTGGTACGCCTTCCCGGCGCACTTCCCGTGGTGGGGTGAAGGCCTGTCGTGGTGGTACAACTTCACGCCGCTCGGCGAGAGCCCCGACGAATGCGTCATGGAAATCCGCTGGCTGCGCCCCTTGGCCAAGGGAGCGCCGCGCCCGCCCCTGCCCCGCTGCGTCGAGATCGACTTCGACAAGCAGGGTCGCGACTTTCCGGAAACCGGGCAGGTCGGCTTCATCATGGACGAGGACATGGAAAACATGGAGGAAGTCCACCGCGGCATGAAGGCGGCCGACCCGCAAGTGGCGCGCCCGATCCTCGCCACCGAGCAGGAAATCCGCATACGCCATTTTCACGAAGCCTATATCAAGGCGATGGGCATCACGCTCTAAAGCCAGGCGCCCTGTTCCGGGACCGGCCGGGCCGGCCATCCGGCAGATTGTGTACACAATCTTGTCTGCTGGCGAAGTGGCTGCGGGTCGCGCTGGCCCGGCCCGGGACTTTGGGCTTCATTGAGGGGGCGCGTCGCATTGCGCGCGCGATAGATCGGAAGGGAAGGTCGACGTGCAGAGTCCGGTGGAAATCGTCAAAGCCGCCTATGGCGCAATTCTGGATCGCGGCGATCTGGACGCCTTCGTTTCCTATTTCGCCGAGGACGGCGTCCTGCTCGAAGCCGATTCCCTGCCCTATGGCGGGCGCTTCGTCGGCGCGGACGCCATTCGCAGCGCGCTCATCAAGGTCGTCGAGACCTTCAGCGAATTTTCCTTCAAGCCCGATATCTTCGCGACCTCGGGTGAGTGGGTGATCGCCTACGGAACCTTCGCGGTCACAGTGCGCAGCACCGGCAAGAAGGTCTCGTTTCCGCTGGCGGAAGCGACGCACGTAGTCGACGGCAAGATCAAGCTGATCAATCCCGTCTACGGCGATACTGCCGCGATCCTCGCTGCGCTGAACTAATCTTCAATTCCGGGAGAGCAAGATGATCAAGATCATATACTTCCTCAAGCGCAAGAAGGGGATAACCCACGAGGAGTTTCGTAAACACTACGAATCGAGCCACGTCCTTCTGGCAAAGAAGTACGTCGGCCACCTGCTCCACGATTACATCCGCAATTACCCGACATTTGCGCTGCGCAATCCCAGCAACATCCCCGAAGGAACCGAGCCGACGCCGTACGATATCGGCTACGACTGCATCACCGAGATGCATGTCGAGAACCAGGCTGCGGTCGACGAGATGACCCGGATCTTCAATGATCCTGAAATCAACCCGATTCTCGCCGAAGACGAGCTCAGGTTCCTTGAGCGCGACGAAACCGTGATGATCATGGTCGAAGTCGTCAATACCGGCTTTGCCCCTGCATGAGTCCAGCTGGTACTTCCGCAGCGCCGTATCGTGCGGCCAAGCGGGACACGATGGTCGAATTGCTGACCCGGGCAGCAGCCGCTTACGCGGATCGCGAGTTCGTCGTCATCGATGGAACGCCTTTCACCTACGGGGACATCGACAGGCGTTCCAACGCGATGGCGCGGGAGTTGGCGTCGCTCGGCGTCACCAAGGGCGCATGTGTCGTCACCCTGCTCGATACCAGTGTCGACGTCTTTACCTGCTGGTTCGCGATCAACAAGCTCGGCTCGGTCTGGGTGCCGATCAACACGGCCTATCGCGGCGAATTCCTGCGCCACCAGGTCGCCGACACCGAGGCGCGGATCGTCATCTGCGACGATCACTACCTTGAACGCTTCGTCCACATTGCCGGCAGCCTGCCCGACGTACAACTCATCCTCACCCGAGGTGGCCTCAACGATCCGTCTTGCCCGATCCCGATCAAGCCGCTCGACGGTTGCCGGGGAGACGATACGGGGCCCTTGCCGCTGGTTGTCGTGCCCAGCGACCTTGCCGCGCTGATCTACACCTCGGGAACCACCGGCCCGTCGAAGGGCTGCATGATCTCGCACAACTACTTCACCGCGGTGGGACGGATCAATCGCCGCCATACTCTGCAGGCCGAAGGCCAGACGCTGTGGACGTGCCTGCCGGTCTTCCATGCCGCGGCACTGTGCGCCGTGATCTCGGTCATGGAAGACGGCTCGCGCATCGCCCTTGCCCGCCAGTTCTCGGTCACCCGGTTCTGGGAGGAAGTCGAAGCCGCCGGAGCGGTCTCGGCGATGCTGATGGCGTCGATCTTCGCGCTCGTCGCGCAGGCGCCGGAATGCGAGGCGGAGAAGCGCTATCGCGGCAAGCTGAAGATGGTATTCGGAGTGCCGATCACGCCTCCGGTCCGCAAGGTCTGGCATGAGCGCTTCGGAACCGAGATCGTGTCGAGCTGGTCCTACGGCCAGACCGAGGCGATCCGGATGACGGCGGTCCCGCTGGAGGAAACTCCGCCCGAGACCTGCGCCGGGCGTGAGGTCGACGAATACGAGATCCGGATCTTCGACGAGTTCGACCAGCCGGTCCCGGACGGGACCGTCGGGCAGATCGTGTTCCGTCCCCGTCATCCCGGCCTGATGTTCGACGGCTACTGGAAGCGTCCCGATGCCACCGCGGCCGTGTGGAAGAACATGTGGATGCACACCGGCGACCTGGGCAAGCTCGTCGACGGGTATCTGTTCTTCGCAGATCGCGCCAAGGACTACCTGCGCTCGCGCGGCGAGAACATCTCCAGCTTCGAAGTGGAGAGTTCGTTCATGTCGCACCACGCCATCGCCGAGGTCGCCGTCCACGCCGTGGGCGCACAGACCGAAGAGGACGAGCTGAAGGTCACTGCGGTCCTGCGCGAGGGAGCCCTTCTTACCGAGAAGGAGCTCTGCCTGTGGTCCATCGACAATCTCCCGCATTTCGCGGTCCCGCGCTACATCGAGTTTCGCAAGGAACTTCCCAAGAATCCAACCGGGCGCGTGCTGAAGTACCAGCTGCGCGACGAAGGCCGGACTCCCGGGACATGGGACCGTGAGGATGCTGGCATAGTCGTGCGCCGCCGGAAATGATTTCAGCCATAGCCAATCAAAGGATGAAGATGCCATGCGTGCCTGGATGATTGAACAGCAGGGCGGACCGGGATCGTTGAAGCTGGTCGACATCGAAAAGCCGGTCGCCACCGGCAGCGAGATTCTCGTCCGCCTCACTGCTCCCGGCGTAGTGCCCTTCGACGTCGCGATCATCAACGACGAGAACGAGGCGAACTTCCCGCCCTGTTCGCTCCCGCTGGTCCCGGGCAACCAGGGTGCCGGCGTGGTGGAAGATGCGGGCAGCAGCGACCGGCTCAAGGTGGGTGACCGCGTCATGTTCGGCGCCTTCCCCTACGGCTTCATGCGGGCGGGCAGCTGGGCCGAATACTGCACGGTCGAACAGGATCATGCCTGGAAGATTCCCGATTCAGTCAGCGACGGCGCCGCCGCCCAGGCGGCGGTGGCCTATCCGACCGCCTACCGGGCCCTGATCGAGGCCGGCTTCGAAGCCGGCAAGACCGTGCTCGTCCCCGGGATCGGCGGATCGGTCGGCAATGCCGGCTATCAGTTGGCACGAGCCCTCGGCGCGGCCAAGGTCATCAGCACGACCAGTTCGACTGCCAAGGCCGAACAGGCCCGCGCCGCCGGATTCGACAATGTCATCGACCTGTCGCAGCAGTCCATGGTCGAGGGAGTCCACGCGCTGAACGGCGGCGAAGGTGTGGATATCGTGATCGATTCGATCGGAGGCCAGATTCTCGCCGAGACCGCGAAATGCATCAAGCGGTACAGCAAGATCATCTGCCTGGGCTTCGCCGCGGGCCGCGACAGCACGATCACGCTTGCCGACCTCATCCTCTATCGCGGCAGCATCCAGGGATACGGCGTCTACACCTGCACGCCGGAAGAATGGGCCGATGCCTGGACGGTATTCACCGAGCTTGCCGACGCCGGCAAGATCCAGCCGCTGTTCGACCGCAGCTTCCCGTTCGAGCAGGCGCCCGAAGCGCTGGAATATGTCGCCAAGGCCCGTCCGTTCGGCGGCGTCGCCCTGGCCCTCTGAACCTCGCGACCGCCACGCCGGCGATCCGACCGGCGTGGCGCAAAGTGGACAGGCCGCGGCATGAGGAGGCGACGGTGAACGAGATCGAGCGACTGACGGCAATCGCGGAAATCCGACAGGTCAAGGCGCGCTATTTCCGTGCCATCGACGAGAAGGACGAGGCGCTGCTCCGGGAAGTCTTCGCCGACGACGTCGAGCTCGACTATCGCGGCTCGACCACCGATCCGGCCAGCGGCGTGAACGCCGCCGACAGCGCGACCGGCGACGTCCTGCGGGGCGGCGAGCAGGCCGCGCGCCTGATCGCGGCTTCGCTTGTCGGGCTAGTTTCGGTCCACCACGCCTCCGAGCCCGAGATCGAGATCCTGGACAGCGACAATGCGCGGGCGATCTGGCCCATGGTCGATCGCCTGAAGTTTCCCCCGGGCAGCCCGTTCAGCGAGATGACCGGCTACGGCCACTACCGCGAGACCTACGTCCGCGAGGGCGGCCGCTGGCGCATCCGCACGCTGCGGCTCACGCGGCTCCGCCTCGATTTCACGCCGGCCTGATGCGGCCGTCGTCGACTACCTGCCCTTGAACTGCGCGGGCCGCCGGTCGGTAAAGGCCGCCGTCGCTTCCTTGTAGTCGTCGGTCAATGAAGCGAGCATCTGCGTGCGGTTCTCCAGCTCCACCGCCGCAGCGAAGCTCGGCGCATCGAGATTCTGCCAGATCAGGCGCTTGGTGTGCTTCGTCGCGAAAGGACTGTTCTCGAGGATCTGCCGCGCCAGGGCCTCGGCATCGGCCAACAGCGCAAAGTCGTCGACAAGGCGGGCGACGAGGCCGATCCGTTCCGCCTCCTCGGCGTCCACCGGCCGGCCGGTGATGAGGATCTCGAATGCCCGGGCAGCGCCGATCAGGCGCGGCAGCATGTAGCTCATCCCCGATTCGCCGGCAGTCAGCCCGAGCCGCACCGCTGCATTCAGGAACCGCGCCGATCGCGATGCCAGCCTGATGTCAGCCGCCAGCGCCAGCGCCATGCCGGCCCCCGCGCAGGGACCGTTGACGGCGGCGATCACTATCTGCGGCATCGCGCGGATGCGCTCGACCATGCCGGCGAACTGTTCCTGCCAGTAGAGGCGCTCGACGACCCCGCTCGGCGCAGTGCGGTTGCGCGCATCTGCGGCCGCGACGTCCTGCCCGGCGCAGAACCCTCGCCCGCTCCCGGTCAGGATCACGGCGCGGACCTCGGCGCGCGCGGCGATCGCCTCGAGCGCTGCATTGAGTTCGGCGACCGCCTCGCGCGTCAGGGCGTTCAGCCGCGCCGGGCGGTTGAGGCGAACGGCGACGATGTCGTCGGCCAGGTCGTCGACAAGGATGGCGGCTTCGGGGCTTTCCGTCATAGGGTACTCCCTGGTTCGACGCCGTCCGGGTCAGGTCCGGCTGGCCATCGCCCTTCGGCACACGTCGGCGGCCACCCGGTCGCGCAATTCGTCGGGAGAGCCGCCGATGATCTGGTTCACCAGCGCCCGCTTCAGGAACAGGTGCGGATTGTATTCCCAGGTGAAGCCGACGCCGCCGAACAGCTGGATACTGTCTTCGGCCATCGCCGCATAGGCCTCGCAAGCCAGGATGCGCGCCTGAGTGGCGAGCACCTGCCAGTCCTCGCCGCGCACTGCGAAGACGTCGCTGGCCCGCACGACCAGGGACCGGGCCAGTTCGATGGCCACCTTGTGATCGGCCGCCCTGTGCTTCAGCGCCTGGAACGACGCGATGGCCCGGCCGAACTGCTGGCGACCGAGCATGTATTCCACTGTCTCGGCCAGGCACTGCGCCGCCCCGCCGATGCTGTCCCAGGCCAGTGCCAGTTCGCCATGCGCGCGCAGCACGGGCAGGACTTGCGCAGCGTCGAGCCGGCATGCGACATCCCCGACTTCGGACAGGACGACCGAACCGTAGGCGCGCCCGAGATCCCAGGTCTCCACTTCCGCCAAGGTGACGCCGGGCGCCGTGGCGGCGACGAGAGCACCGGCGCCGCCGGCTTCCTCGACGACAAGCAGGTGAGTGGCGCCGGGCACGCCGGGCACCATCGGCAGGCTGGCGCGCGCCAGCGACTGGCCGGACGGCAGGATCAGCGGTGCGATCCGCCAGCCCTGTTCGAAGACCGCCGTGATGGCCTCCGCGGCATCCGCCGTCCCCGCCGCGTTCAGTGCATCGATCGCGGCCATGGTCGACGACAGCCAGACCGGGGCGAGGCTCTTGCCCATTTCCTCGTAGATCGGCGCCAGCACGTCGAAAGGCTGGCCGAGCCCGCCCTGCGCTTCCGGCGCGGTCAACTGGAACCAGCCGAGTTCGCCCATGTCGGCTTCAAGCGCCTTGCCGGCATCGGGCCTGCCCTCCCAGCCGGCACGGCGGTCCACCTTGTCCGCAAGCAGGCGGCGAGCCGCATCCCGCATTTCCTCCGGGTCGATGCGCATGGCGTCCGTGGCTGAAGTCACCCCTACTTCTCCCTCGGCATGTTGAGGACCCGTTCGGAAATGATGTTGCGCTGGATCTCGTTGCTGCCACCGGCGATGTTGTATTGATAGCTGTTGAGGAAATCGAACATCCAGTTGCCCGTCTCGTAGCCGGCGCCGAGCACGTAGCCGGTGTCGCGCATCGCCGCAAAGCCCTGCAGCCGCAGACCCAGCGCGGTGAAGTCGCGCGACAGCCGGGAATAGGCAAGCTTGAGGATCGAGGCATCGCCCACGGCCTCGCGCCCGGCGATGCGGTTCTCCATCAGCGTTGCCAGCATCGCGCGCATTGCCTCGATCCGCGCCGAGATATCGACCACGGTGCGCGCCACCGAGACATCGAGAGCGGCGGTGTCGCCCGTGCCGCCTGTCGCCGCCAGCACCAGCCGCCACAGCGACAGGGCCATCCGCTCGGTCAGTTCGACCAGGGTAAGGCCGCGCTCCGATGACAGCGTCACCTGAGCGACCTTCCAGCCCTCATTCTCCTTGCCCACCAGGTTCTCGACCGGGATCTCGACCTCGTCGAGAAAGATCTCGGCGAACTCCTCGTCGCCGGTGACTTGCCTGATCGGGCGCACGTCGATGCCCTTGGACTTCATGTCCATCAGCAGGAAGGTGATGCCGGCCTGCTTGGGACCGCTGCTGTCGGTGCGGACCAGCAACAGGCACTGGTCGGCGAAATGCCCGAGCGTCGACCAGATCTTCTGGCCCGAAACGATGTAGCGATCGCCCTTGCGTTCGGCTCGCGTCCGCAGTGCGGCAAGGTCGGAACCGGCGCCCGGCTCGGAAAAGCCCTGGCACCAGACTTCGCCCTTGAGGATGGCGGGAAGGTGCCGGGCGCGCTGGGCATCGGTGCCGCATTCCACCAGCGTCATCGCCGCGTGATACAACGAGACGAAGAACAGGCTCATGCGCGGCGCCCCGCCGCGGGCCAGTTCCTCGAACAGGGCGATCTGCTCGGCCAGCGATCGCCCACCGCCCGGCCATTCGCTCGGCCAGTGCGGCGTGGCGTAGCCGGCCTCGACCAGCTTGCCGAACCACTCGCGCTGCATGGCAAGGAAGCCGGCGACATCGTCGCCTCTCTGGCGCTCGCGCCAGTTGCCGGGAAGATTCTGCGCCAGCCATTCGCGGATTTCGATCCGCAAACAGGCGATCGCGTCCTGCTCGCTCATCGCTTCGACCCTGTCCTGGACTAATTGCCGGTGAATGTCGGTGTACGCTTTTCGAAGAAGGCGTCGACCGCCTCGCCGTGGTCGCGCGTCGTATGGCACAGCGCCTGCGCCGCGGCAGAGGCCTCCAGGATGGCCGACAGGCTCGACAGGCGGCTTTCGCGGATCAGCCGCTTGGTCATGCGCACCGCATGAGGCGGGTTGGCCGCGATCTGCGATGCCAGCGCCCTCGCCTCGTCCATCAGGGATTCGGGCGGGACCACCTGCGACACCAGTCCGCAGGCCAGAGCCTGCGCTGCGTCGAGCAGCTGACCGGTGAAGGCCATCTCGCTCGCCTTCGACCAGCCGACCACGCGCGGCAGCAGCCAGGCTCCGCCGTCGCCGGGGACGATCCCCATCTTGACGAAGCTTTCGGCGAACTTCGCCTTTTCCGAAGCGATGCGGATGTCGCACATGCAGGCCAGGTCGCAGCCGGCGCCGATCGCCGGTCCGTTGACTGCCGCGATGACCGGCACTTCGATGCTCTCGAACAGCACCGGCAGGCGCTGGATGCCGAAGCGATAGTTGCGCCGGGTCGTCGTCGGCGAGGGATCGTTGAGACCGCCGCCGAGCCTCATGGTGGCGATGTCGCCGCCGGTCGAGAATGCCGAGCCGGCGCCGGTGATGATGACCACGCGGCAGGCCATGTCACGGTCCGCACCTGCGATCGCAGTGCACAGGGCCTCGATCACCGCGGCGCTGGAAATCGGATTGCGCGCTTCCGGCTGATTCAGCGTCAGCGTGAGGATGCCGTCCGACAGTTCGGAAAGGACGACGTCGCTCACCGCGGCGGCATCCGGATGGCGCCGTCGATGCGGATGGTCTCGCCGTTGAGCATCGGGTTCTCGATGATCTGCTGCGCGAGCATCGCGAACTCCTCGGGACGGCCGAGGCGACGCGGATGCGGGATGGCGGCAGCCAGGCCCTCGCGGACCTCGGGCTTGACGCGCTGCAGGATGGGCGTGTCGAAGGTGCCGGGCGCGATCGTGCAGACGCGGACCTGGTGGCTGGCAAGGTCGCGTGCAGCGACGATCGTCATCCCGACGATGCCGGCCTTGGCCGAGGCATAGGGAATCTGGCCGATCTGGCCTTCGAAGGCGGCGACTGACGCGGTGAGCACGACCACGCCGCGCTCGCCGTCCACCAGCTCGCGCTTGGCCATGCGGGCAGCGCCCAGTCGCAGCACGTTGAAGCTGCCGACCAGGTTGAGGCGAACCACGGCCTCGTAGGTTTCGAGCGAACCGGGATTGCCGTCGCGGTCGACGACGCGGATCGGGCCGCCACGGCCGGCGCAGTGCACGACCGCCCGCAGGTCTCCCATGCTTTCCGCGGCATCGAAAACGGCGTTCATCTGGTCGGTATCGGTGACGTCCGCTCTGACGAACCGGGTACCCCCGCCGATTTCCGCGGCCACTTCGTCACCGTTGTCGGCGATATCGGCGATGACGACTTTCGCCCCGTTCGCCACGAGGCGCTCGGCCGTCGCCCGGCCGAGACCCGAAGCGCCACCGGTGACGACGGCAACAATGTCCTTGATGTTCATGCCCTAAATCCCTCGCTCAGAGTCGCTCGATGATCGTGGCGTTGGCCAGGCCGCCCGCCTCGCACATCGTCTGCAAGCCATAGCGGCCACCCGTTTCGTGCAACCCGTTGACCATGGAGGCCATCAGCCGCGTGCCCGATGCGCCGAGCGGATGGCCCAGCGCGATCGCGCCGCCGCGCGGATTGAGGCGCGCCGCATCGGCCTTGATCTCGCGCTGCCAGGCCAGCGGCACCGGCGCGAAGGCCTCGTTGACTTCGATGTGGTCGATCTGGTCGATGGTCAGGCCGGCCTTGGCCAAGACCCGCTTGGTCGCCGGGATCGGGGCGGTGAGCATCAGCAGCGGGTCGTCGCCCACGACGTCGAAAGCGACGAAGCGCGCCAGCGGCCTGAGGCCGAGCCGGTTTGCAGTCGCTTCGGACATGATCAGCGCCGCCGAGGCACCGTCGGTGATCTGCGAGCTGTTGCCGGCCGTGATCGACCAGTTGATCTCGGGGAAGCGCTCGCCGAGCTCGTCGTTGTTGAACGAGGTCTTGAGCTGCGCCAGCCCTTCGGCAGTCGTTGTCGGCCGGATCGTCTCGTCGCTGCTGACGAGGCCTTCGGGCGTCTGGATCGGGATGATTTCGCGCGCCAGCTTGCCGGCCACGCGCGCGGCTTCGGCAAGCTGGTGCGAGCGCGCCGAGTATTCGTCCATCTCCTCGCGGGAAATGCCCCAGCGGCCGGCGATCAATTCCGCTGAGATGCCCTGCCCGACCATGCCGGGGAAGCGCTGCTCGAAGGCGACGCCATGCGGCTCGGCTCCCATCCGCGCCGAGCCCATGGGAACGCGGCTCATCGATTCGATGCCGCCGGCGATGACGATGTCGTATGCGCCCGCGGAAATGCCATGGGCGGCGAAGTGGACCGCTTGCTGGCTCGAGCCGCAACGCCGCTCGACCATGGTGCATGGCACGTGCACGGGGTATCCCGCCGCCAGCCAGGCCGTGCGGCCGACCGGCACCGCCTGTTCCCCGGCCTGGCTGACGCAGCCCATGATCAGGTCGTCCACCATCCCCGGATCGAGCTTGTTGCGTTCGACCAGGCCGACCAGGACCTGCAACAGGAGGTCGGCCGGATGGACCGAGGACAGCGCGCCGCCCATCTTGCCGCGCCCCATGGGCGACCGGACGATATCGACGATGACGGGAACGTTGGACATTGGAACTTTACCTCGATTGCCGCGGCAGGGCGACAGGGAAACATTGCGAAGTCCGGCTTATGGACACGATCGACCGGCTGCGCCATGGCGACGCGGAACAGGAAAACGGCGATTGCAACTCAGGACAAGATGCCGTCGTTCTCGATCCGGTATGGATCGGTCGCTTCGCCCGCCCGGAACTTGTGCGCCCAGTTGGGGTCGCCGATCATGGCCCGGCCGACGGCGACCAGGTCGAACTCCCCGGCCCGGAAGCGCTCGAGCAGCGGGCCGAAGTCGGTGACCACGGCTGCGGCCTTGTCGCGGTCGTACATGCCCTGGTTGATGCCGACGCCGCCCACCGCCATCGACAGCTTGCCGGTGACGCGCTTGGCCACTCCGGCAAGGCAGGCCGGATCGCCCTCGAACGCGGCTCGGTTGTAGTAGCGCACGCTCGCGTCGAAGACGTCGACGCCGGCATCGGCCAGCGGCTGCAGCACTTCGCGCAGTTCCTCGGGATTGTCGGCCAGGGTGGCGCGGAAGTCCTGCTGCTTCCATTGCGAGAAGCGGAAGAAGATCGGCAGGTCCTCGCCAACGGCACTGCGGATGCGGCGGACGATCTCGGCCGGGAATTCCGAACGCTTTGCCCGGCTGCCGCCCCAGCGATCGTCGCGCTGGTTGGTCCCTTCCCAGAGGAAATTGTCGAGCAGGTAGCCGTGGCCGCCGTGCAGCGCGATGCCGTCGAAGCCCGCTTCCACAGCATTGACCGCGCAGCGCACGAAGGCGGCGATCGCTTCCTCGATCTGCTCTTCGCTCATCGGGTCGCCGATTTGCGGGTCGGCGGGAATGCTGGTGGCTTCGATCGAGGTCATCCGGCCCAGCGGCCCCCATAGGCCCGAGGGCCCGACGCTCGGTATGTCGGGATAGGGCCCGGTGCCGGGCTTGCGCATGACGCCCTGGTGCCAGAGCTGGGGGATGATCCTGGCGCCGCTCGCATGGACGCCTGCGACGACCTTGCGCCAGCCCTCGATCGCGGCGGCATTGCCCAGCAGCGGGATGTTGTTCTCTCCCAGGCCGGCGTCGCCGAGCGCGGCCGGATGGTCGACGGCGACACCTTCGGTCACGATCAGGCCCGCCCCGCCTTCTGCCCGGCGCCGGTAATAGGCCGCCACCGCATCGGTCGGAACGCCGCCGGGACTGAAGCCGCGCGTCATCGGCGACATGACGATGCGATTGGGCAGCGCCATCCCGCGAATTTGCAGGGGCTCGAAAAGGGCTTCCCGGTCGGCGTTCTGCTCGTCACTCATGATCGCATTTTCCTTCATTCGAATGCCCTCGCAATCGCCGCACTCGCTTCGCTCCGCTGCGCCGGCCTGCCAACGGCTATCGATCGCCAGGCAACTCGCGGAGCAATTCAGGGCAAGTCAGTTGATCCTTCGCTCGTACCCCTGCCAGAACGGCTCGCGCAGGACGCGGCGCAGCAGCTTGTTGCCGGCATTGCGCGGCAGGGAATCGACGAGGACGAGCCGCTTCGGCAGCTTGAAGCGCGCCAGCTTGCCGTCGAGCCAGGCCAGGATCGAAGCCAGGTCGGGTGTCGCCCCCGGCCTCGGCACGACGAGCGCGACGACCTCTTCCCCCCAGCGCTCCGAAGGTGCGCTGACCACTGCGACGTCGGCAACGTCGGGATGGCCGAAGATGGCGTTCTCCACTTCCGCCGGATAGACGTTCTCACCGCCGCTGATGATCATGTCCTTGGCGCGGTCGAGAATGAAGAGATAGCCCTCGGCATCGATCTGCCCGATGTCGCCGGTGCGCATCCAGCCGTCCGGACCGAAGACCTCTGCATTGGCGTCCGGCCGCTTCCAGTAGCCCGGCATGACCGAGGGCGAGAGCACCGCGACCTCGCCGGTCGTGCCGGGAGGGAGGAAGTTCCAGTCGTCGTCGACGATGGCGATGCTCACGGCCGGCATCGCCGTGCCTGCCGAGCGCAAGCGCCCGGGGACGCCCGAAACGTGGTCCTGCGGCTGCAATGCCACGACTCCGCCCGCGGCCTCGCTCATCCCGTACATCTGCACGAAGCCGCAGCCCAGCCGCGCGATAGCCTGGCGCAGCAGGGCTTCCGGGATCGGGGCGGCGCCGTAGGTGATATATTCGAGCGAGGAGAAATCCGCGTCCGCGCTTGCCGGATGTTCCAGCACCATCTGCATGGCCGCGGGCGCCAGCAGGATCTGGCTGATCCGCTCGCGCGCGATGAGAGCGGGCAGGCTGCCGGCATCGAACTCGCGCGCGATGACGATCCGGGCCCCGGCGTAGAAGCCGAACAGGGCATAGGCGGTTCCCGCGATGTGCGCGACCGGCAGGACCTGCCCGACGATGCACCCGCGCGGGGGAAACCACGCGAGCCCGGCCCGGTAGCCCGGCGCGCGCAGCGCCAGCAGGTTGCGATTGCTGAGCATGGCGCCCTTGGGCCGGCCGGTCGTCCCCGAGGTATAGACCTGGAAGACCACCGCCTCAGGGTCGGGAACATAGTCCGGCAAGCCGAGGCCGCCCTCCCGCGTTGCGAGCAGGCTCTCGGCGAGGCTCAGCCGCGGGATGCCGGCCGCCTGGGCAAGCGCGTCGGCGGCAGCGGCAAGCTCCTCGTCGCTGAACAGGCAGGTCATTTCCGAGTCGGCAACGATGAAGCCCAGCTCGTCGGCAGCGAGGCGCCAGTTGAGCGGCACCAGCACGGCTCCCAGCCTTGCCACTGCGAACAGCAATGCGAAATACTGGTCGCTGTTCTTGCCGAGGTAGCCGATCCTGTCGCCCTTGCCGTACCCGGCATCGGCTAGCCGGGCGGCGAGCGCCGAGGCGCCGGCTTCCAATTCCGCGTAAGTCGTGGCCTTGCCTTCGAAAAGGGTTGCCACCTGGTCCGGGTCCTGCGCCGCGTAGTGGGCTAGGATCGACCACAGCGTGACCAGCTGGTCGTGATGGATCTCCCCTCCGCGGCTCACAAAGTCAGCGCCCCTTCCAGACGGGCGCACGCTTCTCCGCAAAGGCGGCCGCGCCTTCGCGAGCGTCTTCCGAAGCGAACACCGGTGCGGTGATGGCGAACTGGCGCTCGAACAGCTCTGCCTTCGGCCATTCGAGGCTCTCGTTCAGCACGCGCCGGCTGGTCGCCACCGCCATGGGCCCATTGGCGGCGATGACCTTTGCCAGCGCGATCGCCTGGCTCAGCGCCTCGCCTTCGGGAACGACGCGATTGACCAGGCCGGCCTGGGCCAGCCGCTCGACCGGGAAGATCTCGCCGGTCAGTACGAATTCGGATGCGAGCTTGATCGGCATCTGGCGCGGCAGGCGCACCAGCCCGCCGGCATTGGCGACGAGCCCGCGCTTGACTTCGGTCAGACCGAACTTCGCGGCGCTGGACGCGACGACCATGTCGCAGGCGAGCATGATCTCGAAGCCGCCGGCCAGCGCATAGCCTTCGACCGCGGCGATGAACGGCTTCTCGAGTTCGGACTGCGTGACGCCGGCGAAGCCGGTCTCGGGCAGCCGCACCACTTCGCCGCGCAGGAACGCCTTGAGGTCCATGCCCGCACAGAAGTTGCCTCCCGCGCCGGTGATGACCGCGCAGCGGATTTCCGGATCGGCATTGACCTGCTTCACCGCGGCCTCGACCGCAAGCGCGGTTTCCCGGTCGACCGCATTGCGCGCTTCCGGACGATTGATGGTGATGACGGCGACGCCGTCCTCGACCTTGAATTCAGCGGACATCTGGCACTCCGAATTATCCTTGCCGACGATCGGTCAGATCGACCGGGCGATCAGCAGCTTCATCACTTCGCTGGCGCCGCCGTAGATACGAAAGGCGCGTGCATCCTTGTACATTTCGGCAATCGGATACTCGAGCATGTAGCCGTAGCCGCCGAACAGCTGCAGGCATTCGTCGACCACGAACGCCTGAGCTTCGGTCACGTAGAGTTTCGCCATCGACGCCGTCGCGGCGTCCAATTCACCGGCAAGCAGGCGCTCGGTGCAGTGATAGAGAAAGGTCTTGGCGACCGTGGCCCGGGTCTTGCACTCGGCAAGCTTGAACTTGGTGTTCTGCTGGTCGAACAGCGTGCCGCCAAACATCTTGCGCGCCTTGCAGTGCTCGGCCGTGGCCTCGAGCGCGGCCTCCATCATGCCCATCGCCTGCCAGGCGATGACCAGCCGCTCCTTGGGCAGCTGTTCCATCAGCATGCGGAAACCCTGCCCCTCGACCCCGCCGAGTAGGTTCGCCGCCGGCACCCGCATGTCGTTGAAGAACAGCTCGGCGGTGTCGCGGCCCTCCTGCCCGAGCTTGTCGAGCAGGCGGCCGCGCTCGAAGCCTTCGACCTTGTCGACTTCGACGGCGAACAGCGAGATTCCCTTGGAGCCGGCATTGAGGTCGGTCTTCGCGGCGACGACGACCAGCGAGCAGGCGTGACCGTTGGAGATGAAGGTCTTCTGGCCGTTGATGACGTAGTGGTCGCCATCGCGCCGTGCGCTCGTCCGCATGCCCTGGAGATCGGACCCGGCGCCCGGCTCGGTCATCGCCACGGCCAGCAGGGTGTCGCCGGCAACGGCGGAAGGAAGCCATGCCTGGCACTGCTCGGGCGTCGCGTAATGGTATAGGTACGGCGCCACCACGGTGCTGTGCAGCGAATAGGCGAAGTTCAGCGCGTTCTTGCGTCCCTGCCGCTCCATGACGATGGCATCGAACCGGAAGTCGAGGCCCGAGCCGCCGTAGGCCTCGGGCACGGTCGCACCGAGAATGCCGGCCTCACCGGCCTTGCGCCAGACATCCTGCTCGACGAAGCCCTGGCTGCGCCACCGCTGCAACGCCTCGGGACCGGCATTCTCGTCGAGAAAGCGGTCGACCATGTCCTCGAACATGCGGATTTCTTCGGTGTCCATGAATTGCGGACGCGGGAGGTCGAACGCTGCCAACGATATTGATCCTGTTTTTATTCGAGCGCCCGATTCACCACGATGAAGCGCGCGGAACAAGCCTATAGCAGATGCCCTTGCGGGCACTTGCCCTGAGCTGCAGTCAGACGTTGCGCGACTTGCAAATTGGTGGCCCTTGGTCGTGAGGGCGGGAAGAAGCCGATAGGGCTGCGCGGGATCGGGAGAGAGGCATGTCCGTGACTTATGATGTAATCGTCGCCGGCTCCGGCTCGGCGGGCATGACCGCTGCGGTGCGAGCGGCAGCGCAGGGGCTGAAAGTGCTTGTCGTCGAGAAGGCGCACAAGATCGGCGGAACCTCGGCCACGTCGGGGGGCGTGACCTGGATTCCCAACCATGGCCTGGGCACCGACGATTCACGCGAGCAGGCGATCACCTACATCAACGCCGTGGCCAACGGCCCGGTCCGCCCGGACCGCATCGACGCATTCCTCGAGACCGGTCCGCGGATGATCGCCTTCCTCAAGGACATCGGCATGGAGCCGACGCCGATGCCCTGGCCGGACTATTTCCCCGAAGCGCACGGCGCGCGCGCCGACCGTTCGGTGGTGTTCCCCAAGTACGACGGCCGTCGCCTGGGCGCGCTGTTCCCGCTGGTGCGCGAACAGTTCACGCGCTTCAAGCTGATGAACCGCTACACGCTCGACTTCGTCGAAGCGAACACGATCTCGATGCGCGCCGGCGGCTGGCTGCGCGAGCTGCTGAAGGTCACCTTGCGGTACTGGACCGATCTCGGCACCCGCCGCATTGGCCGCCGCGACCGGCTGTTCAGCCTCGGCGCGGCTTTGATCGGCCCGCTGATCGAACGCTACGTCGCCCTGGGCGGGGAATTCCTGATCGGCTGGGGCGTGAAGGAGCTAGAGGTCGCGGACGGGCGCGTCGCCGGGGTCGTGATCGAACGCTACGGCAAGCGGCGGACGGTTCACGCGCGCCATGGCGTGATCGTCTGCGCCGGCGGCTTCGAATGGAGCCAGGAACTGCGCAACCGCTTCTTCACGATCCCCGGCGACACCCGCTTCAGCAGCACGCCCGAGGAAGCCAATCGCGGCGAAGTGCTCGAAGCCGGCATCGCGCTGGGCGCCGCCACCGAGTTCACCGAAACCGGCTGGTGGGTGCCGACCATGTCGCTGCCCCTCCCCGAGGTTTCGAACTTCGAGGAAATCCACCAGGCCGTCTTCGACGTCGGCCGGCCGCACAGCGTCTGTGTCAACCGCAACGGCGACCGCTTCGTGGACGAGGCCTGCGGCTACGACCGCTTCGGCAATGCGATGCTGGAAGACCAGCTGAAGACCGGTGCCAACACGCCCTGCTGGCTCGTGTTCGACGCCACTTTCCGCTACAAGTTCACCGCCGGCGGGATCATGCCGACGGCGCTGATGCCGGACAGGAAGATTCCGGCGGACTGGTGGGACCAGTACGTGTTCCGGGCGCCGACGCTGCGCGAACTGGCGGCGAAGATCGACCTCGACGCCGACAAGCTCGAGGCCACCGTCGCGCGGATGAACGAATATGCGCGGACGGGTGTCGATCCGGAATTCGGCCGCGGCGACAATGTCTACGATCGCAACTTCGGCGATCCCAAAATCGCCCCCAACCCCTGCCTCGGCCCGATCGACAAGGCACCGTTCTATGCGATCCCGGTCAACCTGGGCGATCTCGGCACCAAGGGCGGACTCAAGTGCGACGCTCAGGCGCGAGTGCTCGACGCGCAGGACCGTCCGATCCCCGGGCTCTACGCCGCCGGCAACGCCTCGGGCTCGCCCTTCGGCAATGCCTATCCCGGCGCCGGCGGGACGATCGGACCGGCGATGGTGTTCGGCTTCATCGCCGCGGACATGGTCGCCGCCGAGGCCGGGACCGAACTCGGCCGTTATACGCACAACTCCAATTGACGGCGCGCGACCGGGAGGCAGGGGTCGATTTCACTTGACATAACGAACCGAATTGGTTATATGCCCCATACCCTCGCGGGATGCAGGGAGCGGAACCGGTTCGCTCGCCGCTACCCCAAGGGCCGGCGCCTGTCAGGGCGACCACTTATCCGGATGCGGGGAATTACCCAACGTAAGGCAGGGCATGGGAGCAACCCGACCCGCCGACGC
>CAUJJI010000228.1 GCA_963205265.1 Pseudomonadota bacterium
TATTGCGCCCGCCTCGCCGCCACGTAGCGCGCCACGTTCTCACCCAGCACGTCCAGCGGCACGTTGCCGCCTTCCACGACCGCCTGGTTGAAGTCCCTGAGGTCATAGCGCCGCCCCAGCGCCTTTCGCGCCTTCTCGCGCTGGCGGACGATCTCGCTGTGCCCCATCTTGTAGCCGCAGGCCTGGCCGGGCCAGCTGCAGTAGCGGTCGACCTCGGCGGTGACTTCGGCGAGGCCCGAGCCGTTGGTGGCGACGAACCACGCGATCGCCTGCTCGCGCGTCCAGCCGCGCGCGTGGAGGCCGGTGTCGACCACCATCCGGCAGGCGCGGAAGGCCAGGCTCTGGAGGTAGCCGAGGCGACCGACCGGATCGCCCTCGTAGGCGCCGAGTTCGTCGCCGAGCTGCTCGGCATAGAGCGCCCAGCCTTCGCTGTAAGCGTTGAAGGCCAGCATCGAGCGGATCAGCGGCAGGCGGTTGGCATATTCGCCCTGCCAGACGTGCCCGGGGATACCCTCATGGAAGCCAAGGGTCGCCACGCCGTAGCGCGAATGGCGCGCGGTATCGCCGAGGTTGAGCCAGATCTTGCCGGGCACCGCGCCGTCGATCGATCCGGGCCCGCCGTAGGCGTTGGGCGCGCCGGCTTCCTCGGCCTCGGGCAGGCGGCGGATCTCGAGCTTGCCGGCCACGAGGCGGCGGAAGGCCAGGGGCAGGCGGGTGCGGATGAAGTCGAGCTTGGCCTGCATCGCCGCGACGATCTCGGCCCGGCCGGGATCGCCTTCGGGAAAGCGGAAGCGTGGGTCGCGGCCGAGCGCGGCCATGCGTTCGCCCACCGTGCCCTTGCTGAAGCCGAGCGAGCGCAGGATCGGGTCCATCCGCGCCTGCAGCACCTTCAGCTCCTCGCGGCCGAGCGCGTGGACTTCGGCCGGCGTGCGGCGCGTGGTGGTCGAGGCGCGCAGAGCCCAGGCGTACCAGGCCTCGCCGCCGGGGCGAGCGCCCATGCCTGCGTCGGACGTGGCGCGGGCGCGCTGCGCGGTAAGCTCGGCGAGCTGGCGTTCGAGCGCGGGGACAACTGCGCGGGTGACGCTCTCCCTGGCGCGGGCTTCCCAGGCGCCGGGGATCGCCGAGGTCCGGCGGTTCAGCGACTGGACCAGCGCCCCGCCGCCTCTTGCCTCGGCGATAGTCCGTTGCATCTGCGCGATCGTGCGGTCGAGTAGGAAGTCGGGCGGGACGAGCCCCCCGGCGCCGGCCTGCTTCATGCGCTCGAGCTCGCCGTCGAGCTGAGCGGGCATGGCGGCGAGGCGCGAAAGATAGGCCTCGGCGTCGGCGGCGTCGCGCACCGGGTGGTCGGCATCGAGGAAGCGCGGCACGTCGAGATAGGCGCCGACGTTCTGGATCACGACGTAGGGCGTGTTGCGCCAGCCGCCGACGGCGACGTCGCCGTAGGGCAGCGCGAAGCCGTCGAGCGCGACGCGGTAGGCGCTGCGCACCACGGCGAGGCTGGTGCGCGTCGCGGCGTCGAGCGGTGCCGGGTCGATCGCCGTGACGCGCGCGAGGTCCTCGCGGAGCAGGACCGCGATCCGCGCCTGTCCCTGCGGCGAGCGGTCGCGCAGCCGCGAGCGCAGCGCAGCGTCGGCATCCTTGTCGAGCCCGAGCGAGGTCGCCTGCTCGGGATCGGTGGCCAACAGCCGCTGGGCGACCTGGTCGAGCAGCAGCGCTGCCTCTGCGCCGGGCGTCGCGGCGAGGAGGCGCGCAGGCAGCGGCAGCGAGGCTGCCCCGGCGAGGAGCATGGCCAGCGCATCGCGCCGCGTCGGTGCGAGGGCAGTCATCGCGCGAGACTGGCGGCGCCGGGGGACAGAGTCAAATCGCTGATGCGGCGCGGTTTCCTCGGCCGCTGCGAGGCGCTAAGGACGGTGCTTAGAGGAGGAAGCGGGATGGAAACGGCATTGTCGCTGCTGGTGCTGACCGCGCTGGCGCTGGTCGGCGGGGCGATCTACCTGTGGCGCAGCAGGGGCCTCGTGCGGCAGGCGGTGCTGATGCTCGTGCTCGCGGCGGTGATGGCAGTCAACGTGGCGATCTGGGCCTTGCCCGACGAGCAGGGGCGGACGCTGGTGGGGGCAGTGGGAGAATGAGCACTCCCCACATCCTCTGTGCTCCCCGGCCTTTGCCGGGGAGCGGGGCCCCTATTTGATCGGGCAGTCCGGCGAGAGCCGCATGTCGAGGTAATTGTCGACCGAGCGCATCATCTCGCCCATTTCGTTCTCGAAGAAGTGGTTGGCGCGCGGGATTTCGTCGTGGTGGATCGTGATGTGCTTCTGCGTACGCAGCTTGTCGACCAGCTTCTGCACGGCACCCGGCGTCACCACCGTGTCCGATGCGCCCTGGATGATGATGCCGGACGCGGGGCAGGGGGCCAAGAAGCTGAAGTCGTACATGTTGGCCGGCGGGGAGACCGAGATGAAACCGCGGATCTCGGGGCGCCGCATCAGCAGCTGCATGCCGATCAGCGCGCCGAAGCTGTAGCCGGCGATCCAGGTGGTCGTCGCCTCGGGGTGGATCGACTGCACCCAGTCGAGCGCGGCGGCCGCGTCGGACAGTTCGCCGATGCCGTTGTCGAAGCTTCCCTGGCTGCGGCCGACGCCGCGGAAGTTGAAGCGCAGCGTCGCGAAGCCGCGGGCGACGAAGGTCTTGTACATCGCCTGGGTGATGCGATCGTTCATCGTCCCCCCCGCCTGCGGATGCGGGTGGAGGATCATGGCGACAGGCGCGCGGGCGCGCGGGCCCGGCTGGAAACGGCCTTCGAGGCGGCCCTCGGGACCGGGGAAGATGACTGCGGGCATCGTGTTCTTACCTGGCGATACAAGCCCCCCGCGTCGCCGGCATCGCGACGAGCCGCAAGGGGAGTGTGAATGGGGAATGACCGCTATATAGAAAGCGGCGCTCCGAAAGCAACTTTTTGACAGATGGCCAGTCTCATGCCCCCGCAGGACCCGATCATGCGCGATTCGCTCTACCTCGACCACGCCGCCTCGACGCCGCTGCTGCCCGCAGCGCGTGAGGCGCTGCTCGAGGGCTTTGCGCGCTGGGCCAATCCCTCGAGCCCGCATCGCCAGGGCCGCGCGGCGCGGGCGGCGCTGGAGGACGCGCGCGAGCGGGTCAAGGCGGCGCTCGGCTGGGAGGGAGAGCTGATCTTCACCTCGGGGGCGAGCGAGGCGCTGGCGATCGCCCTGACGCGCTGCCGCCTGGCGCTCGCCGGCGTGTCCGCGGTGGAGCACGAGGCCGTGCTGCGCCATGCCGCCGATGTGCCCCGGCTGGCGGTCGGCGGCGATGGGCTGCTCCTGGGGCCCGCCGAGGGAGCCAGCGGCCTGCTCGCGGTCCAGCACGTCAACAACGAGACCGGCGTGATCCAGCCGCTCGCTTCCTGGGCCCCCAGGCTGCGCGATGCGGGCGGCCTGCTGCTTGCCGACTGCGCGCAGAGCGCGGGCAAGCTCCCGCTGCCCGATGCCGACCTGATCGCGCTGTCGGCGCACAAGTTCGGCGGCCCGATCGGCGTGGGTGCGCTGCTGGTCAGGGACTGGGCGATGCTGGCGCCGAGCGGCGGGCAGGAACGCGGCTATCGTCCGGGCACCGAGAACCTGCCCGGCGCAATGGCCATGGCCGCGGCGCTGGAGACCGGCAGCGGCTGGCTCGAGGAAGCCTCGCGCCTGCGCAGTGGACTGGAGCGGGCGATTGTCGAGGCCGGGGGCAGCGTCGTCGGTGCCGATGCGCCGCGCATCCCGACGATCGGCGCCTATCGCCTGCCGGGCGTCTCGGCTGCGGCGCAGCTGATCCGCTTCGACGCGCTGGGCATCGCGATTTCGGCGGGGAGCGCCTGCTCCTCCGGCTCGCTGCGCACCAGCCATGTCCTCGGCGCCATGGGCATCGACGCCAAGGCTGCCTCCGAAGTCATACGGGTCAGCATCGGCCCCGAGACGGTGCAGCGGGACCTCGATCGCTTCCTCGAGGCCTGGCAGCGGATCGCGGCGACGGGGCAGGCGGCGGCGTGATCTACCTCGACTACCAGGCGACGACGCCGCTGGCGCCCGAAGCGCGCGAAGCGATGCTGCCCTGGCTGGCCGGGCCGGAAGCGATGGGATTCGCCAATCCGCACAGCGCCCACCGTCCCGGCCGCGCTGCGGCCGCGGCGGTCGAAGTCGCGCGCGATCGGGTCGCCGCGTTGCTGCCCAAGGGTGGCCGGGTGATCTTCACCGGCTCGGCGACCGAAGCGATCAACCTCGCCGTCTTTGGCGTGGATGCCAGGCAAATCGTTGTTTCCAATATAGAACATGCAGCAGTGCTGGATGCGGCCGCGGCGCGCGGCAAGCCGGTCCAACTGCTCGCGGCGGACGAGGAAGGGCTTGTGCCGATCGATGCCCCCATGCCGGCGGGAAAGGGGCTCGTCGCGGTGATGCAGGTCAACAACGAGATCGGCACGATCCAGCCGGTGGCGCAGCTGGCGGCGGCGGCTCACGCAGCCGGCGCGCTGTTCCTCTGCGACGCCGTCCAGGGCTACGGCAAGCTGGCGGTGCCGGAAGGTGCGGACATGATCGCCCTGTCGGCGCACAAGCTCTACGGTCCCAAAGGCATCGGCGCGCTGTGGCTGCGCGACGGCATCGCGCTTCGGCCGCTGATCCACGGCGGCGGGCAGGAGCAGGGACTGCGCTCGGGAACGCTGAGCCCGGCGCTCTGTGCGGGATTCGGCGCCGCCGCGGAGCTGGCTGCCCGCCGCATGGTCGAGGACGAGGCCCACGTCGAGGCACTTTGGCATCGGGCGCGAGCGCTGCTGGCCGACTGGCAGCTGAACGGCAGCGCCGACCGTCGCTGGCGGGGCAATCTGAACCTGCGCCGCGACGGAGTCGACGTCGCGCGGCTGATGTCGGACCTGCGCGACCTCGCCTTTTCCGCCGGCTCGGCCTGTGCCAGCGGGTCCGGCCGGCCAAGCCACGTGCTGCGCGCCATCGGATTGAGCGACGGTCAGGCGAAATCCTCTATCCGTATCGGATTCGGGCGCTATACGACCATGGCGGAAGTGGAGGATGCCTGCGCTCGAATCAAGGCCGCAGCGGCCGCGCAGGGAGTGTAATTGTGGTTCGCGTCACCTTCATTACAGCGGATGGCGGCAAGGTTGAGGCCGAGGGCGCACCGGGCGATCGCCTGCTCGCCGTCGCACAATCGGCAGGCATGCCGCTGGAAGGCACATGCGAGGGCCAGATGGCCTGCTCCACCTGCCACGTCGTCGTCCTGTCCGAATGGTTCGACCGCCTCCCTGCCGCTTCGGCCGACGAGGAGGACATGCTCGATCTCGCCGCCGGCCTGGCGCGGACCAGCCGGCTGTCGTGCCAGATAGAGCTCACCGAGGCGATCGACGGTCTGACGGTGCGGATTCCCCAGGTCTCTCACGACATGCAGCGGGGGTAGGGGCTCCGCTCCGGCAGCAACATATCGTTTGCCAATCAGCGGCGGAAAACCTGCACTCGCCGGTTCCGCCGCGCTCCCCGCGTTGCTAGGGCGATCATCCCATGGCAAGCCCCACCGATACCGAACCCGATCCCTTCGACGCGATCGTCGATGCGCCTTTCGACAGCGCGCTCAGCGAACGCTACCTCGTCTATGCGCTGTCGACGATCACGGCGCGCTCGCTGCCCGACCTGCGCGACGGGCTGAAGCCGGTCCACCGCCGCCTGCTCTGGGCGATGCGCGGGCTCAAGCTCGATCCCGCCAGCGCTTTCAAGAAGTCGGCCCGCGTCGTCGGTGACGTCATCGGCAAGTACCACCCGCACGGCGATGCCTCGGTCTATGACGCCATGGTCCGCCTCGCGCAGGATTTCTCGCTGCGCTACCCGCTGGTCGAAGGGCAGGGGAATTTCGGCAACATCGACGGCGATAATGCCGCCGCCTACCGCTATACCGAAGCCAGGCTGACCAGGACCGCCATCCAGCTGATGGCCGGGCTCGACGAAGGCACGGTCACTTTCCACGCGACCTACAACGGCGAGGAAGAAGAGCCGGAGATCTTCCCCGGCCTGTTCCCGAACCTGCTGGCCAACGGTTCCACCGGCATCGCCGTCGGCATGGCGACCTCGATCCCCAGCCACAATGTCGCCGAGGTGATCGACGCGACGCTGCTGCTGATCGACAATCCCCACGCCGAACATGCCCAGCTGATGGAGCTGTTCAAGGGGCCGGACTTCGCCACGGGCGGCGTCATCGTCGACAGCCCGGCAGTGATTTCCGCCGCTTACGAGACCGGTCGCGGCGCCTTCCGCGTACGCGGCCGCTTCCATGCCGCCGAGGCGAAGAGCGCGGAAGACCGCGAGGCAGGGATCGAGCGGCTCGGCAACGGCACCTGGCAGCTGGTCGTCTCCGAAATCCCCTACATGGTCCAGAAGGGCAAGCTGATCGAGCAGATCGCCCAGCTGATCGCCGACCGCAAGCTGCCGATCCTGGAAGACGTGCGCGACGAGAGCGACGAGGCGATCCGCATCGTCCTCGTGCCGAAAAGCCGCAACGTCGATCCCGACCTGCTCAAGGAATCGCTGTTCCGCCTGACCGACCTGGAAACCCGCTTCAGCCTCAATCTCAACGTGCTGGATGCCCATCGGACACCGGGCGTGCTGGGCATCAAGGAACTGCTGCGCCAGTGGGTGATCAGCCAGATCGACATCCTGATCCGCCGCAGCCGCCACCGGCTGGACAAGATCGCGGCGCGGCTGGAGCTGGTCGAAGGCTATATCATCGCCTACCTCAACCTCGACCGGATCATCGAGATCATCCGCACCGAGGACGAGCCCAAGCCGGTGATGATGGCGGAATTCAGCCTGACCGACCGCCAGGCCGAGGCGATCCTCAACATGCGGTTGCGCTCGTTGCGCAAGCTCGAGGAGATGGAGCTCCGCAAGGAGCGCGAGGAACTGCTGGCCGAGCAGGACGAGCTGCAGAAGCTGCTCGACAGTCCGGCTCGCCAACGCACCCGATTGAAGCGCGATCTCAATGCCTTGCGCAAGGATTATGCCGAGGATACCGAACTCGGCCGGCGCCGTACCCTGATCGCCGAAGCTGCCCCGACGCGCGAGTTCAGCATGGACGCGATGATCGAGAAGGAGCCGGTGACGGTGATCCTCTCGCAGCGCGGCTGGGCACGCGCGGCGAAAGGGCATGTCCCGCTGGACGGCGATTTCAAGTTCAAGGAAGGCGACGGTCCCGCCTACGCGCTCCACGCCCAGACCACCGACAAGCTGCTCATCGCCGCGGACAACGGCCGGTTCTACACGTTGGGTGCCGACAAGCTGCCGGGTGCCCGTGGCTTCGGCGAGCCGATCCGGACCATGCTCGACATCGATGCCGATGCCCAGATCGTCGCGGTGCTCATCTATCGGCCCAAGGCACAGCTG
>CAUJJI010000229.1 GCA_963205265.1 Pseudomonadota bacterium
CTCGGGCGTGGCGTTGAGCACCACGAGCACCGGGCGTGCGCCGCCGGCGAAGCTGGTCGCTGGCTCGGCGCTTCTGATCAGGCCGGCAAGCTGGAAGCTCGCCGGGCCCAGCCGATAGACCGGGCCTGCGCTGGTCAGGTAGCCGCCGTGCTCGAGCGTGCGGAGGAGGCGGTGGAGGCTGGTCTTGGGCACGCCGAGCCTGGGAGCGAGCTCGGCCAGCGAGGCGCCGCCGGGGGCCGCGGCAACGGCCATCAGCACGTCCGGAACCCTGAGCACCGCGCGCGGTCCGGAAGCCGCTTGCGAACCGGGACTGGAGGGATCGCGTGGGCGCGGCATAGCCCCCTGTAGCGGGAGTCCGTGGCCAGGCGAAGAAGGGAAATGGCTCCCCGAGTAGGATTCGAACCTACGGCCATTCGATTAACAGTCGAATGCTCTACCGCTGAGCTATCGGGGAGCAGCCCGACAAGTCTCCTCACCGGGCAGGGGTGCGCCTATAGCAGCGTGATTCCGTTTGGCAAGCGGCTGTGCGACAGTTTGTCCACATCGGGCGAATGGACGCCCGCCGCTCAAACCTGGAACTGCTCGGCGAAGATGCGCTCTTCCAGGCTGGCGCCTGGATCGAACAGGAGAGTCAGTTCCATCTCGCGCGCCGCGGCAATGCGGACGTCGCGCACGTCGCGCACTTCCTTCTGGTCGGCGACGGCCGAGACCGGCCGCTTGGCGGGCTCGCGGACGCGGAATTCCACCTGGTAATGGTCGGGCAGGATCGCTCCGCGCCAGCGGCGGGGGCGGAAGGGGCTGATCGGCGTCAGCGCCAACATGTTCGAGCCGAGCGGCAGGATCGGGCCGTTGGCCGAGAGGTTGTAGGCGGTCGAGCCCGCGGGCGTCGCCACGAGGACGCCGTCGCCGGCCAGTTCGGGCATGCGCACCTTGCCGTTGACCTTGACTTCGAGCTTCGCGGTCTGGCGCGTTTCGCGCAGCAGCGAGACCTCGTTGATGGCGTAATATGTGAATTCCTGGTCGTCCTGGGTGATCGCGCGCATTTCCAGCGGCTTCACCGCCACGCGCCGCGCGCGGGCGACGCGCTGGGCGATGGTGCGCTTGCTGCCGTTGCGGTTCATCAGGAAGCCGATCGTGCCGAGGTTGAGGCCGTAGCAAGGCCGCAGCCAATTCTGGTCGAGCATGCTGTGCAGCGTATGCAGCAGGAAGCCGTCGCCACCGACCACGACCAGGACGTCGGCATCGGCCGGCTTCACCCAGTCGTGCGCGTCGCGCAGCGGGTCGGACCCGTGCTGTGCCTTGGCGCTGTCGGAAACGACCAGCGCCAGCTTGAGATCCTTGCTCATCGGCTCCTTCCCCTTGTCCGTCGCGGGGCAATAGGCGTGGGCTGTTGGAATTTGAACACTTTGGCAAGGGCTTTGCGCCTAAGAGGCGGCGATGAGCGCATATAGCGACGAACGTATCGACACGTTGCGCGACAATGTGACCGGCCTGCCGAACGTCGAGGCGGTGCGCGAGCGGCTGCGCGAATGGCTCGACGATGCCCATGCCAAGGGCGAGCCGGCGCGCGTCCATGCGATGCTGCTGGGGCTCCGCCGCTTCGATGCGGTCAACCTCGCCTACGGCTCCGCCGCGGGGGACGGAGCGCTCGCCGAGGTATCGGCGCGCATCTCGCACTTCGCCGCCGACGAGCTCGACGGCCCCTGGCTCGTCGCGCGGCACGGCGGCGGGAATTTCCTGCTGGTGGCCGACGAGGCCTGCAGCCGCGAGCGCTGGCAGCTGTTCGCAGAGCAGCTGGCCGATGTCGTCGCTCGCCCGATCGCCGTCCCGGCCGGCGTGCTGCGGCTGACGCCCCGGGTGGCGCTCCTGCGCGGGCTCGAAGGCGAAAGCGTCGATTCGATGCTCGACCGGCTCGGCCAGGCGCTCGACAAGGCGAAGCGGGCGCAGGCGCGCCGCCTTGCCTGGGCGGACGGCGAGATCGCCGTCCCGGGCCACAGCGCCGCCCAGCTCGAAGCCGACCTGCTGACCGCGATCGACGGGGACGAGATAGAGATCCTGTTCCAGCCCCAGTTCAGCCTGAGCGCCCGCGGCCTTGCTGGCGACTGCCTGATCGGCGCCGAGGCGCTGGCGCGGTGGAATCACCCGCGCCTTGGCCGCATCGGTGCCGGCGCGCTCTTCGCCATCGCCGAGCGGGCCGACCAGGTCGAGCCGCTGTCGCGCCACATCGCCCGGCGCGCCCTGCGCGAGATGCAGGCCATGCCGCCGCATCTGCGGCTGTCGCTGAACGTCACGCCGGCCGATCTCGCCACCGACCGCTATGTCGACGAACTGACGCAGAGTCTTGCCGAAACCGGCTTCCGGCCGGAACGCGTGACGCTGGAAGTGACCGAGCAGGCGCTGCTCCACGACGTCCAGCTGGTCGCCGAGACCGCCGGGGAGCTGGCCAGCCGCGGCCTGCGCATCGCGCTCGACGATTTCGGCGCGGGCTTCTGCAACTTCCGCTACCTGAAGCTGCTGCCGCTGCATTATCTGAAACTCGACCGCTCGATGATCGACGGCATCACCGCCGATCCGCGCGACCTTGCCGTGCTGCGCGCCATCATCGCCATGGCCGGCGCCCTGGGGATCGAAGTGATCGCCGAAGGGGTCGAGAGCGAAGCCCAGCGCGACATCATCGCGGCGGAGGGTTGCGCCTACTACCAGGGCTTCCTCCGCGCGCACCCGATGTCGGCGGGGGAGTTCGGAGCGGTGGCCGGGTAATCCTCCCCGGAACGGGGAGGGGGACCGCCGCCGCAGGCGGTGGTGGAGGGGCAGGTGGGGTTCTCTGAACCTTTGTCGGTCGCGCCTCTGTCCCACAGTTGTTCGGAGACGAGGCAGGTGCCCCTCCACCACGCCGCTGCGCGTCGCGGTCCCCCTCCCCCCATGGGGGAGGATCTATGCCCTGCCGGGACTAAGCCGCTTTCCGCACGATTCCGCTCAGCCCCTTGGTCAGCTGGACCAGGCCGTTCAGGCGGGCCTTGGGATCGCCCCAGACGCGGGTGACGACGAGCTTGTTGTCGGGCCGCAGCTTGATCGTCCCTTCCAGGCGCTGGGCATAGGCGATGAGCCCGGCGGGCTCGGGGAACTCGTCGTTGTGGAAGCTGACCAGCGCGCCCTTGGGGCCGACGTCGATCTTGGCGATGTTGGCCGCGATCGCCTGGCGCTTGATCTCGATAAGCTTGACCAGGTTCTCGGTGGGCGAGGGCAGGGGGCCGAAGCGGTCGATCATCTCGGCCGACAGCGATTCGATCTCGGCCTGGCTCTCGGCATCGTTGAGCCGCCGGTAGAGCGCCATGCGCACTGCGAGGTCGGGGACGTAGTCCTCGGGAATCATGATCGGCGCGTCGACCGTGATCTGCGGCGACAGCCGGCTGCGGTCGCGCTCCAGGCCCATCTCGCCCGCCTTGGCGGCGAGGATCGCATCTTCCAGCATCGACTGGTAGAGTTCGAAGCCGACTTCGCGGATATGGCCCGACTGTTCGTCGCCGAGCAGGTTGCCGGCTCCGCGGATGTCCAGGTCGTGGCTGGCGAGCTGGAAGCCCGCGCCCAGGCTGTCGAGATCGCTCAGCACCTTGAGGCGCTTCTCCGCCACTTCGGACAGCGCGCTGTTCGCCGGCGTCGTCAGGTAGGCATAGGCGCGCAGCTTGGCCCGCCCGACGCGGCCGCGCAGCTGGTAGAGCTGGGCCAGGCCGAAGCGGTCGGCGCGGTGGATGATGATCGTGTTGGCCGCCGGGATGTCGAGCCCGCTCTCGACGATCGTGGTCGACAGCAGCACGTCGTACTTGCCCTCGTAGAAGGCGCTCATCCGCTCCTCGACTTCGCCTGCGCCCATCTGGCCGTGGGCGGCGACGACCTTGACCTCGGGCACGGTCCGGCGCAGCCAGTCCTCGACCTCGGGCATGTCGGCGATGCGCGGGACGACGATGAAGCTCTGCCCGCCGCGGTGATGCTCGCGCAGCAAGGCCTCGCGCATCACCACGTCATCCCATTCCATGACGTAGGTGCGCACCGCGAGCCGGTCGACCGGCGGGGTCTGGATGGTCGACAGCTCGCGCAGGCCGCTCATCGCCATCTGCAGCGTGCGCGGGATCGGCGTCGCGGTCAGCGTCAGGACGTGGACGTTGGCGCGCAGCTGCTTGAGCTTTTCCTTGTGGTTGACGCCGAAGCGCTGCTCCTCGTCGACGATGACGAGGCCGAGCCGCTTGAAGCTGACGCTTTTCGACAGGAGCGCGTGAGTGCCGATGACCACGTCCATCGTCCCTTCGGCCAGGCGCGCCCGCGTTTCCCTCGCCTCCTTGTCGGGGACCAGCCGCGACAGCCGGCCGACGTTCAGCGGGAAGCCGGCGAAGCGCGAGGCAAAGCCCGAATGGTGCTGGCGGGCGAGCAGGGTCGTCGGCGCGACCACCGCGACCTGCTGCCCGGCCATGGCGGTGACGAAGGCTGCGCGCAGCGCGACCTCGGTCTTGCCGAAGCCGACGTCGCCGCAGACCAGCCGGTCCATCGGCTTGCCTTCGGCCAGATCACCCAGCACGTCCTCGATCGCCTGCTCCTGGTCCTCGGTCTCCTGCCAGGGGAAGCGGTCGGCGAACTGGTCGTAGGCGGAGCCGTCGGGCAGCAGCACCGGAGCCTGGCGCAGCGCGCGGGCGGCAGCGGTCTTGAGCAGCTCGTGCGCGATCTCGCGGATGCGCTCCTTGAGCCGCGACTTGCGCCGCTGCCAGCCTTCGCCGCCGAGCTTGTCGAGCGTGACGCCTTCGGACTCGCTGCCGTAGCGCGACAGGACGTCGATGTTCTCGACCGGGATGTAGAGCTTGTCGCCGCCGGCATAGGTCAGCATCACGCAGTCGTGCGGGCTGTTGCCCACCGGGATCGACTGCAGCCCCTCGTAGCGGCCGATGCCGTGGTCCATGTGGACGACGAGGTCGCCCGGCGTCAGCGCCGACAGCTCGGCGAGGAAGGCGTCGGCGTCCTTCCTGCGCCTCTTGCGGCGGACCAGGCGGTCGCCGAGGATGTCCTGCTCGGTGACGATCTCGAGCGTGTCGCTGGCGAAGCCGGTGTCGAGCGGCAGGACAAGCGCGACCGGGCGGCCGGTGGCGGCAAGGCCGAGCGCTTCCTGCCAGCTTGTGGCGGTCGCCGGCTCGGGCTTGGCCGCCTCGCCGAGGATCGCCGCGAGCCGCGCCTGGCTGCCTGCGGAATAGGCCGCAATCAGCGCCTTGCGCCCCGACCGCGCGACCGACTGCAGGTGCTTCGCCGCCGCTTCGTAGGCATTGTCGCCGCGCGCCCGCTCGGCAGCGAAGTCGCGCGCGTTGGTGAAGCCGAAGTCGATCGTCCTGGGCCCCTCGGGCTGCGCGAAGACGTCGGCGCGGTGGACCGGCGCGCTTTCGAGCGCGGCGTCGAGCTCTGCGCGCGTCAGGTAGAGGGCGCCGGGTTCCAGGGGGCGATAGCTGCCCGCCGCCTTGCCGCTGGTGTCCTTGCGCGCGGCGTAATAGTCGGCGATGTCGCCGAGCCGCTCGTCCGCGGCGCCGAGCGCGCTGTTGTCGATCACCAGCAGGTCGTCGGGCGAAAGGTGCGCGAAAAGCGTCTCCAGCCGGTCCTCGAACAGCGGCAGCCAGTGTTCGGTCCCCGCCAGCCGCCGCCCGTCGCTGACCGCCTGGTAGAGCGGATCGGAGGTCGCATGGGCCCCGAACAGTTCGCGGTAGCGGCTGCGGAAGCGCTTGACGCTGTCCTCGTCGAGCAGCGCCTCGCTTGCCGGAAGCAGCAGGTGCTCGGCGACCGTGCCCGTGGTCCGCTGGCTGTTGGGATCGAACAGGCGCAGCGATTCGAGCTCGTCGCCGAAGAAGTCGAGCCGCAGCCCCTGGTCGAGACCCGAGGGGAAGATGTCGAACACCGACCCGCGCACTGCATATTCGCCGGCATCGGCGACGGTGTCGGTCCGCGAATAGCCCTGGCGCTGGAGCAACGCGACCAGGCTCTCGCGGCCGATCTCCATGCCGGGCTTGAGCAGCCGGACCGATTCGCGGATGCGGAACGGCGTCACCACGCGCTGGAGCAGGGCGTTGATCGTGGTCACCAGCAGCTGCGGCCCCTGGCGCTTCTGCTGGAGCCGGTGCAGCGCCGAAAGCCGCCGCGCGCTGACCGAGAGCGCCGGGCTCGACCGGTCGTAGGGCAGGCAGTCCCAGGCCGGGAAGTCGACGACATCGAGTTCGGGCGCGAAATAGGCCGCGGCGTCGGCGACGGCGCGCATCGCCGGCTCGTCGGGCGCGATGAACACCGCGCGCCCCTTCGCCGCGCGCGCCAGGTCGGCCATCACCAGCGGCTGCGCGCCGCGGGCGACCGCGGCGAGCGTCAGCGGCGTCTTCGCGGAAAGGATGCGATCGAGATCGGGCATGAGCGGGGAAAGAGCCGATAGCGCCAGATGGTTGCGCTGCCCAGCCCTCAGCGCGGGATCTCGACGTAGTCCAGCTGCTGCATTGCCGTCATCTGCGCGCCGCGATAGCGCTCGGGCACGTCCAGCGTGCCGAGCGCCCAGGCCATGACGTCGACGTCGTCTTCCTCGAGCAGCTCCTCGAACCAGTCGATCTCGCCCGCCGACCAGCTTGCGTGATAGCGATCGAAGAAACCGCCGATCATGTAATCGGCCTCGCGCGTGCCGCGGTGCCAGGCCCGGAAGCGCAGGCGCTTGAGACGATCGGTGCTGTCCATCGCCGCGCGGTAGGCGAAGGCGGCTGCGGGGGCAAGATGGGAGGCTCGCCCTGACCGCTCCGCCCGAGCAAACTGCGCCGGGGAGCGGCTGCTTGGTCAGAACGCCAAGCGCCGCACACTTCCCTCAGTGCTTGACCCGCAGCGCCGCGAGGACCTCCGGCGGCTTCTTGGCAGTCAGATCCTTGGCCAGCTCGTGGACGATCACCTGCTCGAGCTGCTTGCGGTAGTGCCGCCGCATCTCGCCGAGCGTGCGCGGTGCCGCGATGACGATGAGCTTGTCGATCTTGTGGCCGACGGCCTGGTCGTTGAGCCAGTTGGTCGCCGCGGTGGCGAAGGCGTCTTCCTCGACCAGGTGGTCGGCATGGTTGCCCGCGCTCGAACGGTGGCCGGTGTTGCTGTGGTTGTTGTGCGCGAGCGCCGGCGTCGGCATCGCGGTCAGCTCGGGCTCGGCTTCCGTGCCGCTGTTGCGCAGCAGGATGAACCGCTTGCCGTCGACCAGAGCGACCACTGTGCCGTGGGGTATCAACATGGACTTCTCCTCATCAGTTCCTGTCTGATGGTCGAATTGGAGACCCGGCCGCCGGGGAGGTCCATGCGCTGGGTCAATTTTGCCAATCAAATTCTACGCATCGGCAGCAAGATGCGGCTATGAAGCCGGCGATGCGGCCCGAACGCCTCAATCCCCTGTTCGCCGAGACCGGCAGCCTCAAGGGCGTCGGGCCCCAGCTCGCGCGCCCGCTCGAGAAGCTGGGCCTCACCCGGGTCAAGGACCTCGCCTACCACCTTCCCGACCGTTTCGTGCAGCGCCGGGCAGTCGAGAATCTCGACGCGGCCAGCGTCGGCGAGAACATCCTCGTTGCCTTGACGCCGGTGGAATATCGCTCCTCCGCCGGGCGCGGGCCGTTCCGCATTATGGCCGCTGATGCCATCGGCAACGTCGTCGCGCTCACCTACTTCGGGCGCAACGGCGGCTGGGCGCGCAAGCAGTTGCCGCTGGGGGAACGGCGCTGGATCGCCGGCCGGCTCGACCAGTACGGGCAGATGCTCCAGATCGTCCATCCCGACCATGTCTCGGAAGAGGGCGGGGCGGCGCTGGGCCAGTTGTGCGAGCCGATCTACCCGCTCTCCGAAGGTCTGACGCAGGGCCGTGTCGCGGCGCTCGTCCAACAGGCGCTGTCGGCGCTGATCGACCTGCCCGAATGGATCGAGCCCGGCCTGCTCGGGCGGATGGGATGGCCCGACTGGAAGCAGGCGCTGACGCTAGCCCACCGCGACGAACATCGCGAAGCGCGCGAACGGCTCGCCTACGACGAATTGCTGGCCAACAGCCTGGCGCTGATGATGGTGCGCAATGCCAACCGGGCCCGCACCGGCCTGGCGCTGCAGGGCGACGGACGGCTTCGCGCCAAGCTGGCGCTGCCCTTCGGCCTCACCGGAGCGCAGAAGCGCGCCATCGCCGAGATCGAGGGCGACCTGGCGCAAGCCGCGCCGATGCTGCGGCTGCTGCAGGGCGACGTCGGCTCGGGCAAGACGGTGGTGGCGCTGGAGGCCATGCTGATCGCGGTCGAGGCCGGGGCGCAGGCGGCGCTGCTCGCGCCGACCGAGATCCTGGCCCGCCAGCACCACGAGACGCTGCAGCGCATGGCGGCGGGCACCGGCGTCGAGATCGCGCTGCTGACCGGCCGCGACAAGGGCAGGGCGCGCGAATCGATCCTGATGGGCCTGCTCGACGGCAGCATCGACATGGTCGTCGGCACCCATGCGATCTTCCAGGATGCGGTCGCCTACAAGAACCTGGCCATGGTCGTGATCGACGAGCAGCATCGCTTCGGCGTCGGCCAGCGGCTGCTGCTGACGCAGAAGGGACGCCGCACGCCGCATTGCCTGGCGATGACGGCGACGCCGATCCCGCGCACGCTCACCCTGGCGCAGTACGGCGAGATGGACGTCTCGCGGCTCGACGAGATGCCGCCCGGGCGCCAGCCGATCGACACGCGGGTGATTGCGGTCGAGCGGATCGCCGACGTCGTCGGCGCGCTGTCGCGCCACCTCGGCGGGGGAGAGCAGGCCTACTGGGTCTGCCCGATGGTCCGCGAGAGCGAGAGCGACGACCTCGCCGCCGCCGAGGCGCGCTTCGCGGAACTCAAGGCGCGGTTCGGCGACGCGGTCGAACTGGTGCACGGTCAGCTCAAGCCCGAGGCGAAGGACGCCGCCATGGAGCGCTTCGTGCGCGGCGAGGCCAAGCTGCTGGTCGCGACCACGGTGATCGAAGTCGGCGTCGACGTGCCCGCGGCGACTCTGATGATCATCGAGCAGGCCGACCGCTTCGGCCTGGCCCAGCTCCACCAGCTGCGCGGGCGTGTCGGCCGCGGTTCCGGCAAGTCGGTCTGCCTGCTGCTGCGCGGCGACGCGCTGTCCGAAACGGCGCGCGAGCGGCTTGCGCTTATGCGCGAGACGCAGGACGGCTTCCGCCTGGCCGAGGAAGACTTGCGCCTGCGCGGCGGCGGCGAGCTGCTCGGCACGCGGCAGTCGGGCGACACGCCGTTCCGCATCGCCTCGCTCGAGCAGATCCAGCGCCTGCTCCCGCTCGCCCACGACGATGCCCGCCTGCTGATCGAGCGCGACGGCGGCCTGACCGGCGAGCGCGGCGAGGCGGCGCGGCTGCTGCTTTACCTGTTCGAGCGCGACTGGGGCGTCCAGCTGCTCCGCGGCGGCTGACTTGCCGCTTTTGCCTGGCCTGTGGGACCTTCGCGGCCCCAGGTCTTTACGGGTTATCAACTAAGTCCGGTCATATTCGCCGTTAAGATTTGTGAGGCACTTCGGTGCTTCGCGGATAGTGGGGATGGCGAATGAAACTGCTCAAATGGCTGCAGCCGAAGGAAGAGCCGAGCTTCGAGGAATTGCGCGAAGCTCCGCGCTTTTCGCTGGTAATGCGTACCGCCAAGCTGATCGCCGAAAGCGGCGAATATGTCTGCGTCGTTCGCGACATTTCGGCGACCGGTACCAAGCTGCGCCTGTTTCACGAAGTGCCGCCCGACACGCATCTTTACCTCGAATTGGCTAACGGCCAGCGCTATGCGATGGAGCGCGTCTGGGAAGAGGGCGACCACGCCGGCTTCCGCTTCTCCAGCCCGATCGTCGTCGCCGAATTCGTCGAGGAGACGAGCGTCCATCCGCGCCGTCCATTGCGCCTGCGCATCCACCGCACCGCGCTGATCACCGGCGACGGCAAGGACTGGCGCGCGGTCATGGTCAATCTCTCGCAGCAGGGCGCCTGCTTCGAGGCCGGCGGCGAGATCCCGGTCGGCCAGCTGGTTCGCGTCGAAGTTCCGGGCCTGCCCTTGCGCTTCGGCCATATCTGCTGGCGCCGGAAATTCGCCCATGGCGTCGCTTTCCAGCAATCCTTCCGTCTCGACGAACTCGCCCGCTATGCTCACGAGCTGCAGCCGTTCGCCAACGAGCAGCCGGTCGAAGTGCCGAAGAAACGGGCGAAGCGATACGCCTAGCGTGATTGCGAGCCAGATGGATTGATCTGGCGATTCGGAAATCACGGCAAAACAGACTGCTAGAGTACCGGCTTTGATGCAATCAAGGTCGGCAGCACTCCAGGCGGCGGCACGACAGCCGGCCTCTCCTCCTATCTGACAGCCCTAGATAGCGCTGCCAGACGCCCGTGCGGCGCGTCGCCAAGCCGGTGCCGGCGGACGCGAAACTTTCTCTTGCGAAGTCGGAAACCAAAGCCGGCAGACCGGGTTTGCCAAGCTCCGGCAACACGAGAGAGAGGATCACCCTCACCCATGGCCAATGCCGACCTGCTTCACCCGATAACCCCGGACGCCGCCCTTGCATCCGAGGTTCTCGGCGCTCGTGCGGACGATCCCATCGCCAGGGCGCGGCTGGGTGGCCTCGATCTCGAGGTCCGGCTCGAGCACGACACCCTATGGATCACCTTGCGCCGGGGCGAGCTGGGCGGCCTGGCCCTGCGGATGCCGGTGTTCAGCCCCGACTGCAGCTGCCGCGCGATCCGGGCGCCCGATGCGCTGGCTGCAGTCGAATGCAAAGGCAGCCTCGGCACGGCGCGGCTCGAGCTCTATGGCGACAGCTTCGGCCTGGAACAGTTCCGGGCGACGTTCCGCTACACCGCGAACCGCGACCTCGCGATCGAATGGACGCCGCGCGACCTGCTGCCTTTCGACGCAAAGGGCAACGCGGCGGCGACCGTGGGCGAGATCGAGGCGCGCCAGCGCAAGATGAACACGGGCCTGCTCTATTTCAGCCTGCAGGAACCCGCCTTCGGCAAGGTGCTCTACCTGCAGAATCTCACCGCGCTCAACGACTACTTCAACGCCACCGGCACCAAGCCGGAGAACGCGGTGAGCGGCGAATGGCCGGAGCTCGGCTACCAGCTGCCCCGCCAGGCGGACAACGGCAGGGCCGTGCTGCCCGCCGGGCGCGAGCTGACGCTCTACGACACGATCCTTTCGATCCGTGCCTATCCGCAGACCGAGGAATCCGATTCCGCCTGGCAGTTCCTCGACATGATCGGCGGCATCTACCCGTGGCTGTCGCCGCCGACACCGGCGTTCCACGACTGGAACAACCGGGCGGAGCGCACCATTCGCGACCTCGCCAAGGCTCCCGAGGCGCGCGTCAGGCACTATGGCCGGGCCTACTTCCACCCCTACACGGCAGCCGAATACCCCGATGCGATGGTCCAGCTCTCGATCGGCTCGGCGCTCAACGACTGGGGGCGCTGGCGGGGCAAGGCGCATCCGCTCGAAAACGAGATCGTCGCCGGGCTCGCCAAGTTCTACGACGCCGAGCTCAAGACCATGCGCCGCTACCTGCCGAACGTCGGGGATGACAAGAACGCCGACGCGGTCGACAGCTGGTACCTCTACCACCCGCTGCTCAACCTCGCGAACCTGGCGCTCGCCGGACAGGAGAAGGCGCGCGAGCTGTTCCTGGCCTCGATCGACTATGCGATCCGCGCGGCGCGGCACTTCCGCTACAAGTGGCCGATCATGTACGACATCCGCGACTTCAGCGTGATCCGCGAGGTTGCCGAGAGCGACCAGCGCGGTCAGACCGACGTCGGCGGGATCTATGCCTGGGTCATGCTGCAGGCTTTCGAGCTGACTCACGAGGCCCGCTTCCTGGCCGAGGCCGAGAAGGCCGTCGAAGCCGCCAAGGGGATGCGCTTCGATCTCAACTACCAGGCGAACCTCACCGCCTGGGGCGCTGCCGCCTGCATCCGGCTGTGGCGCATCACCAACCGCAAGGAACACCTGGCGCAGAGCTATGTCTACCTGGCCAGCTTCTTCCACAATTCGCAGATCTGGAAGAGCGAGATCGGCCTGGCCGCGAACTGGACCAACTTCCTCGGCGTCACCTGCCTGGAAGACGCGCCCTACATGGCCGCATACGAATGCTTCGATTCCTTCGCGGCCTTCGAACGGTACCTCGACTACGGCGGCCCCGACCTCATCCCCTCGGTCAAGCTGCTGGTGGGCGAATTCTGCCGCCACGCCCTCGACCGCGCATGGTTCTACTATCCCGACGCCCTGCCCAAGGAGGCGCTGGCCACCGACATCCGCAACGGCCATATCGACCCGAAGCTCAGCTTTCCGCTCGAGGATCTCTATCCCGACGGGCAGCCCGCCGGCCAGGTCGGCCAGGAGATTTACGGGTGCGGCGCGGCCATGGTCCTCGCCAGCCGCTCGTTCCACCGGCTGGACGAGGCGCCGTTCCTGCTGTTCTGCGACAGCTTCGTCAGGGCCATCCACCGCCTCGACGGGCACACCATCACGCTCAAGGTCGACGGCTACGAAGGCGGCCACGTACGCCTTGCCCTGGTCCCCACCGAAAAGCTCGCCCAGGACTTCACGGCAAAGCTGTGGACCTCGATGGGCGAGCCGCTCGAAATCGACACGGTCGACGGCCGCTTCGAAGCCTGGGTCCCGGCGAACGTCGCCATGCATCTCGCCTGGGAGGACGGGCGGTCGTGATCGGGAAATTGGTCGGGGAGACAGGATTCGAACCTGCGACCCTCTGCTCCCAGGATACGCTAAGAGCCGCAGTATTCTGGGGGTTGCTGAGGCTGCATCTGTACATTTATCTGTACATTTCTAGCTTCACGCCCTATCAACCCCAGCCATGGCCACACCCTCTGCAAAAAGTATAGCGCCGTACGTCTACGAGCGCGCTGGAACCCGTGTCCTTTGGTTCCGAATGGCGGTGCCCGAAGGCTACCGACATCTGGCTGGAACTAGAATGATTCAGCGCTCTCTGGGAACGACTGATAAGCGAACCGCCTCAGTACTTGCCGGCAAGCTTCGAGCTGAGTTGTTCGACCAGTGGGGCGCGTTACCGGTGCCCCAGTCTTCCTTCGGCGATCTCGACCCTGATGCATTCGCGGTTGATACCGCCTTCGATCAGATGCTTGCTCGCTTGGAGGCTGAGCGCAAGCTCTGGCCGGCTAATGATGCTGGATATGCTGCTGCCCTTGGCCAGCGGCGAGTGGAGTTGGTGCGTCTCACGCGCCGGCTCAACGATGGCGAAATGTCGCAGTGGGAGGCGATGGCCGATCGCATGATCGCGGCGGGGAAGCTCGTCGGCGTTAAGGGTTCTGGCGAGTACGACGCGTTCGTTCGTAAGCTCGCTGAGATCACTATCGACGCCCTCGATACGTTCATTCGTCGCAATGAGGGCAACCTGACTGCAGCGCCAAAATCGCCGGTCGTGATGGCGGTGAAGGCGGCATCCGCGAAGAAAGCTAAGCACGGCGAGACGCTGTTGGAGCTGTTCGACCGTTGGTCAGCTGAGTGCTTGGCGAAGGGTGAGAAGCGCCCCGATACCGTCACGCAAGATCGGAAAATCATGGTCCAGTTCGCCGAGTTTGTCGGCACGGGCCGCGACGTTCGTACGATCACGCCGATAGAGGTCGCTGAGTATCGGAACACCCTTCGTGATCTCCCGCCAAAGTGGTCTAGCAACAAAACGCTGCGGAGCCTGTCGATGCGAGAAGCGGCGGTGAACGCGAGGAAATTGGAGCTGGCCAACACGGCATTTACGACCATCAATAAGCACCTGTCGACGATCTCGCCGCTGTATACCTGGCTGGCAGAACAGCCCGCTTGGGCAGGACTCATAAACCCCTGCAATGGCCTTCACCACAAGAAGGTCAAGGGCAAGAACCCGCGTCCGCCGTTCTCGACTGCCGTGCTAAACACGATCCTCAAATCGCCCTTGTTCACAGGCTTTCTGAGGGACGGGAAGGAGCATCTTCCTGGAAACTCAATGGCGGACGACTGGCGTAAGTGGGTGCCGTTGGTGTGTATGTTCACAGGCGCCAGGATTGGCGAGATTGCGCAGCTCCGCATCGGTGATGTTCGGGAAGATCGCGGTGTTTGGTTCGTCCACATTACGCATGACGAGAGTGCAGGCTTGGTGACGAAGAGCGGGAAGAGCCGTTCGGCGGCAGTGCATGTCATGCTCGCCGATATTGGATTCCTAGCATTTCGCAGTCGTCGCCTTGTGGAAGCTGTTGGCGATCTTGATGCGCCGCTTTTCCCCGAGATCGAAGCAAACAAGCGAGGGCAGATTAGCGGCAAGCCCTCGCGCTGGTGGCGCGACTACTTGAGGGACATTGGTGTCAAGAAAGGCCGCGACGGTTACGGCATCCACTCTTTCCGGCACACTATGGCCGATCGTTTGCGTTCGGAAGCTGAGCTGCTGGACGATCAAATTGAGGTAGTGCTTGGTCACAATCAGAAGACAACTACCAGCGGATATGGCGAGCTGCCGCAAGGCACGGTAACGATGTTCAAGGGATGGATGGACTCTGTACGCTTCGACGGGGTCGATTTCTCGCATCTCGTGTAAAGGGTTCGACCCCAGCAGGGCTCACCACTATCGTAAAAACAATGACTTAAGTGCTTGCATCCGGCCGTTGTCACACACCATTGTCTCGCAGGCGCAGTGATCGACGGCGGAGGCATCTGTTAGCGAAAAAATTCTCCCCTCGGCATGGATCATGCCCTAGGCGGTCATGGCCCCATCCCAAGTTAGCTCAGACCCAACAACAATGCCGTCGACCAAAAAACTCACTCAATACCGCAAAGACCAGTTACCCGGCTCGAGGCGTTCGAAACCCTCGGTTCGGCTGCTCAACCAACAGGTCAAAGCTCGTATCGAGGCAGAGCACGAACTCATCCAGAAGCTTATCGGCGATGCGCACACTCGAGCGCAGTTGCTCGGCAAGGCGCGAGGGCAGCTGGCGCCCCTCGTAGTATGGACAGATTTCGACCACTTTCGCGACTACACTGAGATCGATCCTCAGAGGCTTCCACCTTGGGATGAGATCGGAGAGTACCTCAAAATACACCTCCTCTTCCAAGTTATTCTCGAGTTCGGAGGTTTCTCATTCACCGCCCGCATTCGACCTGATCTTGAGGACAAGTGGGTGAGTGAGGGACGCAACGCGCTCGGCAGGATCAGGCGCCTGGTTCCAGAGGCCATGAAGCGCCACGGTTTGAGCAACCTCGAATACTGCTATGTGGTGGAGGGCAAGACGAGGCGTGGTGGAAGTCGAACCGGGCTTCACCTTCATGGCTTCTTCGCTGCCGACGATCCGCTGATCGCGACCCGCTTCAAGATCGCTATCGAGAGCGCCATCTCGTTACACCCGAAAGGCAAGGCTGCGGCTGGATACGCCCGACACTCTGGCGCTCCCGTCGACATCGAGCGTGCCTACGAGGCCGATGGCGACGGTAAACGTGGATACGGCCGCTGGCCCGCCTATCTGGCCAAGAACATCCTGAGGCGTGACGATCGGTTGTGCGGCCGTCGGATTTTCATATCGCAGGATGCGACGCAATTGACGCGGGAGTTCTGGAAGCTCTTGCGTGAGGAGCCTGTGTAGACCGGATCAGATCCGCCACAGGCAGACCAAGCTCCGCCTGCTTCGGCACTGCCACAATCTGCTCAACCGAAAACCGCTTCCTCTTCATCGACGTACCTCCTCAACAAGGAAAATGCGTCGGAAAAAACTAACGTTACGTGTCGACCACTTGGCCGTGTCACAACAGTTGATCAAAACGAAAAGGTTCGCCTACCATACATCTGTTTCTCTATGTCGCACATACCAATGAAGCCGGGACTGGACTCGCTAGACGGTGAGAATCGAAAACTGTTCCCATCCCCCTGAGCACTGAGCGGAACGTTAATGGCGCCATCGAGCACAAGCGTCTGATTTAGGCTGTCATCGTCCCTGCCAAATTTGAAGGTGTAGCGCACCCTGCCATTCAGCGCATCCGGCAGATCGATTGGGGGCTTAAATGCCAATCCGTTTGTTACCATCGCGATGTCACGCCCTTCTTCATCTCCAGCAGCATATATTCGCATTATCCCCCGCTCCACCGGCACAATGCTAGTCTTGTTCTGCACCTCAAGCAGCGCACTCTCTGTGCGTACGACAATGTCGATACTATGGGGATTGACCCACTCAGTTCCCAACAGGAAATAGGCTACTTTCCCATTAGCCATGATTGGAGCACCGCACACACGGTAGTTCAACCTGAGGTTGGCTCCAGTCCATTCTCGGTAGGCGTTAGACCAAGCGAGAACGGCTACTACGACGGCGGCTGCAATCCACCAGCGCTTGCAGCTTTGCATGTATGGACACCGACTTGATAGAGCCAGGAGCGGAAGAAGCCCGATAATAACCCAAGCCCCACTCCAAAAGGGCATGTTACCTAGCATCGCTCCAGCAACGAGAATGATGGTGCCGGCAATGAGCCGCCGCCCAATTTCTGAAGCGCCATCGCCCTGCGGTCTTGGCGCAGTCTTCCGATTTGGGGCAGGCAACCTCGCCTTCCTGCGTCGTTTAGAGCTAGGCATTGATCTATTTATGCCCCCTTCGCACTCCGTTGTGGAGTCGGCCTCCCTGCTCTGACGCTTAGCACAGCTGCCCTACCTGGAATGGTATAAATCGGGCAATAGCTGGCCGATGCCGCATAACGCCGCAGTTTGGACTTGCAGGTGAAGAGCTTCGGGAAGCCGAACGCGCAATGACTGCATCTCCGACGCGTTTCCATGCCGGAGAACGATTACGGGTTCGCGAGTGACAAAAGGTAGTGGACGGTGGGGTGCATGATAGGCTCGAAATGTGCTGTCGAGCATTCTTATGACGCTATTGTCCAGTACAATGCACCGCACCGCCTGAGATGTGGTAAGTTAACAGCTATCGGGCGCTCGTGGCGTCGAATTCCGGCAGTGTATAGCGGCTTAAGCAGACCTGGGCGAGCATGCTTACGGCCAGTCGGAGCGCCCTGCGTTGCTCCGTTTCAATCCGAATCTAATTTTCGAACACAATTTGGCCTTCTTGACGATCACCGGAAGGCGGCGCTTACAGTCACACTGAGCTCAATGTCAGAGTTAGGAAAAAATACTGTTGCTCGTCCGCCACATCACGTCAGACAGCATCTCATCGTAAAGCGCGTCGTGGTCGCCAAGACCGGACAACGATCTGCGCCGCCGCCGGTCGTCTCACTGCTGGACTGAGCGTAGCGCGGTGAGCTCCTCATCAGCGCTGCGGGCAATAACGCTCATGCTACCGTTAGTTTCCAACACGACGGCGGCGATTGCCTCGAGCCGACCGTGCCCAGCATTTCGGACCGCGGCGTCGATCTCGGATGCGGTTACACGCTCCTGCGCCATTGCGTCGCGGCGATATTCGCCATTCTCAAACAACAGCCGCAGCTCGGCGCGAACCAGCGTTCGGAACCAGGTGCTCGACACCGACATTCGTGAGACTAGCCATTGCAGGCTCGCCAGCGCGGCGAAGGCAAGCACGCCTTCGCCGAGCGCGACATCCTTGCTAAGCAGCACGGTGGCCAGCGTCGAGCCCAGCGCGACGGTGACAACCAGGTCGAACGCGTTGAGCTTCGCCAGCGAGCGCTTGCCCGCGATCCGCAGCACCAACACCATCGCGGCATAGGCAAGCAGCGAGACGATCGCGACGCGCATTAAGCCATCAAGATCGTCAAAGAAAATGACAGGCCAACGTTGCGCAAGCGCTTTCGCTCCGGCCTAGAGACGCCCTAGTCGGCATCGTATTTACCGGTGAACGGCGCGCTGACGACCAGAACAAGCAGTACGCCACCCGCCAGCATCGCCGCAAGCCACAGCAGACCGACCCCGCAGATCAAGCCGATCGCGCCGGCCGCCCAGATCGAAGCGGCTGAGCCGGCGCCCTTGACTAAGCTGTCCTCGCGGAACATCGCGCCGGCACCGAGGAAGCCGATGCCGGTGATTACGCCGGCGAACACGCGGCTGAGGCCCAGGTCGACATCCGGCCCGGTCGTGCGCGCGGCAAGCTCCATGATCGTCAGCGACAGCGAGCAGGCCGCCAGCGCAACGATCATGAACGGACGAAAATCGATGGGCTTGCCGCGTAGAAATCGGTCGATGCCGATCAGCATCGGCAACAGCATCGAGGCGCCGATCCGCAACAGCGCCTCCGCCCACGAGATATGGACGGGGGAGAATGTGCCTGCTTCCATCACTCGAGGTCCTTGGGGGGCGGCCAGGACGCTGCTGTGTCGGGCATTCGGGCGGTCCAGTGCAACCGGTACACGGCGCGCACGCATTCGAGATCGGCAGGGAACGTCATCGCGGCCTGGCTGCGCGCAAGCGCGTCCGCAGCGCGTACCGCCAGCAGGCGATGCGCGGCAGGCGCTATCGCGGCGATCTCGGCGAGCGAGCGCTGAAGCTTGATCGCCACTTCGACGATGCCGGCGCCATCGCGCGCGATCGGCCGGAACAAGTCTTCGACCAGGTCGTCAATCCTGATCGCGGGAAGCGTGACGCGTGTGCTGCCTGCACCGCCATCCCGGCCCTTGATGAGCAATGCCGCCATCACCCGCACGCCCGCGCCCAGCACAGCGATGCCGGTGCCAGGGTCATTGACAGCGGGTGACAATGCACGCGAGGCGATTTCCGAAAGCACGATCAGGCCGAGCCGTGGATCGTGGTCGAACTGGCGATGATGGTCGAAGGTGAATGCGTCTCGGATGTCGGAAGCGCTCCTGTCGTCCCCACGGTCGAGCCAGGCGATCTCGCGGTCCGGCGTCACGAAGGCGCCGGGGGTTACGGTTAAGTCGATCGCACAGCCGAGCCGCTCGGCGATCTCTTCGAGCGCCTTCAGATCGATATGCGTGATGTAGCCGATCTTGTCGGGGTGGACTGAGCATCTGCCGCGCGTGTCGGGACCGGCGGCGGGCAAAACGGTGACCCTATAGCCTGATCGATCGATCGCCGCTTGCACCACCTTTTCCACGCGATCGATCGTGTCACCGACCCGGCCAAAGCTCGACAGATGCCCGATCCAGCGCAGGAGGGTAATGACGATGATCGCGATGACGAGGATGGTTCCGGCAAACAGGATGACCCGGCCGGACGTGCCGTAGATTCCGGTCGAGAGCG
>CAUJJI010000230.1 GCA_963205265.1 Pseudomonadota bacterium
ACTAAACCCCTCCCCCGCAACTCCCCGCATAGATCTAACCTCCCTACCCACCCCCCACGCCGCCGGCGCCGTCGCGCTCCCCCTCCCCGTTCCGGGGAGGTACTGATCCCCTCCCCCCTAGGGGGAGGAACAGGCCCCCTCACCCCAGCACATCGGCGAAATAGGCCCGGTACTCCGCGGCCAGGATCGCGGGCTGCTCGGCCGGGAGGAAGTGCCCTCCGCGCTCCACCACTTGCCAGCGGCGCAGGTCGGTGCGTTTCGCCACTTCGGCGCGGGGCAGGAAGATCAGTTCCTTGGGAGCGACGGCGATGCCGGTGGGGACGGGGATCATCGGCCGGCGGTCGTGCAGCAGCGGCCAGTCCTGGGCGAAGGCGGCGCCGGTGAACTGCTCGGCATAGAGCCGGAACGAGGTTCCGGTCGTATTGGTCAGCCAGTAGAGCGAGGCCGTGGTACAGAGGAAATCGCGGCCGTAGAGCGCGACCGGATCGCCCTCGCAGTCGCTCCAGAAGCGGCGGCGCTCCCACAGCCAGGCGGCAGTGCCGACCGGCGAATCGGCCATGGCATAGGCCAGGGTCTGCGGATCGGCGGCATGGACCGCGACATGGCTGGTGACGTGGGGGAACGCTTCCCACATGCGCCGGTGCATCCATTGCTCGTCGGGCGCGAAATCCCCGGGCGCAAGCGCGAAGGCGTTGGTGTCGGGCAGCAGCAGCAGCGTCATGTGGATCGCCAGCAGCCGCTCGGGATGGGCATGGCCCAGCTCGGCCGTGATCGCCGCGCCCCAGTCGCCCCCCGCCGCGGCGAAGCGCTCGTAGCCGAGCACGTCGCACATCAGCTTGACCCACAGCTTGCCGACGGCGCGGGTGTTCACCCCGGGCTTGCGCAGCGGGCTGGAGAAGCCGTAGCCGGGCAGCGACGGCACCACGAGGTCGAAAGCCGGGCCGCCGGTGTCCGCCGCCAGTTCGGCAATCACCGCGTGCCAGTCCCAGAAGCTCCACGGCCAGCCGTGCGTCAGGATCAGCGGGATCGCATCGGGCCGGCCGCTGCGGACGTGGATGAAGTGGATCGGCACCCCGTCGATCTCGACCCGGTAATGCGGCCAGGCGTTCATCCGCGCCTCTTCGGCCCGCCAGTCGTAGTCTTCGGCCCAATAGGCGACCATGTCGCGCAGCCAGTCCTCGCCGACGCCGAAGCGCCAGTCGTCGTTGCCGTAGTCGCCGGGCCAGGCCGTGGCCCGAAGCCGGCGGCGCATGTCGTCGAGCCGCTCGTCGGCTATCGCTATGGTGAAGCGTTCGGGCGTCATCTCTCTCCCCCCTCTTTTCGCTGTCCCTCGACGGGAAAGCCCCCTCACCCCGCGGGATGATAGAAATCGTAGACCGCCTGGGCCACGGCCGCGCTGACGCCCGGCGCTCGCTGCAGGTCCTCGAGGCTCGCCGCCCGCACCTTGCCCGCCGTGCCGAAGTGCAGCAGCAGCGCCCGCTTCCGCGCCGGGCCGATGCCCGGAATCTCGTCGAGCGGCGAGGCGGTGATCGCCCGGCTGCGCTTCTGGCGATGGGCGCCGATGGCGAAGCGGTGCGCCTCGTCGCGCAAGCGCTGCAGGTAGAACAGCACCGGCGAGTTGAGCGGCAGCGTCTTCTCGCGGCCGTCGGGGAAGTGGAACACCTCGCGCCCGGCGTTGCGGTCCGGCCCCTTGGACACCGCGACCAGCGGCAGGTCCTCGACGCCGAGCTCCTCGACCACGTCCCTGACCGCGCTCATCTGCCCCTTGCCGCCGTCGATCAGCACGAGGTCCGGCCAGGTGCCGCTTTCCTTCTGCGGGTCTTCCGCGACGGCGCGGCCGAAGCGCCGCGCCATGACTTCGCGCATCATGGCGAAGTCGTCGCCCGGCGCCGTTTCCGCGCGCTTGATGTTGAACTTGCGGTACTGGCCCTTGATGAAGCCCTCCGGCCCGGCGACGACCATGGCCCCCAGCGCATTGGTGCCCTGGATGTGGCTGTTGTCGTAGATCTCGATGCGCTGTGGCACTTCGGGAAGCTCGAGGAATTCAGCCAGCTCGCGCAGGGTCCGGGCCTGGGTGCCGCTTTCCGCCAGCCGCCGGTCGAGCGCCTCGCGGGCATTGCGCGTGGCCTGTTCGATCAGCCGCCGCCGATCGCCGCGCTGCGGCACGGTGATTTCCACCTTGCCGCCGGCGGCGGCGCGGAAGGCTTCGGCCAGCAGCTCGCCTTCGGGCAAGGCGCGATCGACCAGGATGCAGCGCGCCGGCGGCACTTCCTCGTAGAACTGGGCGAGGAAGCTGGTCAGCACCTCTTCCTCGCCCAGCCCCTCGGTATGGGTGGGGAAGAAGGCGCGGTGCCCCCAGTTCTGGCCGCCGCGGATGAAGAAGGCCTGGACCGCGACCTGCCCGGCCTTGGTCGCCATGGCGAAGATGTCGGCATCGCCGAGCCCGGCGGCGTTGATCGCCTGACTGCCCTGGATGAAGGTCGCCGCGCGCAGCCGGTCGCGCAGCATGGCCGCGCGCTCGAAGTCCAGCCCCTCGGCCGCCTCGTGCATCTGCACCTCGATCTTGCGCTGCACCGCCGAGGAGCGGCCGCCGAGGAAGTCCTTCGCCTCCTGCACCAGTTCGCCGTAGCCGGCCTCGTCGATCCGCCCGACGCAGGGGGCCGAGCAGCGCTTGATCTGGTAGAGCAGGCAGGGCCGGTCGCGGCGGGAAAAGAAGCTGTCGGTGCAGCTCCGCAGCAGGAACAGCTTCTGCAGCGCATTGATCGTCGTATTGACCGAGCCGGCGCTGGCGAAGGGGCCGTAGTAGTTGCCCTTGGCCTTGCGCGCGCCGCGGTGCTTGGTGATGCGCGGAAAGGCGTGGTCGGCGCGCAGCAGGATGAAGGGGAAGCTCTTGTCGTCGCGCAGCAGCACGTTGTACGGCGGGCGGAAGCGCTTGATCAGCTGCGCTTCCAGCAGCAGCGCCTCGGCTTCGGAATTGGTAGTGACGATGGTCAGCTCGCGCGTCTGGCTGACCATGCGCTTCAACCGCGTCGGCAGCCGCTCGACCTGGACATAGTTCGCCACCCGGTTGCGCAGCACGCGCGCCTTGCCGACGTAGAGCACGTCGCCGCGCGCATCCTGCATGCGATAGACGCCCGGCCGTGCCGGCAGCGTCTTCACCGTCTCGCGCAGCACGGCCAGGCCCCTGTCGATATCCGGCTGGTCCGACCCGCGCAGCGTGGTCGACGCCTGGTCTTCGTTGAAGCGCGAAGCGCCTCTGGGATCGTGGGGAGTTCCGGCGGGAGTGCGAGCCATAGGGGGCAGATAGGCGATCGCTGCAGAATTGGGGAGAGGGCGCGGCGCAAATCGGCTAAGCACGCCGGCATGACGGATGCGACCCTGACTCCGACCGTGCCGGCACCCGCCGCTGCCGATGCCGCTAATGGCGACCCCGGGAAATCCCAAAGGCCGCTGCCGCATGCCGGCATGACTCTCGCCGAAGCCTTCGCGCTCGTCGCCGAAGACTGCCTGCAGCAGTACCGCCGCAACGAGGCCGCCTTGAGCTTCGGCTACGATCCCGAGGCGGTGCACCAGGCGCGGATCGGCCTCAGGCGGCTGCGGTCCGCGACCACCCTGTTCCGGCCGCTGCTGGCCGGGCCGGAGACGGACCGGCTGATCGCCCGCGTCCGCGATCTCGCCGCCTGCCTCGGCGAAGCCCGCGATCTCGACGTGCTGATCGCCCGGGCGCCCCAGGGAGCCCTCCTCGCCCGGCTGGCCCAGGCGCGCGACGACGCCCATGCCGCCGTGCTCGCCCGGCTTCGCGAAGGCGAGGCGCGGATCCTGCCCGCAGACCTGCGCGCCTGGATCGCCGACGGCGGCTGGCGGCACGATCCGGCCAAGGCCGATCTGCGCGCGGCCACTCTGGCCGGTTTCGCCGCGGATGCGCTCGACCGCCAGCGGCGCAAGGTCGCGCGGCACGGCAAGCACCTCGCCTCGCTCGACGTCGAGGGCCGCCACCGCCTGCGCAAGGACGTGAAGAAGCTGCGCTACGGCTGCGAGTTCCTGGCCGGGCTGTTCGCGGCGAAAGGCAGGCGGCGGAAGTTCGCCGCGGCGCTGCTCGATCTCCAGGCCAGCCTCGGCGCGCTCAACGACCGCGCCGCCGCCGAGGAACGCCTGTCCGCCCTGGGGCTGGCCGGCACTGCCGAGGCCGATGCCCTGCTTGCCGCATGGAAGCCGAAGGCGCTGCTCAAGGAGGCCGCCCGCGCGCGGCATGCCCTGCTCGACATCAAGCCGTTCTGGCACTGAACGGCGGCGCCGAACCCGGCGGAAAGCCAAGGCTTCCCTTTTCGCCTGCCCGCCGCTATGGCGCGCCGCGTAAACAACCGACAGAAACGGATACCCATCGCCTATGGCGAAAGAAGAACTTCTGGAAATGCGCGGCACGGTCGTCGAACTGCTGCCGAACGCAATGTTTCGGGTGAGGCTGGAAAACGATCACGAAATCCTGGGCCATACGGCGGGCAAGATGCGCAAGAACCGCATCCGCGTGCTCGTGGGCGACGAGGTGCTGGTCGAACTCACGCCCTACGACCTGACCAAGGGGCGCATCACCTATCGCTTCATGCCCGGCCGCGGCGGTCCCGGTCCCTATTGATGGAGCATGGGGGCGTGTCGCCGCCCGGCCCGGCTCCCCGCCTGCTTCTCGCGTCGGCCAGCCCGCGGCGGCGCGAACTGGTTGCCCGCCTCGGCATCGTGCCCTCCGGCATTGCCGCTACCGATATCGACGAGACACCGCGCAAGGGCGAATTGCCGCGCGACTATGCCTGCCGCATGGCGCGCGAGAAGGCGCTCGCGGCTGACGGCGGCGACGCCTTCGTCCTCGCCGGCGACACCGTGGTCGCGCTCGGCCGCCGCATCCTGCCCAAGGCGGAGGACGAAGCCACCGCCCGCCGCTGCCTCGACCTGATGTCCGGCCGGCGCCACCGCGTGCTCTCGGCCGTGGCGCTCAAGGCCCCAGACGGCAAGCTGCGCGAGCGCCTGTCGGAAACCGTCGTCCGCTTCAAGCCGCTCTCGCGCGAGGAGACCGACGCCTACCTGGCCGGCGGCGAATGGCACGGCAAGGCCGGCGGCTATGCCATCCAGGGCGCGGCGGAAGGGCTGATCGCCTGGATCTCGGGCAGCCATTCCGGCGTCGTCGGGCTGCCGCTTTACGAGACCCGGGCCCTGCTCAAGGCCGCGGGCTTCGCCCTTGGCTGACTGGCTGGTCGAGGAAGGGATCGGCGAGCATCGCGCGATCCTTCTGCAGGCCGGCAGGATCGTCGCCGCGCGGACCGACTGGCCCGGCGCCCTTGCCGCGGGCCAGGTGGAAGCCGCGGTGCTGGTCGCCCGCGCCGCCGGCGCCAAGCGCGGCACTTTGCGCTTCGCCGGCGGGGAAGAGGCGCTCGTCGACAATCTGCCGGCCGAAGCGAGCGAAGGCGCCGCCTACAGTGCCGAAGTGACTCGCGCCGCGATCGGCGAGCGGGGTCGGACCAAGCTCGCCCAGGCACGCCTGACCAGGGCGGCGCCCCGCCCCGCCCCCGGCCTCGCCGAGCGGCTGCGCAGCGAAGGCCACGGCGTGCGCGTCGTCCATCGCTTTCCCGCCTGCGACTGGGACGAGCTGTGCGACGAGGCCTGGACCGGCGCGATCGCCTTCGACGGCGGCAGCCTGGCGATCACGCCGACGCCGGCGATGACCCTGGTCGACGTCGACGGCACGCTGCCGCCGGCTGCGCTGGCGAGAGCCGCGGTCCTACCGATCGCCGGGGCCATCCGCCGGCTCGATCTCGCCGGCTCGATCGGCATCGATTTCCCGACGCTGGCGGACAAGGGCGATCGCCACGGCATCGACCGGGCGCTGGCTGCGGCCCTGGCCGACTGGCCGCACCAGGCGACGGCGATGAACGGCTTCGGCTTCGTCCAGCTCGTTGCCCGGCTCGAGCGGCCGTCGCTGCTGCATCGTTTCGCCCGCTCCCGCGCCGCGGCCGCCGCGCGGCTGCTGCTGCGCCGCGCCGAAGCAGTGGCAGAGCCCGGCGCGCTGCTGCTCACCGCCCACCCGGCCGTGCGCAGCGCGATGCAGCCGGACTGGGAAGCCGAGCTCGCCCGGCGGACCGGCCGCAGGCTGCGCTGGCACGAGGATCCGGGCCTTGCACTCGCGGCCGGATTCGCGCAGGCGGTGCCGCTATGACGCAGTCCGCCAGGAAATGCCCGATCTGCGGCAAGCCCCGCGTAGCCGAGCACGCTCCCTTCTGCTCGAGCCGCTGCCGCGACCGCGACCTGCTCAAGTGGCTCGACGACGGCTACACCCTGCCCGGCCCGGCGGCGCCTCCCGATATTCCTCCCGAAGAGTGATTCCGGGGCTTGCCAATCCGCCGCGGCTTCGCCATAGGCGCGCTTCCAATCGCTCGCCCGCCCTTTTCGCGGCGGCCGCAGCAGCGATGCCCGGGTAGCTCAGTTGGTAGAGCACATGACTGAAAATCATGGTGTCGGTGGTTCGATTCCGCCCCCGGGCACCA
>CAUJJI010000231.1 GCA_963205265.1 Pseudomonadota bacterium
TTGCCCCGGCACGGGGGCCCACACCGCGCTACCTCCCGACCCTTAAAACTGGGTCCCGGGCGCAAGCCCGGGACGACGGGGTTTGTTCGCGTCCCACGCCCCCCGTCATGCTGAACTTGTTTCAGCACCCATTTCTCCCCAAGCTCCGAAGCTCTGACCGGGATCGCAACGGCGCCGTTGTCCGCCCGTGCAAAGCTCCGGCGCCTGGAGGAGAAATGGGCCCTGAAACGAGTTCAGGGTGACGAACGAGTTCAGGGTGACGAACGAGTTCAGGGTGACGAACGAGTTCAGGGTGACGAACGCGTTCAGGGTGACGGACATATTCAGGGTGACGACGATCGATACGTCCGGCCCACCAGCGGTCCCGGGCTCAGTAGATCAGCGATGCCTCGATGGCGATGCGGATCGCTTCGGACGTATGGTTGGCGCCGAGCTTCTGCAGCATGTTGGCGCGGTGGATTTCGACCGTGCGCGAACTGATGCCCAGTTGCCGGGCGATGAGTTCGTTCGACAGGCCGGTGGCGACGCCGCCGAGCACTTCGCGCTCGCGCTCCGACAGCACCTCGATGCGGCTGCGGGCGACGGCTTCGCGCAGCCGGGCATTGGTCTGGGTCCGTCCCCGTTCCTCTGCCCGTGTCAGCGTCGCGAGGAGCTCGGCGTCGTTCACCGGCCAGACGACGTAGTCGAGCACGCCCTCCTGCATGGCCTCGACGACGCGCCTGGTCGCGGGCGCTTCGGCGAATGCGACCAGCGGCAGCCAGTTGCCCGAGCCGGCCATGTAGTCGATCAGGCGGTTCAGGGTATCGCCGTCGTCATGGGCCATGATCAGCCCGTCGCGCGGCCAGTGGTCGATCAGCTCCGAGACGTTCTCGAACGGCTCGACATGCACGCCGCTGTCGACCAGGCCGTGCGACAGCTTCGCCCGCCGACGCAGGTCGCTGTCAACCAGGATGAGATGGAGCCCCCCGTTCATCGCCGAGGTCCTCTAGCGAGTTTCGCCTAGGTGGGGCAAGGTCCGGTCGAGCCTCGCGCGACAAACTCCGGGGCAAATATCCGCTGCTGGGGTTCTGCCTGCTCGCTATCGATCAGCTGTCGGGCCGCCGCTTCGGCCATTTCGGCGACCGGGACGCGCACCGTGGTCAGCTGGGGGCAGAGGCGCGCGGCGATCGGCGTGTCGTCGAAACCGACGACCGACAGCGCCTCGGGAACCTTGATCCCCTTTTGCGCGGCGGCGTGAAGGACGCCGGCGGCCATCTCGTCGTTGCCGGCGAAGATGGCAGTGGGCCGCGGGCTCACTTCCAGGAGCAGCTGGCCGGCGTCGAACCCCGACTGGAAGCTGTGGTCGCCGTTGGCGATCAGCGCCGGCCCGCGGTCGAGGTCGTGATCGGCCATGGCGTCGAGGTAGCCGAGCTCGCGCTGCTGGGCGAGGCGCGAATCGTCGGGTCCGGTGACCATGCCGATGCGCTCGTGCCCCAGCGAGATCAGGTAGTCGATCGCCCGGGCCGCCGCCTCGCGGTCGCTCGAGGCGACGACCTGGCCGTCCGTGCCGGCATCCTCGGCCGCAAGCGCGAGGCAGCGGCAGCCCAGCTCCTCGCAGAGCTTGCCGAGCCGGCGGATTTCCGAAAGCGGCGGCACGAGCAGCACGCCCGCGGGCCGGTGGCGCTCGAGAAAGTCGCGCAGCTGGTCCTCGGCATCGCGCTCGGCCCCGGCCAGGCACAGGGCCAGCGCGAAGTCGCTGCCGGCCAGCGCCGCCAGCATGCCGTGCTGCACGTCGGCCAGCAGCGGCGCGGATGCGCTGTCGTAGGCGAGGGCGATCAGCCTGGTCCGCGGAGCGGGGGCGACGGCCTCGTCGTCCCGGGGCGGAGCAGCGGGAGCGGCGACGTTGCGCCGCAGCGCCAGTGCGCGCGCCTGCGGGTCGGGCACGTAGCCGAGATCGGCGATGACCTGCTCGACCCGGGCGCGAGTCGCCTCGTTCAGCAGCGGCGACTGGTTGATGACGCGGCTGACGGTCTTCTTGGAGACGCCGGCGACGCGGGCGACATCGTTGATCGTGGGCTTGGCCATGGCCAACGACTGGCGAAACTTGTCACCGGTGTCCAGAGGGGCGGGGCGTTCTTCCCCGGGTGCCGAGTCAGGCCGCGGAGGTCAGCGCGCGCGCGATCTCGACGAAGTCGCGGCGCATCTCGCCGATGACTTCGGGATCGAATTTCAGCGCCGAATCGAGGATCGAGCGGCGCGCCGACTGGTAGAGCTGGCGCAGCGCCAGGGCCACGCCCTCGTCGCCGTTGACCCCGAGCTGGAGCGCAGTGACCGCCGACAGCGCACGCGTGAGCGACTGGCTCTTGAGCCGGTTATCGCCGCGCTCGTGCGCATAGAGCGCGGTCCCGAGCGCGCCGGCGAGCGCTTCGTAGCACATGCCGACCAGCTGCTGGGGGTTGGCGCCTTCGACGCGGGCGTCGAAGTCGACGCGGCGGTAGGCTTCGTGGGGCGAGCGATTGGCAAGCATTCTAGTCACTCGATTTGTTCCATGCGGCGATCTGGTTCTTGATGAAGCTCAGCGTCGACTGCATGGTGTTGATCTGGCTGTCGGAGACGGCGAAGCGCGCGGCCAGGCGGGCGCGGACCTTCTCCTGCTGCTCGGCAAGATCGGCCTGGTCCTCGCCGACCTTCAGCTTCTGCGTGGTGTAACGGGTGATCGATCCGGCCAGCGAGCCGGGATCGCCGATCGAGGCGGTGCTGCGGGCGATGCTGTCGATCGCCGCATAGACGCCGTTGATGCCGTTGGTGAACATCGCCGCGGCGGCTTCGGGATTCTTCGCCAGCGTCGCGGAAAGCCTTGCTCCGTCGAGCAGGTAGGTGCCGTCGCGCTGCGTCGACAGGCCGAGGTCGGCCAGCGTGCTCGGCATGCCTTCGGCCGCGCTCGGCATCAGGATCCGGCCGGCCAGGCCGGACAGTGAGCGCTGCAGGGCGCGGGCGCCGGAGTCGCGGGCGAGGTCGCCGGTCTTGGCGTCGGTCGCCTCGCGCACGGCCGAGGCCATCTCGTTCAGCGCCGAGGTCAGGTCCTGCATGGCAGAGGTGATCGCGGCGGCGGGATTGCTGAAGGTGATCGTCGTCGGCGCGCCGACATTGGTGCCGGTCAGCTTCAGCGTGACGCCGGGAATGGCGTCGGTGACGTTGTTGCTGCTGGCGGTCATCGCCAGGCCGTCCACCTTGAAGGCGGCGTCGGCGGCGCTCGACAGCAGCCGCTGCGGCACTGCCGGGCTGGCGGCGTTCCAGGCGAGCGCGGCGAGGCCGGGGTCGGTCGGGCTCTCGGTCGCTTCGAGCACGAAGCCGTTGTTGGCGCCCTCGGCCCCTTTCAGCACCAGCTTGGCGCCGTCGACGGTGTTGGCGACATAGGCGGTGACGCCGGCGTTCTTGCCGTTGATCGCCGAGGCGACGTCGGTCAGCGTGGCGCCGGCGGCGATCTCGATGTCGACCGCGGCATGCCCGGTGTCCTCGGTGAAGGTCGCGCCGGAGATCGCGCCGAAGCGCAGCGTCAGCGTGCCCGAGCCGACCAGGCTGGTGCCCGAGGCGAAGCCCGTGCTGGCCAGAGTCTGCGCGGCGGCGCGGGCGGTGACTTCCAGAGTGAAGCTGCCCTTGGGCTGGCTCGTTCCCGACAGGCTCGCCTGGGCGACGGCGCTGTTGGCGATCTGCGGCTGCGGCGAAAGGTCGCCCATGCGCACGCGATCGCCCAGCGAAGTGGCCAGGCTGAAGATCATGCTCTTGAGGTTCGAGGCCGAGGAGATCTGCTTCTCGAGCAGTTCCGACTTGGCGGCGAGGCGATCGGTCCGCGCGGCGAACTGGGCGGCGGCGAGATTGCTCGCCATGGCCGCCATGTCGATGCCGCTGCCGGCACCGAGCGCGGAGATCAGCGAGCTGGTCGCCGATGTCGTCGCGCTGGTCGTCGAGGAGGTGCCGGTCGTTGCCATGATAGCTAGGACGGCGGAAATGCCGCGCGATTAAGAGCTTGCGGACGGGTCGAGTCGGCCGTCCGCATCGAAGCGGACAGTGACCGGAACGTTGATTTCCGGCCGCAGCGGGCGCTCGCCGCGCTTCAGCGACAGGACGAAGGCGAGAACCGCGGCGACCGCACCGTACAGCTCCTCGCGGATCACCTGGCTTTCGCGCGTGGTATAGTAGACCGAACGCGCCAGCGCCGGATATTCGAGCACCGGCAATTCGTATTCGGCGGCCAGCTCGCGCATCGCCAGCGCCTTTTCCCCGCGCCCCTTGGCGAGCACGATCGGCGCCGCCGCCTTGAGCGGGTCGTAGGCGAGCGCGACCGAGAAATGCGTCGGGTTGGTGATGACGAATTGCGCCTCGCGCATTGCCTTGGCGACGCCGCCCATGGCGAGCCGGCGCTGCCGCGCTCGCTGCTCGGCCTTGCGCTCGGGCGAGCCTTCGGATTCCTTTTGCTCGTCGCGCATTTCCTGCATCGACATCTTCAGCCGCAGGTTGCGGCGGATCAGCTGCACCGGCAAGTCGATCAGGGCGATGACGACGAGGCCGCCCGACAGCGCGAAGAGCAGCGAGGTGATCGCATCCCAGCCGTAGCTCAGCTGCCCGGTCAGGTTGCCGCGGCCGAGCCGGGCCAGCGTCTCCATGCGGCCGTCGGCCCAGTACCAGGCGATGGTGCCGAGCAGGCCGACCTTGGCCACGCTCTTGCCCATCTCGATCCAGCCGTTCGCCCCGAACATGCGCTTGAGGCCGGCTGCGGGGTTGATCCGCGATCCCTTGGGCAGCAGGTTCTCGCCGACCCAGCGGCCCTCGCCGAAGCCCAGCTGCGAAGCCAGCGAGGCGAAGATCACCGCGCAGCCCAGCAGCAGCACCGGCGGCAGGGCCATGGCGGACAGCAGCATCATCGTCTCGCCCGGAGCGAAGTCTTCCAGCGCGGCGCGGTCCCAGGTGAAGCCCTTGCGCAGGGCGCCGGTCATCGTGTCCATCACCCAGGGCCCGGCCAGCTTGAGCCAGGCGGCGCCGACCAGCACCGTCGCCGCGGTCGCCAGCTCGCGCGAGCGGATGACGTCGCCCTTGCGGGCGGCGTCCTGTTTGCGCTTCGCACTTGGTGCAAAGGTCTTCTCGCCGGCAGTCTCGCTCATGGCCGCAGCAGGCTCCGGCTCTGCTCGATGGCGAGCGCCGACAGGTCGGTCAGCTGGTCGGTCAGCAGCGGGGCGGCGGCGATCAGCGCGGCAATGCCGGCAAGCACGCCGGCCGGCAGGCCGAGCGCGAAGAGATTGAGCGCCGGGGCGGAACGGCTCAGCACGCCGGTCACCACCTGCACCACCAGCAGCACCAGCGTGACCGGCAGGGCGATGGCGACGGCGGTGACGAACATGGTCGTGGCGAAGCCGGCGATCTCGGCGAAGCGCTCGGGCCCCAGCCAGGTGTGGCCCGGCGGGAAGACGCGATAGCTGTCGACCAGCAGGCCGATCCACTGCAGGTGCCCGCCCAGGGCCAGGAAGATCAGCGTGATGACGACGGTAAAGTACTGGCCGAGCGCGGGCGACTGCGAGCCGCTGTTGGGGTCGACCGCGGTCGCCATGCTCATGCCCATGGCGCCGCCGATCACTTCGGCCCCCATCACCGGGGCGGCGAAGGCGATCTGCAGCACGAAGCCGAGCGACAGGCCGACCAGCGCCTCACCCGCGATCGCGAGCAACCCGGCGAGCGACAGCAGTGCCGGCGGCGCCGCGACCGGCGTCCAGGCGCAGACCAGTACGGCAAGCGCGCCGGCCATGATCACGCGCACTTGCGGTGGCACTGCGCCGGCGCCGAAGAAGGGCGCCGCCAGCAGGGCCGCGCCGATCCGGGTCATGACGAACAGCAGCCGCCACAATTCGGCTTCGAGCGCGCCAAAGCCGAAATTGAGTGCGATCACAGGCCGGTCCGTGCGATCTGGTCGAAGATTTCCTGGGTGAAGTCGCCGACCAGCGCCATCATCGAGGCGCCGAACAGCACCAGCACCAGCGCGGTAACCGCCAGCTTGGGCACGAATGTCAGCGTCTGCTCGTTGATCGAGGTCGCGGCCTGGATCACGCCGATGACGAGGCCGACGGCCAGAGTGGCCAGCAGCACCGGTGCGGCGACCAGCGCGGTCACCCACAGCATGCGGTCAGCCAGGGCGAGAAGGGATGCGGTGTCGTCCATGTCTGTGCGTCCGGGCTATCCGAATGAGGCGGCGAGCGAGCCCATCAGCAGGGCCCAGCCGTCGACGAGGACGAACAGCAGCAGCTTGAAAGGCAGCGATACGATCATCGGGCTCATCATCATCATGCCCAGCGACATCAGCACCGAGGAGACGACGAGGTCGATGATCAGGAAGGGAAGGAACAGCATGAAGCCGATCTGGAAGGCGGTCTTCAGCTCGCTGGTGACGAAGGCCGGCAGCAGGATCGAGAAGGGCACGTCGTCGCTCTTCTGGAACTTGGGCGCCTTGGCCATCTCGGCGAACATGGCGAGGTCGTGCTCGCGCGTCTGGCGGATCATGAAGTGGTGGAACTCGCGCCCGCCCGCCTGGATCGCCTGCTCGGCATTGATCGTGCCGGCGGCGTAGGGGGCGATGGCGTTGGCGTTCACCTTGTCGAGCGTGGGCGCCATGACGAACAGCGACAGGAACAGCGACAGCCCGATCAGCACCTGGTTCGGCGGCGACTGCTGCAGCCCGATCGCCTGGCGCAGGATCGCCAGCACGATGAGGATGCGCGTGAAGCTGGTCATCATCAGGAGCAGGCTGGGCAGGATCGTCAGCAGCCCCATGATCAGGAGCAGCTGGAGCGACATGCTCATGCCCGGCCCGTCGGTGCCGCCCATCGAGCCGAAGGCGCGATCGAGCGCGCCGGGGACGGCCGCGGCGGCCGGGGCCGGGCCGGCCGGCGCTGCGGCGGCGGGCGCCGGAGCGGCCTGGGCCAGAGCGGCGACCGGAGCGGTGAGGAGGAACAGCGACGCGCTGGTGGCGAGGTTCTTCAAACCGCCGGCGTTCCTTCTCTCGTCATTCCCGCGCAGGCGGGAACCCATCTCCCAGGCGTCGTTCCTGGTGAATCGGCAGGAGATGGGTCCCCGCCTGCGCGGGGATGACGAAGCTTCCTTTGCCAAGGCATCGATCATCGCACCACCTCCGCCGTGCGTTCGCGCGCAGGCGCCTCGGCCAGCCTGGTCAGGCCGTTGCGCGAGGCGGAAACGAGGATCTCGCGGCCGTGGAATTCGATGACCGCCAGCTTGAGCGTCGGCGACAGCATGGTCGTCTCGACGATCCGCACCGACTTGGGCCCCTGGCCGGCGCCGGCGCGTTCCTGCAGCTTCTGGGCGAGCTTGAGCGCGCCCCAGGCCATCAGCCCGATCAGCGGCAGCAGGACGATCAGCTTGAGAATGTACCAGAGCATCAGGCGTCGTCCGTCTCCGGCAGCGCGACAGGTTCGTCGCGCTCGGGGCGGGTGCCGGCCAGTTCTACGATGCGCAGGCCGAAGCGGTTGCCCTGGGCGACGATCTCGCCCTTGGCGATCGGCTTGCCGTTGACCATCACGTCGAGCAGCTCGTCGGTCAGCCGGTCGAGCACGACGACGCTTTCCTCGCCGAGCGCAAGGACGTCCTTCAGCTTCATGTCGGTCCGGCCGAGCTCGACGGACAGGCGAACGTCGACATCCTTGAGGAAATCGAAGCCGCGGGG
>CAUJJI010000232.1 GCA_963205265.1 Pseudomonadota bacterium
CACCTCAGGGTTCAAACCGCCAAGCCTGTCGTGCCAGGCAACCCGAGGCGCCGTCTATTCCGAGCTATGCTTTCCTTCCCGGCGAAAGCCCGCATTCGCCAGCGGGGGTGAAACTGTGCCCAGCGTAAAGATCCTCCCCCACAGGGGGAGGGGGACCGCCGGCGCAGCCGGTGGTGGAGGGGTCGAAACCCCTCCCTCGCAACCCAGCGCCACGATCGAACCTCCCGACCCCTCCACCACGCCGGCTGCGCCGTCGCGGTCCCCCTCCCCGTTCCGGGGAGGTTCTGGGGGACCATTCGCTAGATCGGCAACTGGGTCGTCTGCTTCACTTCCTCGATCACCGCATAGGTGCGGGTTTCGCGAACCGAGGGCATGGAGGCGAGGACCTGGCCGAGGAACTCGCGATAGGCGGCCATGTCGGGCACCCGCACCTTGAGCAGGTAGTCGAACCCGCCCGCCACCATGTGGCATTCGAGCACGTCGGGCACGGCCTGGATGTGCTCGGCAAAAGCCGAGAAGGCATCGTCGGTCGTCCGGTCGAGAATCACTTCGATGAACACCAGCAGCTCGCGCCCGAGGCAGGCCGGATCGAGCAGGGCAGTGAACCCGCGGATCACCCCCGCGTTGCGCAGCCGCCGGGTGCGTTCGAAGCAGGTGGCCGTCGACATGCCGCAGCGGCGGGCGAGGTCCTGGTTGGTGATCCTGCCGTCTTCCTGCAGGATCCGAAGGATTCGGAGATCGCCGTCATCGATCTTCACGTCTTTGGCATTCGGCATCGATCTCTCCGGAAATGGCCGAGAAGACGGGAACTTTCAGGAAGCACATTCGGCGTGGCCTGGCTAGCCCGGCCCCGCAACCCCCATCGGCCGAGGGTTGAAACCCCCGTTGTTGCGGTGCACAAAGAACCATGCGGATCGCCATCGTCGACGTAAGTGCCAGCCGGGCCGCGGTCATCCGCGAAGGGCTGGCGGCGATCGACGATTGCGAGATCTTCGTCGTCACCGAGCGCCGCGGCCTGGTCGCGCGGATCGGCGAGATCGCTCCCGACATCGTCCTGATCGACCTGGGCAATCCCTCGCGCGACGTGCTCGAGGAATATTTCGCCGTCAGCCGCGCCCTGGCGCGGCCGATCGCCATGTTCGTCGACGAAAGCGACGACGAAGCGATCGCGGCCTCGATCGACGCGGGCGTTTCCTCCTATGTCGTCGACGGGCTTGCACCGCACCGGATACGGCCGATCCTCGACCTCGCGGTCAGGCGCTTCAACGCCTTCGCCCGGCTCCAGGCCGATCTAGCCGAGGCCCGGGGCAAGCTGGCCGAACGCGAGACGATCGACCGGGCCAAGCGCATCCTCATGGACAGCCGCGGCATTACCGAGCCGCAGGCCTATGCCGAACTGCGCAAGACGGCGATGGACCAGGGCCGCCGCATCGCCGAGATCGCCGATGCCGTCGTGACCGCGCACAAACTGATGGGAGGGGCATGATGCCGCGCCAACTGACGATCGGCTTCCTGCCCCTGGTGGACGCCTGCCTGCCGATTCTCGCGCGCGAACAGGGCTTCGCCGAGGCGGAGGGACTGTCGCTGACTCTGGTGAAGGACGTGAGCTGGGCGACCGTGCTGGACCGCCTGCTTTACGGCCACAGCGACGCCGCGCACCTCATCGCGCCCCTGGCGATCGCCACCACCCTGGGGCGGGGACGGCCGGCAGTGCCGCTTTCCGCGCCCTTCGTGCTGGGCCTGAACGGCAATGCGGTGACGCTGCATCCGGACCTCGCCGACCGAGTCTGCCCGCAGGTCGAGCTCGGCGATCCCCGCCGGGTCGGAGAGGCCTTGCGAGCCGTGGCCGGGGAACGCAAGGCCGCCGGCCGCCCGCTGCGCTTCGGCGTGGTCCATCGCTATTCGAGCCACAACTACATGCTGCGCTACTGGCTCGCCGGCTGCGGCATCCGGCCCGACGCGGACGTGGAGATTGCCACGGTCCCGCCGCCGTTCTGCGCCGACGCGCTGGAAGCGGGCGAAGTCGACGGGATCTGCGTCGGCGAGCCGTGGAATTCGGTCGCGGTCGAGCGCGGCGCCGGCCGCATCGTCCTCGCCACCGCGCAGATCTGGCGGCGCGGCGTGGAAAAGGTCCTGGCGCTGCGCGAGCCGGTGCTGGAGGAACGCCGCGGCGAGATCGAGGCGCTGATCCGCGCCCTGGTCGCCACGGCCCGGCACTTCGTCGATCCGGCCAACTGGGAAGCCAATGCCGCGATCCTGGCGCGCGCCGAATACCTCGACGGGTCGGCCGGGCTGATCCGGCGGGCGATCTCCGACCGGCTGCTGCTGGTGCGCGGCAGCGAGCCGGTGCATTACCCGGACTTCATGTTCCAGTACCGCGAGGCCGCGAATTTCCCCTGGGTCAGCCAGGCCGAATGGCTCTACACCCAGATGGTGCGCTGGGACGGCGGCGGCTTTTCGCCCGGCGATGCCGCCAGGGCGGCGCGCGTGTTCCGTCCCGACATATACCGCAGTGCACTGCTGGGCACCTCCGAGCCGTTGCCGGGGGCCAGTTCCAAGGTCGAAGGCAGCCTTTCGGGGCTCACTGCCGTGGGCACCCAGCAGGGGAAGATAACGTTGGAGAACAACAGCTTCTTCGACGGCCGCAATTTCGATCCAAACGATCTCGAAGGATACCTCGCCGCCCAGCCCTGACGGCTTTTGGTGCTGCACTGCAAAAAACTCTTTGCCTGCCGGCCGCGAATCGCTTACCCATGGGCGAGCCGTGATGCCGCGATCCAAGGACGGTTCGCACCAGGCATACGGCTGATCATTCACCAGCGTGGCAACGGCGCCGCCCGATTCGATCCCCTCAGGATCGTTCGAGGCGGCTTTTTTGCGTGCGCGTTGTTCAGGACGGCGATCGGTGGCCCAGGACGGTTCAGCGCAGCAGCAGCGAGGCGACGAGCGCCGCGCCGAGCAGTGCGCAGAGCGCCTGCCAGAACCGGACCGGGTCGCGCTCGATCAGCGGCAGCTTGCGGCGCGGCCCCAGTTCCAGCGAGCCGCCGCCCTCGAGCGCGCGCAGCAGCTCGATCACGTCGCCGAAGCGCGAATCGCGATCGACGTCGATCGCGGTGAGGATGGCATCGTCGAGCCAGCTCGGGATCTCGGGCCGGTGGTGCGACGGCGGGGCGGCCCGGCCGAAGCGGGGGCGCTGGAACGCTTCCTGCTCGCCGTAGGGCCACTTGCCGGTGAACCAGCGGTAGAGCGTGACGCCCAGGGCGAACTGGTCGGTCAGCGCGTCGCCGGCATTCCCGTCGAACTGCTCGGGCGCCATGAAGCCGGGCGTGCCGGGAATCTCGTCGACGCGAAAATCCTCGACTCGCGGCAGGCGGGCGACGCCGAGGTCGATCAGCCTGAGCCCGCCGTCGGCGGTGAGGATGGCATTGTCCGGCTTGATGTCGCGGTGGACCACGTCGAGCCGGTGCAGCGCCGCCACGGCGCGAGTCAACTTGACGGCAAGGTCGAGCGCGGGCCGCAGCGCCGGCAGGCCCTGGTCCAGCCGCTGCGCCATGGTCATGCCCTCGAGGAACGGCTGGACGCCGTAGAGCGCGCTCTGGCGATCGGGACGGACCGGATGCGCGGCCAGCACGAAGGGGCTGGAGATGCGCTGGGCCAGCAGCATTTCCCGGGCGAATGCCAGCCGCAGGGTTCGTTCGGACAGGATCTCGCGGCGCGGGAACTTGAGCACGACCTCGCTGCCGTCCTCGACGTCGCGCGCGACCAGCAGCACGGCGTGACGGCCGGCGGACAGGGTCCGTTCGATGCGGAAGCCGTCGATGCTCTCGCCGGGCCCGGGCGGCTCGACGAAGGGCAGGGCCGACAGTCCCGCCAGGATGCCGTCGTGATCGGGAGCCGGCAGGCGCACGACGTCGACCAGCACCGCGGTGGCGTTGTCCCTGCCGCCCGCGGCGATCGCCGCTTCGGCCAGCATCTGCGCGGTCGCATCGGCGCTGGCGTTCTCGCCCAGGATCGCGGCGATGCGGGCCGGCGACAGCACGCCGTGGATGCCGTCGCTGGTCAGCAGCAGCCGGTCGTGCTCGGCAAGCTCGAGGTCGCCGTGGTCGAGCCGCAGCTCGCTCTCGATCCCCAGCGCGCGGATCAGCACGTGGCTCAGGTCGGGTTCGGGGCGGACGTGGTCGGTGGTGAGGCAAGTCAGCCTTCCGCCGGAAAAGCGCCAGGCGCGGCTGTCGCCGACATGGACCAGGTGCGCGCGGCGGCCGCGCAGCGCCAGCGCGGTAAACGTGGTCGCGCTGTTCTCCATCGCCTCGCCCCGTCCCTGCGCATGCAGCCAGCGGTTGTAGGCGGCGAGCGGCGCCTGCATCGCCCGGGCCGGCCCCAGCGTGTCGGGCATGGCATAGAACCCTTCGACCAGTGCCCGCACCGCCAGCTCGGCAGCGGTGCGCCCCGCCTTGCTGCCCGAGACGCCGTCGGCCACTGCCGCGACGATGCCGTGGCGCGCCCGTTCCAGCGCGGTGCCGAGGTGGACGCCGCCGAAATCCTGGTTGTCCGCGCGCGGTCCGGCGAGGCTGGCAAAGCCCGCCGCGACCACCAGCTCGCCGTCGCTCCGCATCGTTTCCACCGCCTCCCTGCGCGCACGGGCACGTCGCCCGCCCGCGTGAGGATCGTTCCGCAACCCGTTCCGTCAAGCCTCAGGAGGGCCTAACAATGGCAACACTCGCCATGACATCGGATAGTCCCCGAATCCCCACCGGCAAGCCGTTCTGGCAGTCCGGACACCGGCCGACCTTGCTGGCCGCGTTCCTCTATTTCGACATAGCCTTCATGTGCTGGGTCATGCTCGGGCCGCTGGCGCCGATCATTTCCAAGGACCTCGGCCTCGATCCCGCGCAGAAGGGCTTCATGGTCGCCGTGCCGACTCTGGCCGGCGCCGTCATCCGCCTGGTCAACGGGCTGCTGGTCGACCGCATCGGCCCGAAGCTGACCGGCACGATCAGCCAGCTGGTGGTGATAGTCGGCCTCGCCGTAGCCTGGTGGTTCGGCGTCGAGAGCTACGAGGCCACTCTGGCGGTCGGCGTGATCCTCGGTTTCGCCGGGGCCAGCTTCGCCGTGTCGCTGCCGCTGGCCAGCCGCTGGTATCCGGCCGAGCACCAGGGCAAGGCTATGGGCATCGCCGGCATGGGCAATTCGGGCACGGTCTTCGCATCGCTGTTCGCCGCCCTGCTCGCCAAGGCCTACGGCTGGACCAATGTCTTCGGCCTGGCGCTGATCCCGCTCGTCGCGGTCTTCCTGTTCTACCTGTTCGCGGCCGAGGACAGCCCCGACCAGCCCGAGGCCAAGCCGCTCTCGGCCTATGCCGCGGTGCTCAAGGAAGCCGACGCCTGGTGGTTCATGCTGTTCTACTTCGTCACTTTCGGCGGCTTCGTCGGCCTGTCGAACTCGCTGCCGACCTTCTTCACCGACAGCTTCGGAGTTACCCCGGTCATGGCCGGCTACTGCACTGCCGCCGCCGTGTTCATGGGCTCGCTGCTGCGCCCGATCGGCGGCGGGCTGGCCGACCGCTTCGGCGGGATCCGGACGCTGACCGTGGTCTACCTGGTCGCGGCCGCATTGCTCGTCGCGATCTCGGCTTCCGCCACCTCGGGCCTGGCCCTGGCCGTGGCGCTGTTCGTCGCGGTGATGGGGACGCTGGGGGTCGGCAACGGCGCGGTGTTCCAGCTGGTGCCGCAGCGCTTCCGCAAGGAGATCGGGGTGATGACCGGCCTCGTCGGCTTCGGCGGCGGGCTCGGCGGCTTCTACCTCGCCAGCTCGCTGGGCGCGATCAAGAAGTTCACCGGCAGCGCTTCGATCGGCTTCCTGATCTTCGCCGTCCTCGCCGTGGTGGCGCTTGCCGGGCTGACCGCGGTCAAGAGCCGCTGGCGGACGACCTGGGGCGCCGCGCTGCAGGGCGCCCGCATCTGACCTCGGCCGGGCGGGGCCCACGCGCCCCGCCCGGTTCGACCGCAACGGCGGCGAACCCCGGGGAGGATGTCCGGAAGCGGCGGCAGCCAATCCGGAGACCATCATGAAAAGACCGACCTGCACTGCCATGGCGCTCGCCGCCATGCTCGCCAGCCCGCCCGCCCTTGCCGCTCCCGGCGACCCGGTGCCGCTCGGCCGGGGCTTCGCGCTCGACCCGATCGTCGAGGGCAGGCTGCGCTACGAAGGCGTCGACACGCCGACGCTCGATGCCGACGCGATGACGCTGCGGCTGCGCGCCGGGGCCGAGCTCAAGCACGCGTCGGGCCTGTCGCTGCTCGCCGAGGGCGAGGCCACGCTGGCGATAGGCGCGCACTACAACGCCTTCCCCTTTCCGATCGTCGACAGCCAGCGGCGGCCGGCCCGCGCCGTCGTCGCCGATCCGATGGGGGTGGAGCTCAACCGCCTGCAGCTGCGCTATGCGTCGAAGGCGCTGGCCCTGACCCTCGGCCGGCAGCGCATCAACCTCGACGACCAGCGCTTCGTCGGCGCGGTCGGCTGGCGGCAGAACGAGCAGACTTTCGATGCCGCGCGCGCCGAGGCCAGGCTCGGCCCGGTCGCGCTCGACGCGACCTATGCCATCGGCCAGCGCACGGTCTTCGGCGCCGAGGCCGGCCCGCGCCGGGCCTACGAAGGGACCTTCGTCTTCCTCGGCGCGGGAGCGAAGCTCGGGCCGCTGCAGGCCAAGGCCTTCGCCTACCTGCTCGACTACGACCTTGCCGAGCAGGCGGGCGCGCTCGCGCTGCCGAACGCCGATAGCCAGACCTACGGGCTGCGCGTCACCGGCACTTTCCCGCTGTCCGCCAGGGCCAGGCTGTCGGTCGCGGCGAGCTATGCCCGGCAGAGCGACTGGAAGGAAAATCCCGCCGACTACGGCGCCGACTACCGCGCCGCCGAAGCCGGGCTCGCGCTCGGCAGCCTGGGCCTGACCGCCGGCTACGAGCAGCTCGGCGGCAACGGCACCCGCGCCTTCCAGACGCCGATGGCGACGCTGCACAAGTTCAACGGCTGGGCGGACCAGTTCCTCGTCACGCCGCCGGCCGGGCTGCGCGATCTCTACGGCGGCGCGAGCTATGCGTTCACAAAGGTCAAGGCGGTTCCCGGACTGACGGCCGCCGTGACCTACCACCGCTTCGACAGCGACGCCGGATCGCTGCGCTACGGCGACGAGTGGAACGCCAGCATCGGCTGCAAGCTGGGGCGGGTGAGCCTGCTGGCGAAGTATGCCGACTATGCGGCAAGCCGCTTCGGGGCGGATACGCGTAAGCTGTGGCTGCAGGCGGAAGTGGGGTTCTAGCTCCTCCCCGATGGGGCAGGCCAGCGGCGCCAATTTGCTGCACTGCAAAAAATTCCGCTTGCCATCCCACCCCCGAATCACCTAACTTCCCCTCAAGTCGGGAGCACCGTCCAAGGTCGGACGGATCTGCGCTCCCGCTGAACAATCGAAGATACGCGTGGCAACGAAGCCGCCCGTGCCGCTCCCGCCCTGGGACCGGCCCGAGGCGGCTTTTTTGCGTTCGCGTGTCGGCCAAGGAGACCGGAAACGTGAATGCGCCGATGAGTTTCGACAAGTCCGCCGGCAGCCAAGCTTTCGCCGAGCGATTGGTGGTGATCGGCAACGGCATGGCCGGTTGCCGCGCGGTCGAGGAAATCCTTGCCAGGGACCCTGCCCGCTTCGCGGTGACGATCTTCGGGGCCGAGCCGCGGGTCAACTACAACCGCATCATGCTCTCGCCGGTCCTGGCAGGCGAGAAGGCCTTCGACGACATCGTCATCAACCCCGACGAATGGTACGCCGGCAACGGCATCACGCTGGTTTCCGGCGATCCGGTCGTCGCCATCGATCGCGTGACACAGACCGTGGCGTCGCGGTCCGGCCGGGTCGAGCCTTACGACCGGCTGCTGATCGCCACCGGTTCCGATCCCTTCATCATCCCCGTGCCCGGCCACGACCTGCCCGGCGTGGTGACCTTCCGCGACCTCGACGACGTCGAGAAGATGCTGGCGGCCGCGCAGCACGGCGGCCATGCCGTGGTCATCGGCGGCGGCCTGCTCGGCCTGGAGGCGGCGCATGGCCTGGCCTTGCGCGGCATGGCGGTTTCGGTCGTCCACCTGATGCCGACGCTGATGGAGCGCCAGCTCGACGAGGCGGCAGGCTACCTGCTCAAGACCGAGCTGGAGCGCCGCGGCCAGACGATCCTGACCGGCGCCGACACGGCCGAGATCCTGGAAAAGGACGGCCATGTCGCCGGGGTGCGGCTCAAGGACGGGCGCGAGCTTCCTGCCGACATCGTGGTCATGGCCGTCGGGATCAGGCCCGCGACCGGGCTGGCCAAGGCGGCCGGGCTGGACGTCGAGCGCGGTATCCTGGTCGACGACCACATGGTCACGTCGGACCCGGCGATCCTGGCGGTGGGCGAATGCGTCCAGCACCGCGGCCAGTGCTACGGCCTGGTCGCGCCGCTGTGGGACATGTGCCGCGCGCTGGCCGACCATGCCACCGGCCGCTCCACCGGCTACACGGGCTCGGTAACCTCAACCAAGCTCAAGGTTTCGGGAATCGACCTGTTCTCGGCCGGCGATTTTTCCGGCGGCGACGGGGCGGAGGACATCGTCATGCGCGATGCCGCGCGCGGCATCTACAAGCGGGTGATCGTCAAGGACGACCGCCTGGTCGGGACAGTCCTCTACGGCGATACCGCCGACGGATCGTGGTACTTCGACCTCCTGAGGAAGGGCGAGGACATCTCGGCGATCCGCGAGGCGCTGATCTTCGGCCAGGCCTTCGCCCAGGGAGGCGCCCTTGCGGACCCTAACGCCGCCGTTGCCGCCCTGTCCGACGATGCGGAAGTCTGTGGCTGCAACGGCGTTTCCAAAGGCAAGGTCGTCGCGACGATCCAGGCGGGCGCGTGCAGCCTCGATGCGGTGCGCAGCCAGTGCAAGGCCTCGGCGAGCTGCGGCAGCTGCACCGGGCTGGTCGAAGGCCTGCTCAGGCTGACGCTGGGCGAGGATGTCCAGTCGGGGCCGAAGACGATGTGCAAGTGCACCAGCTTCACCCATTCGGACGTGCGCCGGCTGATCGTCGAGAAGCAGCTGAAGTTCATCCCGCAAGTGCTGCAGGAACTGGGCTGGACCACGCCCGACGGTTGCGCCAGCTGCCGCCCGGCGCTCAACTACTACCTGCTCTGCGCCTGGCCGGGAGAATATGTCGACGACCAGCAGAGCCGCTTCGTCAACGAACGGATGCATGCCAACATCCAGAAGGACGGCACCTATTCGGTCGTTCCGCGGATGTGGGGCGGCCTCACCAACCCGCGCGAGCTGCGCGCGATCGCCGACGTGGTGGAAAAGTACAACGCGCCGATGGTCAAAGTCACCGGCGGCCAGCGGCTCGACATCTTCGGGATCAGGAAGGAAGACCTGCCCGCGGTCTGGGCCGATCTCAACGCCGCGGGGATGGTCTCGGGCCACGCCTACGGCAAGAGCCTGCGCACGGTGAAGACCTGCGTCGGTTCGGAATGGTGCCGCTTCGGCACGCAGGATTCGACCGGGCTCGGCGTGAAGCTGGAGCGGATGACCTGGGGCAGCTGGATGCCGCACAAGTTCAAGATCGCCGTCTCGGGCTGCCCGCGGAACTGCGCCGAGGCGACGATCAAGGACTTCGGCGTGGTCTGCGTCGACAGCGGCTACGAACTCCACGTCGGCGGCAACGGCGGGATCAAGGTCCGCGCCACCGACCTGCTCTGCAAGGTCGAGACCGAGGCCGAGGCGATGGAGGTCTGCGCCGCCTTCATCCAGCTCTACCGCGAGCAGGCCTGGTATCTCGAACGCACCGCGCCGTGGATCGAGCGCGTCGGGCTCGACCAGGTCAAGGCGGCGCTGTTCGACGATGCAGCGGCGGTCCCCGCGCTGGCGGCCCGCTTCCGCCATTCGCAGCAGTTCATGCAGGACGACCCCTGGGCCAGGCGCGCCGCGGGCGAGAATGCCGACCTGCACCAGCACCTCGCCGAAGTGCGCCCGTTGGAGTTCGTGTGATGATCGGAGAATGGCTCGACATCGGCCCGGTAAGCCAGATCGCCCCCGGCCACGCCCGCACGCTGCCGGTGCGCGGCGGCGAGGAGATCGCGGTCTTCCACACGCTCGACAACCGCTTCTACGCGCTCGTCAACCGCTGCCCGCACAAGGCCGGCCCGCTCAGCCAGGGGATCGTCCACGGCAACGTGGTGACCTGCCCGCTGCACAGCTGGAACATCTCGCTCAAGACCGGCGAAGCGCTGGGCGACGACCAGGGCTGCGTCCCGACCATTCCGCTGAAAGTCGACGCCGGGCGGATCTACCTGCTGCGCGAGGCGGTGGTCGGGAGACGCGCGGCGTGAGGGGGGAGCACCCGATCCTCCCCGGCACGGGGAGGGGGGACGCCGGCGGGAAGCGGCGCGGGTGGGGGGGGCGCGCCACAACGGTGCCGCGCCGAGGGGTCGGCCGCCC
>CAUJJI010000233.1 GCA_963205265.1 Pseudomonadota bacterium
GCGGAGCGCGAACGGGAAGCTGATGACCCATTGTCTGAGCGGCAGCGCCGGCAGCACCTCGTCGGCCAGCAGCGCGGCGGTCTCCGCCATGCGCCGCGCGCCGCTGGACAGCGTCAACCAGCATGGCCGGTCAGACGACAATCATCTTGGCCGGTCGGGCGGGTGATGATTGTCGTTGATTAATGGTTTACGGGGCGTCCTCCTGCGTCTGGTTGTCGTCGGATGATTGTCGCTGGCGCTCGGCTTTGTCGTCGGCGCGCTGGGTCTTCTGCCGCCGAGCGGCCTGTTTGCTGCGATAGCTCTCGACCATGCTCAATTCGAAGATGGTCGAGTGGTGGACCAGGCGATCGATGGCGGCAATGGTCATGCCCGGATCAGGGAACACTTCGTTCCATCCGGAGAACGGCTGATTGGCGGTGATCAGGATGCTCCGCCGCTCGTAGCGCTCGGCGATGAGTTCGAACAACACGCTGGTCTCGGCCTGGTCTTTGCGGACGTAGGAGAGGTCATCGAGGATGAGCAGATCGTAGCGGTCGAGCTTGGCCAGGGCCTGGGGCAACTGCAGGCTCTGGCGCGCCGCCTGAAGGCGCTGGACCAACTCGCTGGTGCGCATGTACAGCACCCGGTAGCCGGCCTCGATCAGGGCATGGCCAAGGCCACAGGCCACGTGGGTTTTGCCTACCCCCGGCGGGCCGAAGATCAGGATGTTGGCCCCCTTCTCGAGCCAGGCGTCGCCGCCAGCAAGCGCCATGACGTGGGCCTTGGAAAGCATCGGCACCTCGGCGAACGCGAAGCTGGCGAGCGTCTTGGCGAGGTCGAGTTGGGACTCGTGCCGATGGCGCTCGATGCGCCGCTTGGCGCGCTCGGCGAGTTCGTGCTCGAGCAAGGCGCCGAGGAAGCGCGACGCCGGCCATCCCTCCTTGTCGGCACGCTCGGCAAACTCCAGCCACAAGCGGCCGATCGTCGGCAGGCGCAGCTCGGTCAACATCAGCGCGGTGCGCGCCGGCTCGGACGTGGCGGCGCTCATGCGGCCACCGCCGGTTGCCGGTGTGCACTGGGCAGCAGGGCGTCATAGCGACTGGCGGGGGGGAGCAACACGGTGACCTGCGGCAGCTCGACCCGGCGCGGGGCAAGCTCCTCGCGCAAGCGTTTGACGTCGGGCAACTCGCCGGCCAGCAGGAGCGCATCGAGACGCTCGGCAAGCACGCCTTCGACGCCGTCACGCGCGGCCATCTCGAGCAGGGCGACCATCGTCTGGCAAGCCTGCCGCTGCGGCAACCGGGTTTCGAGCTGCGCCCAGGTCTGGCGGTAGGCTTCGCGCGGGAACAATGCGTCGCGGAACGCCAGCCCCTTGAACGCCTGGGGCTTGCGTTTCAGGCTGTCGATGAAGTGCCGGTAGTCGAGAATCCGCCCGCGGCTGTGACCCGGGCCGCGCGTACCGCGGGCCACGGTGAGCACCAGCGCGCCGGAGAGATAGCAATCCAGGCGGTCACAGTACAGGCGCACCTTGAGGCGGTGCCCGATCAGACGTGACGGTGCGCTGTAGAGGATCCCTCGTACCGTGAACGTGCCACAACGGGTGACGCGGGCTTCGTCCTCGACGAAGTCGGTGGTACGCCGCACGGGTAGCGGGCACAGCTGCTCGCGCTCGACACGGAAGGCGGCCGCGTTGCGGCGATTGCGGCGCATCACCGTCTCGCGCACGAACACCTCGTAGGCCGTGCGATCGTCGAAGTCGCGGTGCCCGCGCAGCAGGAGTGCCTGTTCGAGCGCTTCCTTGAGATAGCGGTGTGAGGATTCCACGCTGCCGTTCTCGTGGCCCAGGCCGCGATTGTTGCGTGTGCCGACCATGCCGTAATGATCGAGCAGAGCGGCGTAACGCGTGGTGAAGTCCTCTTCCTCGGCCAAGTTCTTGAACGCCGCTGAGAGACTGTCGCTGCGATGTTCACGCGGCGTCCCGCCGGCCTGCCACAGCGCGTTCTGCAGGCCCTGGGACAGCGCCTCGAAGCTCTCGCCACCTTCGACCACTTCGACATGCTCCCAGCGCGAGAAAGCCAGGACGAAGTGATACAGGATGTGCACGAACGCCACCCCGGCAATCGTGATGCACAGCTCGCCCATGGCGGTGAAGTCCGACAAACCGCGATGGCCGGGTGCGTGCTCTTGCGGGAAGAACACTTCCTTCGGCGGTCCTTCCAGGGCACGCCATTGGCGAACGTGGCGCTGCAGGGTGCGCAGCAGGCCATCGGGGAACTGGTCGGGGTGATCGTCCTGGAGCTTGCGCAGCAGCGTGACGGCCATCAACGTCGGTGCCTGCTTCAGCAGCGGCACGACCTCGCTGTCCCAGACCAGGGCAAAGGGATTGGCTCGCGAGCGCCAATAACGGCGCGGACTCTGTGACGGAAGCTCGGTCGCGCCCTCAATACGGCGCGCGCTGCGTTCGCTGATCCCGGCCTTGGCCGCGGCCAGCGTTTGGGTCTTGTTCCTGCGGATGTTCATGTAGAGGCATACCTGTTGATCGGTGATCCGGGTTCCTGGCACTGGGCTGTGTTCTCATAGAGGTATGAGCCCGCCATCTTGAACCCCACCGGCCATCATGGTTGTCGTTCAACCGGCCAGGATGATTGTCGCCCCCTACGCGTGCCCTGCAGATGCCGCACCATCGGCCAGAACACCTCGCGACTCAACCGGATATCGAGACAGTGCGCCTGCAGCGCACCGACCCGGTACAGATCCGCGAGGCTGAGCGCGCGCAGCACCTCGATTTCCTGCGGGCCGCAGCGCATGCTGCGCAGTGCCGGCTGATCGCCCTCGGCGACACAGCGCATCGCGTACAGCAGCACGGCGGTCACCAGTTCCGCTTCCTTGGTGGCGCTCATGGCATCGTCCTCCACAGCGGCCGTCCCTCGGCCGCCGCGCGGCGGTGCAACGCCCGATAGGTCTCCATCAGCGCAAGCAGGTCCTGCCAGGCGCGGTCATCGAGACAGCGCCAGAGCCGATAACCGACCTGCGCCGGATCTTCGGTGCGCACCTCATCGAAAACCAACCGCGGATCGTCCGTCTCGCGGGCCCGGCGCAGCAGCGACGACTCCGGGAGAACGGGCACCACGTCGGCGAGCGGGGCGATCAACACCTCGGCGCAGGCGGCCAGCTGCCACCACACCATCGAGACCTGCGCGAGCGCCGCGTCATCGAGCTGCGCCAGGAGCGCCCGGTTCGGGACATCGCGCACGATGAATCCGAGCCCGGTCGAGGGGAGCGGCGCGATCAAGTCGCCGAGGCCATGGCGCTGGGCGAGCCGTGTCGCCAGCACCCAGAGGCGCGAGCGCAGGGACTTGATATCGCCGCCGTGTCCGGCACCTTCGGTATCGACATCGCCGGCGCCAGACAGACCGTCGTCATCGTCTGCCTCAGCCACCGCATCCGCAGCATCGGGGCTCCGCTTCGCCGCGGGTGGTGATGCTTCTGGACCTGCAAGAGCCAATGAGTTTGCGCTTTCGCCTGGGAGACCAGGTTCTGCGGAGTCGAGGTCATTGAGGGCCCCGGTCACGGCGCGAGGCCATTCGCGCTCGGTCCGCGACGGCCCTGCGCCGGTGAGACGAGCGGCGCGGCTGCCAGTTCGGCCAGATCCGCCTGCTGCACCGGCCTCGTCGCCAAGAGACTCGCCTATCGTCTCCTCAGTCGGCGCATCCGCCTCCCGGTCGGCGACCGAGAGTACCGAGCGGCCCATCAATCGCGCCTCGAATTCGAGCGCGACAGCGTGCACGTTGAGGTCTGCCCGGTCCGCGATTTCGCGCTCGAGCGCCTGCCGAAGGCTCATGTGATCCCAGTCCGGTGCGTCGTAGCGCTGGCAGAGCGCACCGAATGCCGCGTGGTATTCGACGGGCGCATCGACCCGGTGCTCGCGCCAGATCGCTTCCGCAATCCGATCGAGCGTGCGGATGCGTTCCACCTGCGGGCGGCCCATGCCGGCGCCGAGCCTGGGGCCGCGCTCTTTGGCGGCGCCGTG
>CAUJJI010000234.1 GCA_963205265.1 Pseudomonadota bacterium
GCGCCCTTCACGCGCGGGGTGCGCGCGTCGATGTATGCGGGGCGGCCGTGGACGATACGGCAATATGCAGGCTTTTCGACCGCTGAGGAATCGAACGCCTTCTATCGCCGCAACCTCGCCGCCGGCCAGAAGGGCCTGTCGGTCGCCTTCGACCTCGCCACCCACCGCGGCTACGACAGCGACCACCCGCGCGTCGTCGGTGACGTCGGCAAGGCGGGCGTCGCCATCGACTCCGTCGAAGACATGAAGATCCTGTTCGACGGCATCCCGCTCGACCAGATGTCGGTGTCGATGACGATGAACGGCGCGGTGATCCCCGTGCTCGCCTTCTTCATCGTCGCCGGCGAGGAGCAGGGCGTGCCGGTCGAGAAGCTCGACGGGACCATCCAGAACGACATCCTCAAGGAGTTCATGGTCCGCAACACCTATATCTATCCGCCCGAGCCATCGATGCGGATCATCTCGGACATCTTCGCATATACTTCCGCCAAGATGCCGAAATTCAATTCGATCTCGATTTCCGGCTACCACATGCAGGAAGCCGGCGCGACGCAGGTGCAGGAGCTGGCCTTCACCATCGCCGACGGCGCCGAATATGTCCGCTACGGCGTGGCCTCGGGCCTCGACATCGACAAGTTCGCCGGGCGCCTGTCGTTCTTCTTCGCCATTGGCATGAACTTCTTCATGGAAGTCGCCAAGCTCCGCGCCGCGCGCGTGCTGTGGCATCGGGTCATGACCCAGCTGGGCGCCAGGGACGAGCGTTCGAAGATGCTGCGGACCCACTGCCAGACCTCGGGCGTGTCGCTGCAGGAGCAGGACCCCTACAACAACGTCATCCGCACGACGATCGAGGCGATGGCGGCGATGCTCGGCGGCACCCAGTCGCTGCACACCAATGCGCTCGACGAGGCGATCGCGCTGCCCACCGACTTCTCGGCGCGCATCGCCCGCAACACGCAGATCGTCATCCAGGAAGAGACCGGCATGTGCAATGTCGTCGATCCGCTGGGCGGCTCCTACTACATCGAGGCGCTGACTCAGGAGCTGGTCGACAAGGCCTGGGAAATCATCGAGCGCGTCGACGCCGAAGGCGGCATGGCCAAGGCGGTCGCTGCCGGCTGGCCCAAGGCGATGATCGAGGAAGCCGCCGCCGCTCGCCAGGCGCGCGTCGATCGCGGCGAAGACGTGATCGTCGGCGTCAACAAGTACCGCCTCGCCAGCGAGGACCATCTCGAGACGCTGGAAGTTGACAACGCCAAGGTCCGCGAAGGCCAGATCGCCCGCATCCGCAAGATGAAGGCGGAGCGCAACGAAGCGGCGTGCCAGGCGGCGCTGTCGGCTCTCCGCGAAGGCGCCAAGGGCAAGGACAACCTGCTCGAGCTGGCCGTCGAGGCGGCGCGGGCCCGCGCCACGCTGGGCGAGATCAGCGCCGCGATGGAAGACGTCTTCGGCCGCTACGACACCGTGCCCCGGCCGGTGAAGGGCGTCTATGCCGCGCCCTACCAGGACGACAACCGCTGGCAGGCAGTGGTCTCGGGCGTCGCCGCGGTGGAGCGCCGCCTCGGCCGCAAGCCGAAGCTGCTCGTCGCCAAGATGGGCCAGGACGGCCACGATCGCGGCGCCAACGTCATCGCCTCGGCCTTCAGCGACATGGGCTTCGACGTCGTCTCCGGACCACTGTTCCAGACACCCGAGGAAACCGTCGTGCTGGCGCTGGAAAGCGGCGTCGACATGGTCGGCGCCTCGTCGCTGGCGGCAGGCCACAAGACCCTGATCCCCGAGCTGATCAAGGGCCTGCGCGACAAGGGCCGCAGCGACATCAAGGTCATCGCCGGCGGGGTCATCCCGCCGCAGGACTACGATTTCCTGCGCAATGCCGGCGTGCAGGGCATCTACGGCCCAGGCTCGAACGTGGTCGAATGCGCCGCCGACGTGCTGCGCCTGCTCGGCCACAACATGCCGCCGGTCGGAAGCGAGATGGAAGCGGCCGAGTGAGCCGGTTGCAAGCTGCAGCCGGCGTCTAACGAACACGACAACTTCAAGAACTGGTGGAATTCGGAAACTGATGTTCAAGAAAATCCTCATCGCCAATCGCGGCGAGATCGCGTGCCGGGTCATCAAGACGGCCCGTCGCATGGGAATCCAGACGGTCGCCGTCTATTCCGACGCCGATGCGCGCGCGCCGTTCGTGCGGATGGCGGACGAGGCGGTGCATATCGGCCCGCCGCCGGCCTCCGAGAGCTACCTGATCGCCGACAAGATCATCGCCGCCTGCAAGCAGACCGGCGCCGAGGCGGTGCATCCGGGCTACGGCTTCCTGTCGGAGCGGACCAGCTTTGCCGAGGCCCTGGCGAAGGAAGGCATCGAGTTCATCGGCCCGCCGGTCGGCGCGATCGCCGCGATGGGCGACAAGATCGAGTCGAAGAAGCTGGCCAAGCAGGCGGGCGTCAATGTCGTTCCCGGCTTCGTCGGCGAGATCGAGGATACCGAGCACGCAGTGCGCATCTCGAACGAGATCGGCTATCCGGTGATGATGAAGGCCTCGGCCGGCGGCGGCGGCAAGGGCATGCGCCTCGCCTACGACGAGAAGGACGTGCGCGAGGGCTTCGAAAGCGTGAAGCGCGAGGGGCTGAACAGCTTCGGCGACGACCGCGTCTTCATCGAGAAGTTCATCCTCAACCCGCGCCACATCGAGATCCAGATCCTCGGCGACAAGCACGGCAACATCCTCTACCTGAACGAGCGCGAATGCTCGATCCAGCGCCGCCACCAGAAGGTGGTCGAGGAAGCGCCGTCGCCGTTCGTCACCCCGAAGATGCGCAAGGCGATGGGCGAGCAGTGCGTCGCCCTGGCGCGCGCGGTCGGCTATTACAGCGCCGGTACGGTCGAGCTGATCGTCTCGGGCGCCGACCCGACGGGCGAGAGCTTCTACTTCCTCGAGATGAACACCCGCCTGCAGGTCGAGCACCCGGTGACCGAGTGCATCACCGGCGTCGACCTTGTCGAGCAGATGATCCGCGTCGCCGCGGGCGAGAAGCTGGCGATGAGCCAGGCCGACGTGAAGATCGACGGCTGGGCGATCGAGAACCGCGTCTATGCCGAGGATCCCTATCGCGGCTTCCTGCCGTCCACCGGCCGCCTGATCCGCTATCGGCCGCCGGTCGAAGGCTGGACCGACGACGGCTCCGAGAACGGCCGGCGCGGCCTGGACGGCGTGCGCGTCGACGACGGCGTCTATGAAGGCGGCGAGGTGTCGATGTTCTACGACCCGATGATCGCCAAGCTGATCACCTGGGGCGAGACCCGCGACGAGGCGGCCGACAAGCAGATCGCCGCGCTCGACGCCTTCGAGATCGAGGGGCTGGGCCACAACATCGATTTCGTCTCGGCGATCATGCAGCACCCGCGCTTCCGCTCGGGCGAGCTGACCACCGGTTTCATTGCCGAGGAATATCCCGACGGTTTCACCGGCGCAGCGACTTCGGAGGAGATCAAGAAGAAGCTGGCCGCGATCGCCGGCTTTGTCGTCACCGCGCGCTCCGACCGCGCCCGCCGCGCCACCGGCCAGCTGGCGGGCGAGCTGCCGCCGCCGTCCGAATGGTCGATCGTCATCGGCGGACAGACCTTCGACGTCGAGCTCGGCGACGAGGAAGTCCTGGTCGACGGCGAGGCGATCGACCTGGCGATGGAATATACCCCCGGGGACAAGCTGATCCAGGCCGAGGTCGACGGCGAGGCTATCGGGGTGAAGCTGGAGACGACTCGCACCGGCCTCAGGATGATCAGCCGCGGCGCGATCCACAAGGTCGATATCCTGCCCGCCCATGTCGCGCACCTGCGCCAGCACATGATCGAGAAGGTGCCGCCGGATCTTTCCAAGTTCCTCATCTGCCCGATGCCGGGCCTGCTCGTCGCGCTGCATGTGGGCGAGGGCGACAAGGTCGAGGCCGGCCAGCCGCTCGCGGTGGTCGAGGCGATGAAGATGGAGAACATCCTGCGCGCCGAGAAGTCGGCGACGGTGAAGAAAGTGAACGCCCAGGCCGGCGACAGCCTTGCGGTCGACGCGATCATTCTCGAGCTGGAGTGAGCCTGGCGAAGCTGCTGGCCGAAGCCGCCGCGCTGCCGGACGGCTTCGCGACCGGCATTCCCGAGGACTGGCACCAGGGCCGCACCGCCTATGGCGGCTTTTCGGCGACGCTGGCCCTGCTCGCGGCGATGAAGGTCGGCGGTCCCGACCTGCCGCCTCTGCGGTCGGCGCAAGTGAGCTTCGTCGGCCCGGTCTTCGGCGAAGTCGAAGTGCGGGCACGGCTGCTGCGCAGCGGCCGCAACGCAATCTGGATCGGGGCCGATATCCTGCGGGACGGCGCATCGGTGCTGGCCGCCAGCTTCGTCTTCATGGCGCCGGTCGATAGCGGCCTGCATCTTAACGATCGGGCTGCGCCCGCCGACGTCATCCCGCCGGGCGACGCGCAGCCCTTTGCCATGCGCAATTCACCGGAATTCCTGCGCCGGCATTTCGAAGTGCGCTTCGCCCTGCCGCGCAGCGCGGTGAAGCGGCCCGAGCTCTGCTGGTGGGTGCGAACAGCGGCGGCGGAAGGCATGGACCCGATGGTCGGGCTCATGCTTGTCGCCGATGCCCTGCCTCCCGGCGTGCTGCCGCTGCTGCCGCCCGCTACGCCGGTCAGCTCGATGACCTGGCTGTGCAATCTGCTCGCACCGGCGCCCGCTACTTCCGACGGCTGGTGGCTGCTCCGCTCGACGGGCGACTATGCCGAACACGGGTGCTCGAGCCAGCGGATGGCGATCTGGAACGCCCGGGGCGAGCCGGTGATGGCCGGGATGCAGTCGGTTGCACTGTTCGGCTAAGCCGGCAGGCGGCGCTCCCGCGAAGGCGGGGTAGCGGGCATACAAACGCTGCAGCGGTCTCCGGCGCAACCTGGCCTTCAAGCCTCAGATCACCGGATAGCCGAAGCCGTAGTAGCCGTAGACTGACTGCCCGTAGGCACGGTCGAACAGCGGGCTCTGCTCGCGATAGTGCGGTGCCTTCTCCAGCTTTTCCTTGGTAATGTCGACGACATAGCCTTCCTGCTGCGGATCGTAGTCGAGCATCTGCCAGGGGATCGGGTAGTATTCGTTGCCGATGCCGAGGATGCCGCCGAATTCCATCACCGCGTACTCCGCGCGGCCGCTGCGCTTGTCGACCATGAAGTTCATGATCGAGCCGAGCTTGTTGCCGTTGCGGTCGTAGACCCGGGTGCCTTCGACCTTGTCCGAGGCGATCAGGCGATCGGTTTCCTCGAGGGGGAGCGTATCGGCCATCTGCGGTTCCTTTCGAATCTGCGGCTTGGCGCCGCGCCTGCTCAAGGAACCGCGCTGACGCGGGAAAGTTGCCGCGGCTCAGCCGCCTGCCAGTTGCTCGTCGAGGAAAGCGGCCACTTCGTCCAGCGCCACGTCGCGGTCGAGAAAGGCGTGGCCGATGCCTTTCATCAGCACGAAGGGCAGGGTGCCCGCGTCCATCTTCTTGTCGTGCAGCATGTGCGCCGCCAGTGCCTTGCCGTCGCAGCCGAGACCGAGCGTCGACAGCTCGCCGGGCAGGCCGGTCTCGCTGAAATGCCGCGCGACATGCTCGGCGCTGGCGCGCGGCATGAGCCCGCGGCGAGCGGAGAAGCGGGCGGCGAGGACCATGCCCAGCGCCACCGCCTCGCCGTGCAGCAGCCGGTCGGAAAAGCCGGTCTCGGCCTCGAGCGCGTGGCCGAAGGTATGGCCGAGATTGAGCAGCGCCCGGGTGCCGGTGGTCTCGCGCTCGTCCTCGGCGACGATCCGCGCCTTGTGGGCGACGCTGTGGGCCACGGCATATTCGCGCAGCGATGCGTCGCCGGCCAGCATGGCCGCGCCGTTGGCGTCGCACCAGGCGAAGAAGTCCGGATCGCCGATCAGGCCGTATTTCACCACTTCGGCATAGCCCGCCCGCAGCTCGCGCTCGGACAGCGTGTCGAGCGCGGCGAGGTCGGCCAGCACCAGCGACGGCTGGTGGAAGGCACCGACCAGGTTCTTGCCCATCGGCGCGTTGATCGCGGTCTTGCCGCCGACCGAGGAATCGACCTGGGCCAGCAGGCTGGTCGGCAGCTGGATGAAATGGCAGCCGCGCTTGACGATCGCCGCGGCGAACCCTGTGAGGTCGCCGATCACGCCGCCGCCCAGCGCGAGGATATGGTCGCCGCGCTCGACCTCGTTGGCGAGCAGCCAGTTGACCGTCGCGGCCAGTTCCTCCCAGCTCTTGGTGGTCTCGCCGGCCGGGAGGATGCGCCAGTGCGGCTCGTGCCCCGAGCCGCGCAGCGCGGTCTCCACGACTTCGCCCCAGGCGCGGTGGACATTGGCGTCGGTGATGATCGGCACGTGCCGCTTGCGCAGCCGGCCGCGGCAATGCTCGACCAGTTCGGCCAGCAGGCCGGCGCCGACCCGGACTTCGTAGGGGCGCCCGGCGATATCGACGGGAATCACAGCCATTCACTGATCCCTTTCAGCACTCGGGCGACGGTCTTGCCGTGCGGTCCGTTGCCGCTGACCACATGGACCGGCGCTTGCGAATAGGCGGGCTGCCGTTCTTCGCGAAGCCGCCCGAGGATCTCGCGCGGGTCGCCGTTCTTGAGCAGCGGGCGGTTGTTCTTGCGGGCGGTTCGCTCCACCAGCGTATCGACATCGCTATCCAGCCAGACGGCGATCGCCTTGTCGAGGATCAATGCGCGGGTCTGCGGGTTGCAGAAGGCGCCGCCGCCGGTGGCGATGACGATCTTGCCGCCGTTGCCTTCGATCAGGCGGGAGATGACTCGGCGCTCGCCGTCGCGGAAATAGTCTTCGCCGTGCTTCTCGAAGATCTCGGGAATGGACATCCGGGCCGATTCCTCGATCGCGTCGTCGGCATCGATGAACGGGCAGTGCAGCGCCGCGGCAAGGCGCTTGCCGACGCTCGACTTGCCGACGCCCATCATGCCGACCAGCACCACCGGCCGGTCGATCCGGCGCGCGATCCGCGCAATCTCGTCGTGCGAGAGGTGGGGGTCGTCAACGTCCATTGCAGCCGGCCCTATAGTTGGGCTAACCGCCATGCAAGCGGAGCGAGGCTCAGGAGCGGGATATTCGGGTGACGGACATTATGCGCTGGCAGTGGCTTATCGTCGGCCTCGCCGTACTGATCGCGATCCTGCTGGCCTATGCCTGGATCGACGGCGGGCGCGAGGCGGTGCGCCCGATTTCGCAGCCCGTTCCTCTGCCGCCGCTGCCGGCGCAGGCGGCACGATGAAGCGACTGCACCTGTCGATCGGCGTCGCGCTGGCGCTGACTTCGGCGCTGGCCTTGGCGCAGAAGGCGCCCGAATCGCTGCTGCCGCCGGGATTCGACGATCCGCCACCGCCGCCTGCGCCCGCTGCAGCCCCGGCGGCGCCGTCACGGCCCGCTGCGGCACCGGCCGCAGCCTCGGCAACCGCTTCGACGACCTCCTCGGCGCCGACCGCTACCGCACCGGGTGGCGCGCCGGCCGTCGCGGCAAACCCTGCGGCGCTCGGAGCCATGAAGCTCCCCTCGCTCGAAGAGCTCGAGAAGATGTCGCCCGAGGATCTCGAGGAAGCGCTCAATCTCAAGCCCAAGTTCGACATTCCCCCGGCGGCGCGGCGCTCGCTGGAGCAGATCGGGCTGATCGACGAGAGCGAGGGCGGGCTCCCGTCCTGGGCGCTCGTCGGGCAGAATGCATCGCTGGTCCGGGCGGCGCTGACCGGCAACAAGGGCCGGCTCGTCTCGCGCTGGGGCCACATCCTGCTGCGGCGCGCGCTGGCATCGCGACTCGACGCGCCTGCTCCCATGCACCCGGCCGATTTCGCCGCGATGCGGGCCGCGCTGCTGCTGCGCATGGGCGAAGCGGACGCGGCGCGGGCGCTGGTGCAGGATGTCGATACCGGGAATTTCACACCCGGCCTGACCGACGCCGCCTTCGATGCCTATGTCGCCACCGGCGATTTCACCGGCATCTGTCCGACCATGACGCTCCGCGCCGATGCGCGCAGCGATCCGCAATGGCAGCTGGCGCGATCGATCTGCAACGCGTTCCGGGGCGAGGGCAGCAGTGCCCTGTCGGAACTCGACCGGGCCCTGTCGCGCGGGATCATGCCGAAGATCGACGTGCTGCTCGCGCAGAAATATGCCGGCGCTGCCGGCAAGGCACGGCGCGCGGTCAAGATCGAATGGGACGACGTTTCCGACATGACCCCCTGGCGCTATGGCCTGACCATCGCGGTCGGGCTCGAGCCGCCGGAAGCGCTGATGAAAAGTGCGGGCGATCGCTATGCCTATGTCGCGGCGACGGCGCCGATGCTGGGGCTGACTTCGCGCGCGGCCGCGGCGGACCGGGCGGCGGGCGCCGGCATCCTGTCGAGCGCGGCGATGGTCGATCTCTACGGCCAGATCTATTCCGAGGCCGATATCACCGGCGACTGGGCGAACCGGGCGGAAACGCTGCGCAACGCCTATGTCGGCGAGCAGGCGGCCGATCGCCTGGCCGCGATCCACACCCTGTGGGACGGCGCGGCCGACGCCTCGGCGCGCTATTCGCGCCAGGTGCTGACCGCCTACGCCGCCGCCCGGCTGCCGGCGAGCGCGGACTTTGTCGACGATGCTCCTGAACTGATCGCCTCGATGCTCGCTGCCGGGCTCGACCGCAACGCCATGCGCTGGGGATCGGTGCTCGAGACCGGTAGCCAGGGCTGGGCGCTGTTGGCCGTGGCTACCCCGCAGGCGCAGCGCACGACCGACGGCAACGCACTGGGCACCTTCTACGACGACGACCCCAGCCAGGATTCGCGCAAGACCGCGTTCCTGGTCGCAGGCCTCGCCGGTCTTGGCCGGATCTCGCCGGGAACGGCCGACGAATATGCTGAAAAGCTGGCCTTCGACCTGCGCGGCCAGACGCGCTGGACGCGGATGATCGACAGGGCGGCGGAAGTCCGCAATCCGGTGCTGGTCGCCCTGCTCGCGGGTCTCGGGATGCAGGGCGACGGCTGGGACAAGATGACCCCGCGCTATCTGTTCCACATCGTTTCCGCGCTGCGACAGGTCGGCTTCGAAGCGGAAGCACGAATGATCGCCGCTGAAGCCGTAGCCCGGGGCTAGGGCGCCGCGTGCCCGGGCAACCGGCAGACCGGAACCGGATCGAAGAGTTTCTCGCCATGCTGGCTGCCGAGCGGGGCGCGGCGGCGAATACGCTGGCCGCCTATCGCCGCGATCTCGAGGCGGCCGAGGAGGTGCTGGGCGATCTCAGCCTCGCCGGGCGCGAAGAACTTGCCTCGCTGGGCGAGGCGTGGTCGGCCCTTGCGGCCTCGAGCCTTGCCCGCCGCTGCTCGGCACTGCGGCAATTCTACGGCTTCCTGATCGACGAGGGCGCTCGCGACGATGACCCTTCCGGCGCCCTGCCGCGTCCCCGCAGCCGGCGGCCCCTGCCGCGCCTGCTGTCGCACGACGAGGTCGGCGCGCTGTTCGCCCGGGCCGAGGAGGAAGCGGCGGGCGACCGTCCCGAGTCGGTGCGGCTGCTGGCCCTGCTCGAACTGCTCTACGGGTCCGGGTTGCGGGCAAGCGAGCTGGTGTCGCTGCCGCGCTCGGCGGTGCCCCGCGACGCGCCGTTCCTGACCGTTACCGGCAAGGGCGGGCAGCAGCGGATGGTGCCGGTGAGCACGCGGGCGCGCGCGGCCCTGTCGCGCTGGCTGGCGCTGCGGCCCGAGGGATCGCGCCACCTGTTCCCGTCGCGCAGCAAGGAGGGGTTCCTGACTCGCGTCCGGCTGTTTCAGCTGCTGCGCGAACTGGCCGGCCGGGCCGGCATTGCTCCGGACAAGATCTCGCCCCACGTGCTTCGCCATGCCTTCGCGACGCACCTGCTGGAAGGCGGAGCCGATCTGCGCGTGCTGCAGACCCTGCTCGGCCATGCCGACATCGCCACGACGCAGATCTATACCCACGTCGACAGCGCGCGCCTGGTCAAGCTGGTCAACCTGCGCCATCCCCTCGGCCAAGGCCCGGAGCGTTGAGCGGCGGGCAGGACAAGCAAAAGGGGCGGCAGGTTTCCCCGCCGCCCCGATCGTTTGCTAACCTGTCTCAGCGATTAGGTGTCAGCCATCGCCGAAGAGGTGGTGTTGAAGGTGGTCTCGAGCTGGCTGCCCAGACCCTGCATGGCGCTGATGGCGGCAACGGCGATCAGAGCGGCGATGAGGCCGTATTCGATGGCGGTCGCGCCTTCGTCGTTGCGGAGCAGCTTCTTGATGAACTTCATGGTCAGTCTCCTAGTTTTGCAGTCTTCCCTTACCCGGTCCGTGTCGCTGATGCTTCGCGGGCATTTGAAGGGTTATTCGATACTTCTTGATAATTACTTAATGCCCGTCGTGGGCATCAGCGGCTTTGCTCGAAACCACCGCCCACATGCCGGTGTTTTCGTCGGCGACACCCCGCAGAGCCGATATGATCGCGATCACGAGCATGAGCAGGATGAGGCCGTATTCCACGGTCGTCGCCCCGCGCCGCTCGCGACAGAGTTTTGCAAAGATCGATTTTGCAGCCATGATCTTCTCACTTTACGGCGTGTAGGACGGGTTTTCGTCTGTTCCCGGTTAAGAAATCCTTTCGAGGGGCATTTATTTTGCAAAGTTTTTCGACACCGCTTCTGGTGGTGGCCGTCGCGCTGGTCGACGGGGAGGGCCGGATATTGCTCCAGCGCCGCCGCCTCGGCGCCGAGCACGGCGGCCTCTGGGAATTCCCGGGCGGCAAGGTCGAAGCCGGAGAATCGCTGGAATCCGCGGCTTTGCGCGAGCTGGACGAAGAACTCGGCATTACGCTCGATCGCGGCTCGCTTAAGCCCGCAAGCTTCGCCAGCGGGCCGGGCAGCGCGCCCGACCGCCCGGCCGGCATCGTAATACTTCTTTACATTTCCCGCAGCTGGACCGGCGAACCCCATTGCCGGGAGGGCGAGGAAATCGCCTGGTTCGCGCCCGAAGCGATTGCCGGACTGGCGATGCCTCCGCTCGACTATCCGCTGGCCGAAGCGCTGCTTGCGACCCTTCGCCAAAAATCGCGCTAGGCGCTTGCCAAGCGGGAAGGACCTTTCTATGTGCGCCTCTCCTGCGCGCCCGTAGCTCAGCTGGATAGAGCATCAGACTACGAATCTGAGGGTCGGACGTTCGAATCGTTCCGGGCGCGCCACTTTCTTCCGCCGTTTCCTGCAGCTGCCGGAAACGGCTTTTTTGTGCCCTGATTCCGTGGCGCTCAGCTTATTGCGCCGGCCTGCGACAAGGGTGTTGCCGAGCAATCCCGAATTCCGCATGTTGCAGCACAGCAATTCGGAGGCCGAAGCATGAGACTGCAGACAATCGCTATCCTGGCCGCATCGCTCCTGGCCGGAGGCGCCCTGACCGGAGCCGTCGCCCAGGCCGCGGGCATGGCCGACGTGATCAAGGCACGCCACGGCAATTTCGAGAAGATGGGCAAGGCGATGAAGGCGATCATGGGCGAGCTCAAGCGGCCCAATCCCTCGCTCGCGGTGATCCGGCCCAACGCGCAGGTGCTGAACACCAGGGCGCAGCTGGTGGCGAACGGCTTCCCCAAGGGCTCCGGCCCCGAATCCGGCCTCAAGACCGAGGCGCTGGCGACCATCTGGCAGAAGCCGGCCGAATTCGACAAGTCGCGCAGCCAGCTCGTCACGGCGACCGGCGCGCTCGTGCAGGCGGCGGCCGGCGGCGACATCGCCCGGATCAAGGCGGCGCAGGCGAACGTCGGCGCGGCCTGCAAGGGCTGCCACGACCAGTTCCGCCAGAAAGACTAGGCCGCTCGCCGTGAACAAGCGCATCCTGCTGTGGGACCTGCCGGTCCGCATCGTCCACTGGTCCTTCGTCGTCCTGCTCGCGGCGATGTGGTGGAGCGGCGAAGAGGGCGATCTGGAACTGCACAGGCGGCTCGGGCTCGTCTTCCTGGGCTTGCTGGCCTTCCGCCTGCTGTGGGGCCTGCTGGGCAGCGAGAGCGCGCGCTTCACCGGCTTCGTCAAGGGCCCCGGGGCCGTGCTGGCCTATATCCGCAAGGGAGCGGCGGCGAACGCGCGGCCGGGGCACAACCCGCTGGGCGGGTGGAGCGTCCTCGTCCTGCTCGGCCTGCTGGCGCTGCAGATCGGCCTCGGACTGGTGGCGCAGGACGTCGACGGGCTCGAATCCGGCCCGCTGAACCATCTCGTCGCCTACGAGACCGCCGACGCCGCGCGCGAATGGCACGAGGTGATCTTCAACGTCATCCTCGCCGTGGTCGCCGTCCATGTCGGCGCCATCGCCTATTACCTCGTGGTCAAGCGCGACAACCTCGTCCGTCCGATGCTGACCGGCCGGCGGGAAGTCCCCGGCCACGTCGCCGAACCGCGCCGGGCCGGCGCGGTCGCTTTCCTGGCCTGCCTGGCCATCGCAGTCGCGCTGGCGCTGTGGATCGGGGCAGGGGCGCCGCCGCTCGGCTCCGGCTGAACGGCGCTAGGCCTCCGTCACCTCCCGAGCGGCTCCGTCCCGCGTCTTCCACAGCGAATAGCCGACACCGCCGGCCAGGATCGCGAACGTGATGCCCAGCGACATCGGCGGGGGGATCTTGGCGAGGCCCAGGGCGTCGGCGACGAAGATCTTCGAGCCGATGAACACCAGCAGCATGGCCAGCGCGTACTTCAGGTAGTGGAAGCGATCGACCATCGCCGCCAGCGCGAAATAGAGCGCGCGCAGGCCGAGGATGGCGAAGATGTTCGACGTGTAGACGATGAACGGATCGGTGGTGATCGCGAAGATCGCCGGCACGCTGTCGACGGCAAAGACCAGGTCGACGAATTCCACCATCAGCAGCGCCAGGAACAGCGGCGTCATGTACCAGGCGAGCTGGCCGGTGCGCGGATCGGGCAGGCGGGTCCAGAACCGTTCGGAATCGATCCGGTCGGTCACCCGAAAGCGGGTCCTGATCCACTGCAGCACCGGCGATGCGCCGACGTCGTAGGGCGTGTCGGCCATCATCCACATCTTGATGCCGGTGAAGATCAGGAAGGCGGCGAAGAGATAGAGCACCCAGCCGAACTGCGTGACCAGCGCGGCGCCCAGGCCGATCATGATCGCGCGCAGCACGATGACGCCGAGGATGCCCCAGAACAGCACGCGGTGCTGGTAGAGCCGGGGCACGGCGAAATAGCTGAAGATCATGGCAATGACGAAGACGTTGTCCATCGCCAGGCTCTTTTCGATCACGAATCCGGTCACGTAGTTCATGCCGGCAGTCGCGCCGAGCTGCCACCAGACCCAGCCGCCGAAAGCCAGGCCGAGCGCGATGTAGAGCGCGGACATGGCCAGGCTTTCGCCGATGCCGATCTCGCGCTGCTTGCGGTGCAATACGCCGAGGTCCAGCGCGAGCATGGCCGCGACCACGCCGAGGAAGGCGAGCCACATCCACGCCGGCTTGCCGAGCCAGAGAAGTTCGAGAAATTCCATACGGCCTCCAAACGATGTTGGTCATCGATCGAGAGCGCCGAAAAGGTTCTGCAAAAGGACCTGCACCGAGCGCACTCGATGCGGTCCGACATCGCAGCCGATAGCGATCGGCTGCCAGAGGGGCCCGGCCCGCAGGCGACGAGATAGGATGGCCTTCGCCGGACTGCAAGAGCCGCGATGCAGGAAGCGCCGCGCCTATGCCGGCGCCGCGCGCTGCCGTCTCCCCTCAGCGAGGGGACCCGCCGGCGCTCATTCCGCCGCGATGCTGAGCGGCATGGCCTCGGCAACCGGGCGGTGGTCGATGACCCAGCGGACGTTGCGGCGCAGCGGCTCGATGCCGTCGTGCGGCATGCCGGGGGGCAGGGTGTGCATGTCCTTGAAGATCTGCATCGGATCGCCGCCCTTGAGTGGGACCAGCCGCTGCACCCCGGCAAGGGCGAAGGGATCGAGCAGGCGGTCGCGCAGCGATTCCGGATAGACGCCCACGGTCTGGGTGGTGTCGTCGCACCACTTGACCACGTCGAGCAGGTTCTCGACCGGCACCAGGTTGACCACGCGATTGTTGAGCTGGTCGAAGAAGTCGACGCGGTCGGCGAAGCGCGAGACGACGACGCCGCCGGTCAGCGTGTCGCCGATGACGGTGTAGAAATCGTCCTCCAGCGCCACGGCTTCCAGCTCGGCCTCGAGATCCTTGTTCCGTTCCGCGAAAGGCGTCGACATGACCTCGGGCAGCGTCCGGTAGGCGGCGACGATCCTGCGGCCGAGCTCGGCCAGCTTGTCGAGCGATTCGTCGTCGGTGCCGCATTCGACATAGACCAGCCGGGTGTTGGCGCAGGCGGTCTGGTTGTAGAAGCCCGAGATCACGGCAATGCCGGTCGCGGCCTCGTCCATCGCCGTCTCGCTTTCCAGGGCCTCGCCGCCGATCACCGACATCGAGAACTTGGGATTGAGCGCGGTGAGGTCGATGCCGGGGGTGAGGAACTTCTGGATGTGCTTGACCGAGCTCATCCCGCCCCAGGCGGTGATCTTGTCGATGCGATTGGTGCGGACGATCTGCGAGTCCATGAATTCGTCGCCGCCTTTCCAATAGGCGACCGCAACGTGCTTGCAGACCGGGTGGGCGGGATCGATGTCGAGCAGGGTGCGCATGATCGCGTTGGCAGTCTGCGGGTCGTTCGACGGCGACTTGATCAGGATGTCGGACTTGGTCAGCGCCCCGCGCACGATCGTCAGCGCGGCGACGACCGGGACGTTGCCGGCGGTGATGTGCAGCTGGCGCGTGCCGACCGCGCGGACGCGGCAATGCGGCCCGGTGGGCGAGGGCACCCAGCCGTCGAGGTAGTCGATGCCGATCGTGCTGTCGACCAGGGCGAACATGGCCTCGGCATCGAACATGTGCGGCAGGTCGTCGTAGACGCCGCGCAGGATCGGCTCGGCGAGGCCGCCGGCGCGCAGGGCCAGAGCGAAGCTTTCCTGCAGGTAGGGATTGTCCTCCAGCCGCAGCCGCTTGCCGGCCTCGGCAAGGAAAGCGATGATGTCGCGCGTCGGCGTGGCCTGGAGATCGGCGAGCAGCACCGGGTTGCCCAGCACGAGGTCGTGGATGTGCTTGTGCGGGTCGGGCGCCAGGAACATTGCACCGCCGCGGCCCTTGAACTCGACCGCGTCGTCGCCGGGTTCGATCAGCTTGCCGCGGGCGATGATCGGAATGCGATATGTGTCAGCCATCGTCTACCTCGGGTCTTCGAGCCTGCTTGTTGATCACCTTGTTAGCAGGTTGCCGACGGCAGGTCAAACCGTGCTGCGCGGCCTTCGCAACCGGAGCGAGCGGACAGCTCCTCCCCCATGGGGGGGATCCTTCGTCGTCCCGGCTCGACCCGCTATCGCGGCGGCGGGTAGGCCTCGCCGAAGCCGCACAGGCGCGAGATCTGCTCGCCCGCGGCTTTCACCAGCGGCTCCAGGCGCCGGCGCTGGGCGGCGATGCGTTCGGAAGGGCCCGCTACCGAGACCGCGCCGAGGACCTCGCCGTGCCGGCCGAAGACCGGGCCGGCGATGCCGCTGGCGCCGGCGACCTTGCCGCCGTCGTCGAACGCAATTCCGGTCCGGGCAATGGCCTGCAGCAGGGCCGGCATGTCGGACTTGCGGCTCGTCGTCGGCGTAAAGGCCGCGAATTCGGTCCGCGCGAGGTAATCGGCCTGCGTTTGCAGTGGCATGAAAGCGAGGGCCGCCTTGCCCGAGGCGGCACAGTAGAGCGGACGGCGATCGCCGATCGCCAGGGTGAAGCGGATCGGCGCGGCGGATTCGATCACGTCGGCATAGAACATGTCCGGCGCCTCCCCGGACAGGATGCCGAGCATGACGGTTTCCTCGCTGGTCCGCGCCAGTGCCTCGAGCACCGGTCGTGCGCAGGCGGG